>JASHOS010000063.1 GCA_030040995.1 Terriglobia bacterium | reverse complement strand
TTTCGGGCTCGTAGCGCCGGGCTTCAGCCCGGCATCCGGCCAAATACCAACCTAAAAGTCGGCGCTACAAAGCGGGCGAGCCCGCAACTCAGGGATTACGTTTTATAACAGCGTAGTGGGTCAGTTTGATGTAGAGGCGGCTTCATGCCGCCATCTGGCGAGGTAAACTCGCCGCTACAAGTCCAAACTGACCCACTTACCTATAACAGAAACTCCTTGACATAAGCCTCAAATTACGATGTAATACTTTGCCATTAGCTAAGCAATTTAAAAATACTAACGGGGCTCCGAGTCAGATGGGGGGTCGTGACTTCCTCACGGGCTCTCCCGCTAGGCGAGATCGCCACCCTCTCCCCAACGGAGTGAGGGCAGCACCTTCATGAGACCCTTCGCTCCTCCTGTGGGCTGCTGAGGAGAGAGCCGATCAGTTACGGGCGCGCGACATGTCAGCGGGGTTTAAATCTGGTCTCTACCTCGACGCGGTGAGACGACCGGGTGGCAGGATGCTGGGAGGAATAAAACATGAGGACATGGCTTAAGTTATTTATGGGCACGGCACTTATGCTGGCTCCTACGGCTCGGTTATCCGCGCAGGCGCTCTTCTCCACATTAACGGGGGTGGTGAGTGACGTGTCGGGCGCCCGAGTGCCGGCCGCAACCGTCAAACTTATTAACGAGGCGTCGGGGAACACGTATGCCACGGTCACGGACTCCGCAGGTTATTACACCTTCGCTGCGGTGGCGGTCGGCAACTTTACGTACAAGCTGACGATTGAGAAGGCGGGGTTTAAGACTTATATGGCAGGAGGATTGAGCCTTCTTGGCGGCCAGAAGCGGAACCTGAACGTCATGCTTGCCGTTGGCAGTGCGACGCAGACGGTCCAAGTTACGGGGGCTCTTACTAGCATAGTCCCCGTGGATTCAGGGGAAATATCCCAGACGCTGACGACGCAGGAACTTCAGAACTTCGTCCAGGTAGGGAGTGACGCCGCCGAGTATCTTAAGATCATGCCGGCTATGGCGATCCAGAACGGCACGAATAACAAGGCAAACTACGACGGAGAGGTCATCGGCATCAACGCGAATGGTAATGGGAGCGAGACAAGCCAAAGCCCTCTCAATGACGCTTTCACTTATTATGGGTTGCCCACAAATACTGCCGACATCCTCATGGACGGCGCACACGTTGCCGACCCCGGCTGCGACTGCGACACCCCGGTCAATCCGAACTCCGACTTTCTTTCCGAGATGAAGGTCTCGACCATTGACTTTGGCGCCGACCAAGAAAAAGGCCCGATTGTCATCACTACGGTGACTAAGTCCGGAACCAGCCAATACCACGGCTCTGGTTTTTTTTACGCTCGGAACTACGTGCTGAATGCCAACGATGCACAGTTCAACGCGTCGAACTCACCGAAGCCGCAAGAGGATTACTATTTCCCGGGTTTCACATTTGGCGGCCCGATCCCGCTTCCGGGAGAGGGTTACAACAAAGGTCGCAACAAGCTGTTTTTCTTTACGGGATTTGAGTATTTCCATCAAACCCTGGACACCGGCCTGCTTGAGGCGACGGTTCCTACGCCGGCGGTTATGAACGGCGACTTCTCAACTTCGTCGATGGAACAGCTTGGTGATGCGAACGCGGGTTACATCACCGGCTCCGGCGCCCCTCCTGGGGTAAACTGCGGAACCTCTGGCACGTACACCCCCTGTCTGAACGCAGCAGCCCTCGCGCAGTTTCCTGGGGGGCAAATCCCGGCTGCGGATATGTCCAGAGACACGCTGGCGCTGATGAAACTCTATCCAGCGCCCAATGCCAATCCCAACACGACAGGTGGCTTTAATTACGTCCAAGCAGAAATATACGGTCAACCTGATTGGCAATGGGACGCGCGCGGTGACTATGATATTAGCGACAGCACTAAACTGTTTGTTCGATATAATCAGCAAGGCGAGACGCAACTGTTCCCGGTGGCCCTCTGGGGTTCGAATGCCACGCAGGTTCCCTATCCCACCCCGATTGAGGGCAAGAACGCGTCCTATTCGATTGCAGGGGGTTTGACTAACATTCTCAGCCCCACGATGACGAACGAAGTGGTTCTTGGGTATTCGGAGGTCCTCTTCCCGAACATTCTTGAGAATCCAGCAAAAGTGGATCGCACGAACGTCGGTTACAACGTCGCAGGTTTGTTCAAGAATGGCATTGCCCAGATTCCCAGTATTGGGTGCGGTGGTTGTGAGGTGGCGCTGATATCGACCGACGCCGGTGGATTTAATGTGGGCGGCCCCACTCAGGGCTTGTTCGCGGATAAGTACATGCCCAGCTTCAGCGACAACCTTACCAAGGTTATCGGCTCGCACACCCTCGAAGGCGGTTTCTATTATGAGTTCATTAAGAACACTCAGCCGGATAGCGCGTATACCCAGGGACAAATGCAATTCGTTTCCGCTAACAATCCGTTTACCACGGGCGATTCCTATGCCGATGCAGTGTTGGGTCTTGCGAGCTACTATAATGAACAAAACTTCAACCGGCTCAACGACATCTCTTGGAACGACTATGAATTCTTCGCGCAGGACAACTGGAAGGTAACACCGAAAGTTACAGTGAATTATGGTATGCGCTTTGAACACATGCAGCCATGGCAGGACCGCCTGAACTACGGCTATGCCGTTTTTGAGCCGTCGCTGTATACAGGCACGTCGTGTGCTGTCTCGCCCACCTTCTGCGGGTTCACGTGGCACGGCAAAGACCCAAGTATTCCGAACGGCGGCTTTCCAAGCCGCGCCCTTTTTTACGACCCTCGCATCGGCGTCGCCTACCAGCTGGGCAACAGCGAGAAGACGGTCTTGCGAGGCGGCTTTGCCGTCTATCATTACCACTCGGGCCAGTTCACGAGCGGCTTGGGTACCACAGCGGGAGAGGAGAGCGTTGGCCTCAGCGGGATCGTTCCACTGGCGAACGGCGCGGAACAGCCGATACTGATCGATCCGTCACCGCTTTTCCCGAGCGCGGCTGGATTGAATACGGTACCTTTCGCGGCCGCTGGTAGCGAGCCGACTGCGGTCTCCGCCACGGATAGCGATGAGCCGTACACGGAGAACTGGAACTTCACCATTTCACGGCAACTGCCCTGGTCCAGCCTGCTCCAAGTCGGTTACGTCGGCGACCGCAGCCGCGACCTTGCCACCCAAGGCAACGGCGGTGTGAACGCGGGCGGCAACGAGCAGAACATCAATCTGGTCCCGGTGGGTGCCATGCTGTCATCGAACAATAGCGGAGTTGATCCGAATACGCTTAATTCCAACCTTTTTCGCCCGTACTCGGGCTACGGAGACATCTATCCCGTAGTGAGCCTGGGCTATGCAAATTACAACTCGCTGGAGGCATCGTGGATTCGCACCCGTGGCCGGTATACCCTCGATCTGAACTATACGTTGGAAAAAGCCATGGGGCTTACCGGCTTTTATGACCAATTTGACCTTGCAGACAATTACGGCGTCCAGCCTACGAACCGCTCCCAACTCTTTAACGCCGCTTATTCAATACAGCTCCCGGGCGTCGGCTCTGGCTACAACCGGTTTGTCCGGGGGGCCCTCAATGGCTGGCAACTTACAGGTATTACCTCGATTCAGAGCGGCGAGAACCTGACGGGATCACGAAATGAGAACTTCTACATGAACCTCAACAGCGCCAAGGTCCCGGGCACCACCTTCAACATCAGCAATGAATCGCTGCTGGGGACGCCTGACATTCAACTCAACCCAATCGAAACGTGCAACCCGAAGAGCAACCTGGGGCCGCACCAGTTTGTTAACGGAAACTGCTTCGCCTATCCGACAGCCATTGGCCAAAACGGTCCGTTCGTCGTTCCTCCCATTTACGGACCGACATTCTGGGATTCCGACTTAGGCCTGTTCAAGAACTTCAAGATCACGGAGTCAAAAAATCTGCAGTTCCGTGTGGAGGGCTACAACTTCATGAACGATCCGCTGTGGTCTTTCCCCAACGGCGAAAATCTTACCCTCAGCTTTGACCCAACCACCGGCAAGCAGAATAACCCTGATTTTGGGGTTGCACCTGTCAAGCAGGGCCATCGAATCATCGAACTGGGGGTCAAGTTCCTCTTCTAGGCTCGAGGATAATTCAACTGGGAGTCGATCTCAGGGGTGGCCTTTTCGGCCGCCCCTTTTTCATTTAAGCTAGTCCCGTGTCTCGCAACTTGTCCCACATCATAGCCCTCTCGGTGAAGGAATTCTCACCGTGCCTCCTTGGAGAATGTGCCTTTTGCGCATATTCTGCTCGACGTAGCGTCCGTGAGTTCGTCCCTTTGCAGCGCCAGGGAAAATATGAGATGGAGCCGTTCTCCTCTCCCTCGGGGCTAAGCGTGTCCCACATTTTTTGCTGGACACGGGGGGTGTATCAGGGCACGGCTTCAGCCGTGCCGACTGAAAGCCAGCAGAATGACGGCTTTAGTCGCTGCGGCTGCGGTCAGGGGCTAAAGCCCCGCCCTAAGACCCAGCTTCCCTCGGCACGGCTAAAGCCGTGCCCTGATACAAGGCCCTCCGCAACCCGCTGCGTAGTAGTAACTTCATGTCCACCCCCGTGTCCAGCCGGAAATAGGGGTAAAGTTCAGCCCTCGGGGAGAGGGTGGACCGCCGCCGGTGCTGTCTCCAGCCGGTGCGAGCCGGGCCTGCGCCCACCGAAGGTCGCTTATGCTCCAGAGCTTCAGCGACGGAGCGGCTTCTGCCCGCAGGCGGGTGAGGGGTCGGCCAGGGTTTCCATCATACGGTGGCTTGCCTGGTTTCTGCTTTGTCTCGCGACATCGGCGTGCTGCACAGCTTTCGCACGCCCAACGGACAAACTCTCCTGGCAACCCGCTCCCAATACAGCGAGCGCTCCTGTGCGGTCTATTCTCGTCCGAGCCATTCAACTTCACCAGGCGGGGAAATTTGACGAAGCTATTCGCGAGTACGAGAAGTACCTCGCCCTAGATCCCGAAAACTTCGTAGCGCGCGCTAACCTGGGCGCGGCGCTCGCCCATCAGGGCAAGTATGCCGAGGCGATCGAGGAATACGAAAGGGCGCTCAAAATTCGGCCTGGTAATCCGCAAGTGGAATTGAATCTGGCGCTGGCGCACTACAAAGCCATGCAACTTAGCGAGGCCGTGCGCGGACTCTTGCCGCTGCATGTGGCGGCGCCCGGGAACCTGAGGATTGCGCTTTTGCTGGGTGACTGTTACTTCCGCCTCGGAGAATACGAAAAGACGGTGGCGCTCCTTAAGCCGCTCGAGGCCGCCGAGCCGCAATCCGAAGCACTGGATTATCTGCTTGGGATGTCGCTTATTCAGGATAAGCAGGTTGTGCAGGGGGAAATTCTAGTGAACAAAATCCTGAGCAACGGAAATTCCGCAGTAGCCCACGTGATGCTCGGCGAAGCGCACCTGGCGATCAATGACATCGGAGGCGCCATCAACGAGCTCACTCGGGCCCTCAAGCTGGATCCTAAGATACCGCTCGCGCACGGCTTGTATGGCAGGGCGCTGCTTGAGGCGGGGTCTCGCGTCAAAGCGATGCAAGCCTTTCAAGAGGAATTGGCGATTGATCCGAATGAATTCCAGCCTAACCTCTATCTCGCTTACATGCTGAATCAGGAGCAGAAATACAAAGAAGCACTATCGTACCTACGCCGTGCGCTGCAGGTGCGGCCGGGCTCGCCCAGGGCGGAATACCAGGTCGCTCTCACTGAGATCGGAATGGAAAAACTTACGGATGCCAGGAAAACGCTTGACGCGTTAGTCAAGCAAAGCCCCACTTTCGTAGAGGCGCGCGTCTCGCTGGCGAGCGTCGATTACCGACTCCATCTAAAACAGGATGGCGATCGCCAGCAGGCGATCGTCGCAAAACTGAATGCCGAAATTCAGGCCCGGCAGCAGGCCCAACTAGGCGGAGCCAGCCGTTATGGACCCGCGTCACCGCCGAGCGGCCCAACTGCGCGGAATCAGCCATGACAGAACCGCGTCACCGCCGAGCGGAAAACCCCGGAATCTCTCACCCGGTGCCACCCACTCGCAAACTCCGGAGCCGCCTCCGGGCGGATTTTGGCTTACGAAGCCTATCAGCCAAACGTCGCTTATAAACGCCTGACATAGTAGTGTTAGGCACGATGTGGCCGGAATTCTTGCAATTCCAGCCGCGCGCTGCCTTCTTCGATTCGATAAAACCGATCTGCTGCGACGCCGCGGAGAAGCTGGCGCGCGCCGCTCGGCCATCTCACTTCAACTTCGTCCGCTTGCGCGCTGGAACCAAGGCCGAAATGGAGGCGCAGATCGCTCTGTGAGAGATAGCTGCCACCGCCCATCACCTCACGGATCTGGCTGAGCCCGCCGGCGCGCAGCGTCACCCGCGTGCCGCACGCATCGCGGTTGCTGCGCACGCCCACGAGCTTGAAATTGACGAAGTGATTCTGGCACGGACCGTCATTGTGAAGAAGAAGCGGCTCGCTCCCGTTATTTGCCACTACCATCTCCACACGGCCGTCGTTGTCAAAGTCAGCGAACGCCACGCCGCGGCCAGCGTACGGCACGGTGAAGCCGCCGCCCGACTGCCGAGTTACGTCGGTAAACGTGCCGTTGCCGTTGTTGTAGAAAAGCGTGTTGATCTGCCGGTACGTCACCGAGGGAATCAGCTTCGAGATATCCGGATAAACGTGCCCGTTGGCGATGAAGATGTCGAGCCGACCGTCGTTATCATAGTCAAAAAAGCCTCCGCCGAAACTGAGCACGTTGAGCGTTGGAGCTCCGATCCCCGAGCGGTAGCTTACGTCTTCGAATAAGCCCCCTCCGACGTTGTGGAACAGGTGGTCCGGCGAACCCTGAAAGTCGGAAATGTAGAGATCGAGTAGCCCGTCATTATCGTAATCGCCCAGCGAAATGCACATTGCGGCCATCGTTCTTCCCTGCGCGGTCATCGCCATGCCGCTCGCGAGGCCGTTATCCGTGAACGTTCCGTTGCGATGGTTGTAATACAGATAGGCCAGGATGCCATCGTTAGCGACAAACAGGTCCGGCCAGCCATCGTTATCGTAGTCGCCCGCCTGGACCGAAAGGTTCTTGCCTCTCGGATTATAGATTCCCGTCTTTTTGGCGGCTTCGATGAATGCGCCGTCGCCATTATTGAGATAAAACGCGTCTGGTGTCCCGCCGTAAGCGCTCGGAATGCAGCTCGCGATGATGCCGTTCCCGATGTCACAGTAGCGTTGGCTGTGCGGGCCGAAGTTGCAGTAGCTGCCCGCATAGAGATCGAGACGACCAACGCGGCGGGAATCGAAAAATACCGCACCCGTGTGGAACCAGCCTCCAGTGTCCATGCCTGTCGCGCCCGCCTTTCGGGTTATGTCCGTAAACGTGCCGTCGCCGTTGTTGTGGTAGAGGATGTTGGGACCATATTGGCAGACGTAAAGGTCAGGAAACCCGTCGTTGTCGTAGTCGCCCCACACGCAGCCCAAACCGTAGAGTGTTCCGGGCACTCCGGCCGCTTCTGTGACGTCGGTAAATGTTCCGTCGCCGTTATTGTGATACAGCGCGTTGCGGGCTTTGGTGCCGCGACCGTAACGATCGCGGCCGTTCACGAAGTAGATATCCTGAAATCCATCGCCGTCGTAATCCGCCACGGCCACGCCGGGGCCCGCCTCCTCAAGTATGGTGGACATTCCCCGGTTGCCCTTGTAATGAACGAACTCGATGCCTGCTTTGCGAGTGACGTTCGAAAACTGGACGAGGGGCCGTGCGGCGGGCACGGCAAACGTGCGAGCGACCGGGGCGACAAGCGCTGCACTGGCCGCGGCAGCGGTCTGCAGGAATTGCCGTCGGGTTGACGCACCGAATTTCACCTTTTTCCCTTGACTCCCGCACCGCCGGCGTCCAAGCGCACCGCGGCCATTGGCAAGCGGCTCGGTGTGTAAGCGAACGCAAGTCCTTCTGCTGTGCGCGTTAGCTTTCGGCTAGGTAATACTTCATGATCACGTCCAACTTTCCCTACGCACGCAGAACCAGCTCAATCATTTTCCGGATCGCACCGCGGCCGTCGGCGTTTTTCGTTTGGTAGTGAACAAAGCACCGCACGGCAGAGTGGTCGTCGCCAGCCGGATTTTAGGTCATGAAGCGCGCCTTTGGAATTCTCGTGGTCGCGCTGGGCCTGGGCGTCCCTTTCAGGCTCGCTGCCCAGGACGCGATCACTGCGAATTTCCCACGATACAATTGGCAACCTACGCAAGCCCCGCCTGGAGCTGATTACGTTGGGGATAAGGTATGCGCAAACTGCCACTCTTCCATTGTAGCGACCCAGAGGTTATCGCCCATGGCCAGAGCGCTTGAGCGTGCTTCGGAATGCGTCATCCTCCACAGGCACCCTGTGCTCACCGCCCGGCTGGGACGCTATACTTACCGTATTGTCAGTCGCGGTGGAGAGCTTTTCGCGTGGATACACACCAAAACCGCGGACTTGAAAAGCACAGGTCCGCGCTACCTGTTACCCCTATTGGGGGCACTAATTTACTTGACTCGCCCACCGGTTTCTGGCCGGAATATGGTGATATGGCAGTACGAAAGATGACGTTTACGCTCCCCATAGATTTGGTGGACCAGTTCACGAAGAGGGTTCCCTCGCGCGACAGGTCAGGATTCCTGGCTCAGGCACTGGCCGAAAAACTCGCACAGCGTGAAACCAGGTTGGCGCGAGCCTGCCAAATCGCGAATAGCTATTCCGAGGTCCAGGAGATTGAAGAAGAATTCGGTTCCATTCCCAGCGAAATCTCCGAGTCCTGGACCGGACCAACCCCGGCGCGGCGACATTTGGCGGGTCCGCCTCGATCCAACGCTCGGATCAGAAATTAAGAAGACACGCCTGTGCCTGGTGGTGACCACAGACACTCTCAACCGGATGAGTCGGACTATAGTGGTGGTTCCGCTCTCCACCCTGCCGCAGGCTGCACCTCCAGTTCTCGTAAGGGTCACTTGCTCGGGTCGCCCCGCCGTCGCAGTCACAGATCAGATTCGCGCCGTCTCGAGGGAACGCCTTCTGGAGAGGTTGGACACGCTTTCCGCCGCAGAGCTGATCGAGGTCGAGGACGGATTGCGTGAAGTCCTTGAACTCTAATTGCCGGAGGAAGAGCCGCGGAGTCTTCCTGCAAGGCGGGACAGAGACTCTGCGCTGCAAGGTCGCAAAGCCTTGGTTCCTTAACTAAGGTTTTCGCGGACCCCCTCACCCGGCGCTGCGCGCCGCCCTCTCCCCCAAGGGGGCGATGGCAGAGAATCCGCCAACTTTGGTTGCGGCCGCAAGGCCGCGCTGCGCTACTCGCGCTTGCGCGCGCCAGGCTGTCGTACTACGATAATCGGTTAATTCATCATTCTCCTCAGGAGGTCTCGCTATGTCTCACAAAGGTATGACTCGCCGCGGCTTTATGCGGACCACGGCAGGTGGAACGCTCGCTGGATCATTCTTGCTCGAGCCCCGGCAGATTGCCGCCTCGCCTCGGCCAGTGCCGCCTAGCGACACCGTCCGGCTCGCAATTATTGGCTGTGGCATGCGTGGCGGGGGGGTGCTGCCCACAGCAATTGGCCTGCCCGGAGTCGAATGCGTTGCCGCTTGCGAGCTCTGGGATGGCCGGGCAGCGCTCGCGAGAGAAATCGTCGGCAAACCTATCCCCGTCACCCGGCACTACGAGGAGTTGCTGGACCGCAAGGATATTGATTGCATCTACGCGCCCGTCCCCGACCATTGGCACTGCAAGATCGTCACCGACTGCTGTAAGGCTGGCAAAGACGTCTATGTGGAAAAGCCCATGACCCATACGGTTGAGGAGGGTTTTGAAATTATCAAGGCGGCGAGCGACAATAACCGGATTGTGCAGGTTGGCAGCCAGGAGCCCAGCTCGGTGGCGTATCAGAAAATGAAGGAGCTGTTTGCGCAGAACGCGCTCGGTAATCTGTGTCTTGTCGAGGCTCAAATGGGCCGCAACGATTATTGCGGAGCGTGGGGTTACACCATTCCGCCCACCCTTTCTCCCGAAACTCTCGACTGGAACACTTGGCTGGGCTCGGCCCCCCAGCGTCCGTTCAGCAAGGTGCGCTGGACGCGCTGGCGGTGCTTCAATGACTATGGTGAAGGCATTCCTGGCGACCTTTTTGTCCACCACCTTACCGGCATCCACTATGCGCTCGGACTTACCGACCCTCCCAAGCGCGCCTTCAGCCAGGGTGGCCTCTACCGGTGGAAGGATGGACGCGACGCGCCCGACGTGATGACCACCGTTTACGATTATCCGGGCTTCAGCCTCACTCTGCGCGTGACGCTCAATACCGATACCGGCGAAGGCTTCCACTTCATGGGTGAGCACGGGATCATGTCTGTGGACGGGGTTGAGAACCCCAGCGGGTTCTCCATTACGCCGCAGGACGGACTGAACCACGATCCCTGCACGCCCGGCTGGCCAAGTGCCATGGAACAGAACTACGCCAGGCAGTGGGACGAAGACCATGATCCGGAACCGGGAACGGCCAAGCTGACGGCGACAACCAGCTACCAGGTTCCGGAGGATTACGATTCAACGCGCGATCACCTTTGGAACTTTTTCCAATCGGTTAAGACGCGCCAACCGTCGATCGAGGGACCAGAATTTGGCAACGCTTGCGCCATAGCCTGTCACATGGCCAATTACTCCTACTTCAACCAGTGTCCCGCCATCTGGGATGCTGACGCCCGAAAGATCAAAACTTCCCTCGCTTAAGCGAGCCAAATCTTTCCTCCCGATGGGTGGCGCAGACATGGCGAAAAGCGGCCACGTGTGCGCCACCCCGGTTATCTGTATGCGTATGTTGCGGAGACTACACTAGAAATCTACTGAGTGTCTTATGAAAAGGCAGATATCACGGCGCAAATTTATCCAGGCTTCCTCAACGGCTGGCTTGGCTCTGGCCGGAACCGGACTGAGCGGCGATGCGAGTCCGTTGAGCGAGGCCGCAGGAACAACTCCGCTCGCGCCAGCGTCTTCGTCAGGAATCAGCGGTCAGGGCAGCATGCGGTTCAAAGTTCTATACACTTCCACCCATTTGCCTGCGGAAGCTCAAAGAGCATTGGTTAAGGCGCATGGTGGGTTTGCCGTAGACCGCCGCCCGGGAAGAGGCGAAACGTACTTTTTCCTCCGTGAAGCGGGAATTCTTCGCATCAGCTCCGATCTCAGAACGATAGAGCTTCTGAAGACTGCCGACAGCATGAAGCGAGTGAATTTGCATGATACGGCGATCTGGTATAGCCCGGATGATGGCAGTGCCTTCTTAGCGTTTCCTTCGAACGATGCCGGCAAGATTTTTACCACAACTCTCGACGGAACGCTGGTGAGCACGCTCGATGCCCCGCCGGCCGATGGCGGCTATGAGCAGCCCGCGGTCCGGCGGTACTTTCTGGGAGGGGGGAATTTCGCGCCCACAGGGGTGACGTACCTGGACGGGCTGTATTACGTCACCACCGGCTACTGCGCTCTTGATGTCGTGTTGACGGCCCGCATCTCATCGCGGAATCCTTCCATGGTGGCTTGGAACGACTTGGCTTTCGGAGGGAAGGGCGACGGCTCTGATCGTTTTCAGACTGCGCACGCCATTGTTGTGCCTCCAGGAGAGCGGCAGCTTGATATTACCGATCGCGTGCACTCGGAAGTGAAGCGATTTAGCCGCTACGGTCATTATCTCTCGACGCTGAAGATGCCGGCGGGTTCGTTGCCGTGCTCAATCGACTATTCAGACGGATACGCGCTCGTTCCCACCCTTGTTGGTCCTGATCCGGGCAAAGGCGCTCCCCTCTACATATTTCAGGGCGAGCAGTTAGTTTCCACCATCTTTCCTCAGCAGGACCTTGGCTTGAAGAATTTTCAACACAACCACAAGGCTGCGCTCCGGAAGATCGGGGACAAGTTTTACATTATCGTCCAGGCGTGGAATCCGGGGGATTTTGCCATCCTGGAACAGGCAAGCACTTAGCGAAGGGATCAGAATGGCGTTTTTCCTTGTGCGGGACAATTGCAACGTGTGCGCGAGACAATCCCTCATTTCGGGCGCGTAGCGGCGCCGCCGCGGCGGCGAATGCCGGTGCGACTCCCTCTCTTCCTTTGGGGCTGGTCCCAGCCAAATTTCTCAGCAACCGATACTGCTCAAAATGTCTAGCGCAACAAGCTGTACGTACGCGCACCACGCGCACGAGCGGCTTGCGCGTGCCGCCGGGGCGCGGTAGGCTTAAGCTGTGACGTTAAATGCCATCAAGTCGGCGATTAAAGAGCTCCCCGAAGAAGAGAAGCGAGCCTTAGTAGATTGGTTCCTCGCTCTTGATCAAGAAAAGTGGGATGAAGAGATCTCGGAAGACTTCTCTGCCGGCGGTCGTGGTATGAAGTTGCTCGACGAGGTTGATGCCGCAATCGATCGGGGCGAGTTCAAACCGCTAGGGTAAAAGCCAATTCGATCATTTGCCCTTCCTTCCTTTTGGGACTGCTATAGTAGCCTTCCCGACTCGGTCCAACGTCTAGCCGACAAACAGTTCCGGCTGTTTCGCCAGAATCCTTATCATCCTTCGCTCGGTTTTGCGCGGAAGGCAGAGGTGTGGACAGCCGAGGTAGGCCGTGGTTACCGAGCGATCGCCCGCCGACGGGGCGAGGATTGTTACTGGTTCTGGATTGGCTCCCACGAAGCTTACAACAAGCTGCTGAATCGTCTGAGATAGATCGGGATAGCCAGAGTGATACAGCCCTACCTCGAGACGCTGGTTTGACTACGCGACCTCGCACCCACCTCGCAGCATCCGTTCATCAATTGCTCATGAACAAGACCAGTAACTCGCATCGTCCTTTCAATGAGCTTCTCCAATATTACGCGAAGCTCTTTTCATAGCTTCGCGGGTGTCGCAAGCAACATAACCAGTTGATACACAGCCAAAGCTACGCTTATTTACGCAACCAAATACTAGCCCGAATCCTCCACAATTACCGGGCGAACAACCCAAACAAGCCAATTAGAATCAGATACACGGCGACGATATAGTTAAGGAGCCGTGGGAAGATCAGGATCAGAATTCCGGCGATCAAGGCGACAATCGGAGAGAAGGGCAGAACCCTTATCGTGTAGGCGTGATATCTCGTTTGCGCGAGCGCGGGCGTTGCAGCCAGCCCTCCCGCCAGGCACAGCAGCATTGCTAAACCGAAACGTTCCTTCAACCTCAAGGTACACCTCCCGGATAAATTGAAGTGACTTCGCCACGGGCGCTGGCATCATCCCCTGGCTTTGCTGGGATAAGACTAGCATATATTCAAGTTTGTCGCGGAACGGTGTCCTTCTTAGCTTCTGCGACATGAGCAGCGGATACCCTATACCTGACACCAGGAACCTGGTTTTCAGTATGCTCCCTCGATCCAGCCGCCGCCCACCACTTCGTCCTCGTCGTAAAAAACGGCGGCTTGCCCGGGTGTGATGGCACGCTGCGGCTCGACGAATTCAACGAGCGCCGCCCCAGACGTGCTCGACACTTCAATCCGCGCCGGCGCTGGGACGTGCTTATTGCGAATGCGAACGCTTCCTTCCAGCCGTTGCCCGGCTGAAACTGGCCGAATCCAGTTCACATTGCGCACCGTGCAGCGGCACTTGAGTAGCTCTTCATTTCGACCCACAATGACCCGGTTTTTCTTTGCGTCGATTTCGATCACATAGAGCGGAGAGCCTGCCGCAACCCGCAAGCCCTTGCGTTGCCCAACCGTGAAATGATGAACGCCGGAGTGTTCGCCGATGACCTGTCCTCCGGATGCCACCAGCTCGCCCCGAGCGTCGCGAGGCTTCCCGCCTTGTTCGGTCAGATAAGCGTCGATAAAATCATGGTAGGAGCGGTTTGGCACAAAACAGATTTCCTGACTTTCTAGCTTCTCCGCTACCGGCAGCTTCTGGGAGCGGGCTATGGCGCGAACCTGCTCCTTGGTGTACTCCCCAAGCGGAAACAGAGCGCGCGAAAGCTGGTGCTGCGTGAGGCCAAAAAGAAAGTAGGATTGATCCTTGCCGCGATCCACCGCCGCAAGCAATTGGTAACGTCCCGCCGATTCGTCGTAGCGGATGCGGGCGTAATGTCCTGTGGCAATGCGATCGGCGCCGATCTCGACTGCTGTTTCGATAAACCGGTCAAACTTGATTTCGGTGTTGCAAAGACTGCAGGGGATCGGTGTTTCGCCCGCGAGGTATTGCTTAACAAACGGCCGCACTACGGCCTCTTCGAAAGCCTCCTCAAAATTGATCACGTAGTAGGGAATGCCGAGAAAGTTCGCCACTCGCCGCGCATCGTACACGTCATCGAGCGAGCAGCAACGGCCCGAGGCCCGGCCCGCCTCCAATCCCTCCTCGAACCCCTGCAACTGGGGGAGCCGGCGCTGGTTCCAGAGCTGCATCGTCAGGCCGACCACAGGCGGGTTGCCGAGCGGTTCCGAGGGCGCGCACTTTTGGGTGAGAATGGCGGCAGCGGTTGAGCTATCGACGCCTCCGCTCATGGCAATGGCGATGGTCATTATGAAGTCTTCAGCAGTCAGCGATCAGCAATCGGCTCCATCTTATTTCTGAATGCTGATGGCGGAGAGCTGATCGCCGGTTGCTTCTTTGTAATTAGGAGAGAGCGAACGGAGGCGATTCACGACCTCAGAGAGAACCTCGAGCGTGTAATCAATATCTTCGCGCGTTGTCGTGCGGCCCAGACTAAAGCGGATGGTCGAACGCGCCTCCTCTCTGCTCTTGCCGATCGCGGCAAGCACGTGCGAGGGTTCCAGCGATCCGGACGAACAAGCCGCGCCTGTAGAACAAGCAATTCCGCGCATGTCCAGGGCAATCACGAGGCCCTCGCCATCGATTCCGGTAAAGCTGATGCTGCTGGTAGTGGGCAGGCGCGGGCTGGCGCCGCCGTTCACGTAGGCGCAGGGAACCCTTCGCAAAATCTGCTCCTCCAAGTGATCCCGCAGTTTTTCGAGATGCGAGGCTTCTTCGTGCCCTTGCTCGAGCGCGAGCTCGGCGGCTCTTCCCAGGCCCACGATCCCGGGCACGTTCTCTGTTCCCGGACGGCGGTCGCGCTCGTGATGGCCGCCGTACATCAACGGGCGGAGGGGAGTGCCCTTGCGGGCATAGAGGGCGCCGACTCCCTTCGGGCCATAGAGCTTGTGCGCGGAGAGCGAAAGAAGCCGCACGCCTGGGGCTGCCGTTACGCGAATTTTCCCTGCCGATTGCACCGCGTCTGTGTGGAATGCTACCCCGTGGTCGCGCGCAATGCGGCCAATCTCCTCGATCGGCTGGATCGTGCCCAGCTCATTATTGGCATGCATGACGGAAATCAGCACGGTGTCCGGGGTAATGGCACGCCTGATATCGAGCGGGTCAACGACTCCGCTGGATCCCGCGGGAACGTAGGTCGCGCGGACCCCCTGCCGCTCCAAGGCCTTAACGGCGTAAAGAACGGCATGATGCTCGATGGCCGTCGTTACAACATGTTTTGTGCAGGAGCGCGTGCGAGCAGCCTCGACGATGCCCAAAATCGCCAGGTTGTCGCTTTCCGTGCCGCCGCTCGTGAAGATGATCTCGCTTGCTTGGGCGCCGAGCAGTCTCGCCACGTTCTCGCGAGCCTCTTCCACCGCGGCCTTCGCTCGCTGTCCCCAGGCGTGAATAGACGAGGCGTTGCCAAACTCACCAGTCAGGTACGGCTCCATCGCCTTAAAGACTTCGGGAGCAAGCGGAGTGGTAGCGTTATGATCCAGGTAAACTCGTTGCACGGGAAAACTCGGAAAACTTTCGTCACCATCAGCCTATCGGCCCGCCTCTAGAGCTGTCAAATGCGGCAAGCTTGCCTTAGAGTTCGAATAACGCCCGCCTGCGTTTCGGTCCCCTGCGATACCCGCCCAACGCGCTGTCGGAGCTTCGCTTTGCTCGGAGATGACAAGCGAAGGGCTCTCGCGATGACATCGAACGTCAAATTGCCTTACGGCTTCTACGGTGGTATATTATGGAGCCTGCGGAACTACGTGTTGGGATAATCAAGGGGTCGGCGGTAACCTAAGAGAATAACGGTTACATCAGTTTCGGCATAAAGAGCCGGATCGGGTGCGGCGTGCCCATCGAAAGCCGTCGCCTAATCACAAGCTTATTCGTCATTTAGTCATGGAGCAGCGTGCCGTTTCCAGCAGACCTGCCTTCACAACCTGATTGGGGCCCGCGGAATAAAGCCGGTGTAGGAACCTGCGGGGCGGGCGGGAATGCTGCGCAAGCTGGGTGGCTGCAGCGAGGGAGCCGAGTACCGTTTCTGAATCTACTGGAGGTAGAGCCTGGACCGGGCCTTGTAATACCCACACTGCAGCCATTCTGTTAAGAAGCAGAAGTCCTGGTCGCGCGGGCGGAGCCGTTTTGGCGGCGGCACTTAACCAACCCGCTTAGTACGTTACGAGAGGCACGCTGTTCTTTTGCGAGGTGTTTAAAGAGGGGACGTCGTAAAAGGTTGCTCCTCGTTAATTAGCTAAACGAACAATAGTAACGTTTAGCACGCGAATACTAGCATTGTCAATATGTTTTTGTTCAGCGGCAGGCCCTCAGTTTCCGGAGCGTATCACCGTCGTCTCGTCGGCAGACGTCGGCGTACGTCCCGCTACCGAGGTCGAAACTGAGGGATTGAGCTGCGGCAAGCCCGTCGCTTTACAGAGATAGCAATGCCTAGATTCGAAGACCTTGGAGAACTACTGAGGGCAGCCCGCAAAAAGCTTGACATGAGCCAGGAGGGCTTCGCGTAAGCGCTCGGCGTCAAGCTTTCACGAGTTCAGAAATGGGAGTCCGGCGTGAATGAGCCCCGGTTCACCATCCCGGAGCTACGTAGGATCCGAGCGCTGAATCGTGAAGTTTTCGATTCGCTCATTTCCGGATTTCTGCTTCTGCCGCCGGGCTACTTAGGGTCCGGTTCGCCGGCCTCGATCGGACCCCCCGCGATCCTCTCAGGCTCACGACGATGAAGGGCGAGCGGACCTGATGGCGCTGAGAAAGCAGGCCCGTTAAGTTTGGGCCAGCACGGTCCTCTCGGCGGACGCACTCCGCTTCGATCCCGCCGCCTGGGCTTCCAGCTCCGCCACATCCAGAATAATCACGCGGCGCAACTCGAGGCGAAGAATCCCCCGGTCGACGAACCGGCGCAAATTGCGGGAGACGAGATCGCGGACGGTCCCAATTTCTGCGGCGATCTCCTGGTTTGTTTCCTGCAGCGGAAACTCGACGCCCCGGCGCGTGCGAACCCCGTCGCGCCGGGCACGGTCGCGCAGAAAACGCGCCAGCCGGTTGCTAACCTCCTTCAGTGACAATTCTTCCACGAGCGTGGTGAGATAGCGGAATCGCCGCGCCAGCGTGCGAATCACCGTGAAGGCTACTTCGGAGTTCCGCCGGCACAAGCCGAGAAACTCGCGTTTCGGCAAGAAAAGTAGCGCGGAGTCTTCAACGGCGGCTGCGGAAGTAGGATAGCTGCCTCCGTCAAAAAGAGGCAGTTCGGCAACGGTCGAGCCGGCGCGATCTATCCCGAGCACCTGCTCCCGGCCGCTGTCCGCCGTCTTGAACACCTTGATAGCGCCGGACTGGACGATGAAAAGACCTTCGCAAGAGTCTCCTTCCATGAACAGAATTTCCTCCTTCGCCAAGCGTCGGGCGGCACAGAATCCGGCAAGGCGCTCGAGTTCTTCGAGGGGCAGCACCGCAAAGAACGCGACACGGCGCAATGTCTCGACGGGGTTGAGGAACACCATAACAGTAATCCTACGGCTTTGCTGTTCCCTCAGCAACCGCCTGCCTTGGAGGTGAGCAGCGTAGGCGTAGGGCTTGCCGTACCCTCGTTGATTTTCCGGGCGGCAATCGACGGGACGGCAAGCCGTCCCCGTGCACCACCTTCGGTTATCACCTGATTTGTCCGGATTTCTCGCGGGTGCGAGTGGAAGAGCAGGATTTCAACCCCACCCTTCCATCGCGAGCAGCAATCCTGGTGAGAAAGTCGGGTTAGGGAATACGGTCCCACTTGCCCTCGAAGCACGTTCAATGCTAATCACTGATGAGCGGGCGTGATTAGCGAGTCTGGTACGACCAAAGCGGCGAGGAGATATGGCTCAGGTGAATCTGGCTCGAATCCCGGCTCCGGTCCCCCCTGTGGGTGCGGTGCGGAGGACGGTTCGGGTGGGTGTTATTGGATTGGGCACGGTCGGAACCGGCACGGTAAAGGTGTTACTGGAGCATCAGCGTGAGGTGACGCGCCGGCTCGGATGCCAGCTTGAGCTCAAGGCTCTCTGCTCGCGCAGCATTCACCAGCGCGACCTTTCCTGGCTGAATAAGAAAGTGGAACTCACGACGGATTGGAAGCGCGTCGTGGAAGATCCCGGGATCGATATTGTCGTCGAGCTGGTGGGCGGCCTTTCCACCGGGCGCGCCATTGCCCGTGCGGCCATCCGCGCGCACAAGCACCTGGTGACCGCCAATAAACAACTCGTGGCCGAACATGGCATGGAACTGGTAGAACGAAGCCGGGCGCAAGGGGTCAGCCTGGGCATCGAAGCGTGCGTGGCCGGCGGCACACCCATCATCCACGCCATACGGGAAGGACTGGCGGGCGAACATTTTGATGCGGTCTATGGCGTTCTGAACGGAACCACGAATTATATTCTCACGGAAATGGAGCATCGCGGTTGCGGATACGGCGAAGCCCTGGCGGAGGCGCAGCGGAAGGGTTACGCCGAGCCCGATCCCAGCTTCGACGTGGAGGGCTATGATGCCCGTTACAAGATCGCCATCCTGGCCATGGTCTGCTTCGGTCAGCCTGTCGCCGTGGAAAAAATTGCGGTGGAGGGAATCACGCGCATCGAGCCGGTCGACTTCGCCTACGCGCACCGCTTGGAGCACACCATCCGGCTTTTAGCCGTGGCGCGGCGCAAATCGGGAGGACAGTTGGAAATTTTCGTCCGGCCCATGATGACACCGCATGCGGCGCAGCTTGCCAAGGTGACGGGCCCCCTCAACAGCATCATGCTCGTGGGAAACAAAGGAGGAAATACGGTTATTACAGGACGGGGCGCGGGCGGCGAGCCGACCGGAGTGGCGGTCCTTTCTGACGTCGTGCAAATTGCGCGCGCTATTGTCTCCGGCGGCGCCATGGCAACTCCTCTCGGCTACTCCGACTGGCACCCGGCGAATATAGCGCCAGACGGCGAAAATCAGGTAGCCACGTACCTTCGCCTGGTGGTCCGGGACCGGCCCGGCATTCTCGCCCGCGCAGCCGCGATCCTCGCCCGCTATCGTATCAACATTGATTCGGTGCTCCAGGAACCGGCTCACTCCAAGGAGAAGCTGCCTTTTGTGATGACGCTCGAGCCGACTCCGGAGACCAACGTCAGGCGCGCCGTCGCGGAAATGCGGCGTCTGCCCTTTATGGCCGAAGCCCCGCTCTTGCTTCCCTTCGCGCAGTTGCCTTAAGAAGGACCAGAAGTGCGGGCGCAGCCGCCAGCTAGCTAATGGCGCAGCGCGGCCTTACAGCCGCAACCAAACCTGCGCGAAGCCGCTGCCCTTTCCCTTGGGAGAGAGCCTGTCCTGAGCGAAGCGAAGGAGTGGACCGCGGCCGGCGCTTTCGCCAGCCGGAGCGGGCCGGGCCTACGCCCACCGAAGGTCGCTTACGCTCCAGAGCTTCAGCGACGTAGCGGCTCCTGCCCGCAGGCGGGTGGGGGTAATTAAAAACCTTGCCAAAAAACAAGAAATCACGACCTTGCAATGCAGACCGCTGTGTTTGCGGTCTGCGGCTTTTCTCTCCACACGACCGACAAACCGCGGACCTTCCCGCCAAGTGGGACGGAGGTCCGCGCTATGTGCTCTAAGCGCAGGAGGAAATAATCCGTGAAGGCGATTCGAGTGAGCGTGTTCGGTGGACCGGAAGTTATGAAGCTGGAAGAGACGCCGGACCTTCATCCGGCGGGGGGCCAGGTGCTGGTGCGGGTGAAAGCTGCAGGTGTTAATCCGGTTGATTCGTATATCCGCGCAGGAACCTACGCGGTGAAACCTTCTCTGCCTTACACGCCAGGCCGGGACGCAGCCGGAGTGGTAGAGGAGGCAGGCGGGGATGTAAGCGGGTTGAAGAAAGGGGACCGCGTTTACACCGCGGGAACAGTGAGTGGCGCTTACGCGGAGCTCGCGCTCTGTGACCCGGGAAGTGTGCATCCCCTGCCGGAAAGAATCACGTTCGAGCAAGGCGCCGCGATTGGAATCCCTTACGGCACGGCTTACCGAGCGCTGTTTGCGCGCGGGCGTGCATTGCCTGGCGAAACGGCGCTGGTGCACGGAGCCAGCGGCGGAGTGGGAATTGCCTCGGTGCAGTTGGCGCGCGCCGCGGGCCTTAGGGTTATCGGCACAGCAGGAAGTGATCGCGGCAGGGAATTGGTGGCCGCGCAGGGTGCCCATCACGTGCTCGACCACCGCGCGCCCGATTACCTCAATCAATTAAGTTCGCTGACCGGCGGCCGCGGCGTGAACCTTATTGTCGAGATGCTGGCCAATGTGAATCTTGCAAAGGACCTTACCGTCCTCGCCCAGAATGGCCGTGTCGTGGTAGTGGGAAATCGCGGCACGATTGAGATCAACCCGCGAGAGATCATGGGACGGGAAGCGTCAGTCCTGGGATTGGTGCTCCTAAATGCGAGCGCGTCCGAGCTTTCCTCGATCCACTCCGCTCTGGGCGCGGGCCTTGAGAACGGCACCCTGCGCCCCGTCATCGGACAGCGCATTCCTCTGGCAGAGGCCCCCCGGGCGCACGACGCCGTAATGCGGCCGGGCGCTTACGGGAAAATCGTGCTCATCCCCTGAGGCTCCCCATCATGGGAATGCGAAGCTTAGCTGCAATTGGCGGCCTGGTCCTTTCGGCGGGCATCCTCTTTGATGCTTTTGAAACGATCATCCTGCCTCGCCGCGTAACCCGCTACTTCCGGCTGACACGCTTATTTTTCCGCTATACCTGGCGGCCGTGGCGGGCTCTGGCCGCCCGGATGCGCCCCGGCAGACTTCGCGAAAGCTTCCTCAGTTATTTCGGCCCGCTGAGTTTGCTACAGCTCTTCCAGGTTTGGACGGTTGGTTTGATTGTCGCATTTGCATTGCTGCACTGGGCGGCGGGATCGGCCCTCAATGCGGGCGCCGCGCCACCTTCGTTCGTCACCGATCTCTATCTTAGCGGAACGACTTTCTTCACCCTCGGCATTGGCGATGTCACGCCGCGTTCGGGACTGGCCAGGCTCATCACCGTTGTCGAATCCGGAACCGGATTTGGCGTGTTAGCGATCGTCATCGCTTATCTGCCGGTGCTCTATAGCGCATTTTCGCGGCGTGAAGTGAATATCACTCTGATGGACGCGCGCGCCGGATCGCCGCCGACGGCGGCCGCAATCTTGCGGCGCCACGCTCAATCTTCTGATGCCGGAGAACTCAGAGCTTACCTTCATGAATGGGAGACTTGGTCCTCGGAACTCATGGAGAGCCATCTTTCCTACCCCGTCCTTTGCTTTTTCCGTTCTCAGCATAACAACCAGTCGTGGCTGGCGGCTTTGGCTGCGCTGCTCGATACTTGTGCCTTGTTGATGGCATACACCGCCGGGAGGCTCCGATGGCAGGCTCAGCTTACCTTCGCAATTTCCCGGCATGCGCTGGTCGATCTGGCGCAGGTCGTCTTCAGCCCGCCGTTAGAATCCGTCGAAGACCGCCTGCCTCAAGAAACTCTGGAGCGCCTTAAGGCAATGATCGCCGAGGCCGGATTGGCCGTCGCCGGCGCCGCGCAGGACGAAAGCCTCAGCCAGCTCCGGCGGATGTACGAACCGTACTTATACGGCCTTTCCCGGGGTTTTCTCATGCCGCTGCCGCCCTGGTCTCTCGCGCCGGATCGCGTTGACAATTGGGAGCGGAGCGCATGGCAGGAACCGTCTCGGCTGGCGCGCCGGCTCAAGCGTAAGAAAGCATCCAGGGACCTTGATCCCGAATGACCGCCGCCAA
>JASHOS010000062.1 GCA_030040995.1 Terriglobia bacterium | reverse complement strand
GCAGAGTTCCCAAAGGCAGGAAACTCTGCGCTACCTCGCTCCACCGAATCCTGAGTCGCGAGTCACGAATGCCGCCGGGCGGCGAGGTAGGTCTCTCGAGAGCGGACGTAGTGAAGAGCGCGGGCCTCTATGAGGGCGCGGTCGCTCTCCGTGACCTCTCGCCGGAAGCGCGCCGGGACACCCATATAAAGGCTTCGCGGTGGAATCACCGAACGCTCTGGGACCAGAGAGCCCGCCGCCACAATCGAGCCTTCGCCAACGCGCGCATGGCTGAGCAGAATAGCTCCCATGCCGATGAGACAATGATCTTCAATGATACAGCCATGGATAATTGCCCGGTGTCCCACCGTGACCCACTCGCCGATGATCGTGGGCGCGCCGCCATCCGTGTGCAAAACCGATCCGTCTTGAACATTGCTGTTGGCCCCGATCCGTATGACTTCAACATCACCGCGAAGAACACACTGGAACCACACACTTGCATTCTCTCCCACTTCAACGTCGCCGATCACGTCCGCACTCTCCGCAATGAATGCTGAGCTTGCAACCCGAGGCTTCCGGCCCTCATACGGCGAGATCACATCACCACCTCTTGCGCCGAAACGTGGCGGGCGCGAAGCGCCTTGGAGTGCGGCTGCGAAGCTGCCGCCTTGCAGCGGCTCGAGAGGAAGCAGGGCAAGCCCGGCCACTCGACTTTCTGCATTCCGAGCCGCGAAGCAGCGCTCTATCACAGCCCAGGCCAGCCGGCCTGGGTTAAAGGCTTTGGGTCGCCCCTACAGGGCTCGTTTTCGCA
This sequence comes from Terriglobia bacterium, assembly GCA_030040995.1. Classification (GTDB taxonomy): domain Bacteria; phylum Acidobacteriota; class Terriglobia; order UBA7540; family UBA7540; genus JASHON01. Next base: position 3,815 of record JASHOS010000062.1, on the reverse strand, counting down.
AGACCGACTTGATTCCCTGGGCGTTGCCCAGGGCTATGATAGAGCGGCCCTTCGGGCCTCCAAACCTGCGGGTTCTGGGGGCAACCCAAGTCGCCTTCCGTACAAAATCGCGCTCGGCCGCCTCCGAAATGTCCCGGAGGCAACCCCCGGCCCTACATCGCCTGCGGCGCAATCCGAGATCTACAATCCGCTGCCGGTGTGCGCGCCCCAAGCGCCTAACCGTAGCATAGCCGCTCAAAAGCTCGCAAGGAAAGGAAACTTCGGCCGGCTGGATGGTTCCTGTTAGAATGAGCCCGGAGTTCACAAGCCGGGAATCAGCGGCAAAGGAGGGCCGTGACCATGATCCGCCTCGTCTGGACAGGGATTCTCTTCTTGTGGTTGCCCGTGGCGCTTGGGCAGATGAATTCCGCGCTTCAGTCTTCCGCCCAAGCCACCCAGTCTTGCCGCGTGGAGGGCACGAAGCTATGAAAATAACCCCTGCCCTCGCCCCCTTGGGGGAGAGGGCGGCGCGCAGCGCCGGGTGAGGGGGTGCTTCGGAGATTTTCGAGACAGGGCACGGCTTCAACCGTGCCGACTTGAGGCAAGAGGAATGGCCGGCTTTAGCCGCCGAGGTCTTCAGGGGCTAAAGCCTGGTCGAAAAGATGGCCTCTTGCGGCACGACTGAAGTCGTGCCCTGATACGACTGTTACACGCATCTTTTACGGCTGCCAAATTACTCCTCCTGCTTTTCCAGCTCCCGCGCGAACAGGCTATATCCCGGGTTAGGCGGAAACAACTGCGAGAGGAGGATCATCCGGTTTCGGAGCTCGCGGACAGGCAAGTGCTCAGGACCTACGCGCACCTGAACGTCGTGCCACAACCCGTGCATATACTCGGCCAGTGTGCTCACCAGCGAAACTTCGCGGTAGACCGAAAAGCGGTTTTGGTGGCTCGAGTGCTGCCCGGCAGATCGCTGGTGCTTCTGCTTGGCCTCAAATGCCTCCTGGTCAATTTCGCCGGGAACCTTCCGGGACAACTCCTTCATCAACAGCTCCGAATAGCTGTGGACTTCGCCCGGGTTCAATTTCGGCACAAGAAGCTGGGCGACACTGGCGAGGAATTCAAAGCCGGTGTCGTGCGCGTCAACTTCTTTCGAGGCCAGCACGAGGCAGGTGCGACCCTCCGACTCCACCCAAACGGCGGTGTGAGTTTCGCCTTCGGGCTTCGAGAAACAGACCGCATCGCCGGACTTGAAACAGCCGATGTACGGCACAACCAGAACTCGCAAAGGCCCAAGCCGCTCCGTGATTTTCTGCGGTACAGCCTGGGCGGGCTCGCGCACCATGGTGCGCTCTTCGGCCGGAGTCAAGAGGACTGCCGAATGGAGCTCCCAGCCTTGAGCGAGGCGGGAAAATACGCCTGCCTGCTCGCGGACATATTCTTGAACAGGAATGATTTGGCCGGCCGTCGCTTGCGAGGTAGGCATAAGAAGAATCTTGACCGAATCAGGCCTGCAGTTGATGGTACCGGACTTCCGGGCGCCCCGCCAGTCCATCCGCACAAACCCGCCGGACACGCACATCCACAAGCTGGTTGCCCGGCACGTCCGCCCCCGGCAATGCCACCTTCAAGTAGTTACTGCTGAGCGCCACCGGCCCTTCCGGGCGAGCTTCATTCAAGGTCAAGGCCGGAAGTAGCCGCCCCACTTGCGCTTCCAGAAATTGGCGGTGCTTGCGGGAGATCAGGCGGCGCAGTTCCGCCCCACGCTCATGAGCAATCCTGCCATTCACCTGGCCGGGAAACTCGGCCGCGGGCGTCGAAGGGCGCGCTGAAAAAGGGAAAATATGAAGATAGGTGAAGGGGAGCGAGTCAATGAACTGCGCGCTGGCGCGGTGATCGTGGTCCGTCTCGCCCGGAAAGCCCACCATCACGTCTGCGCCAATGCCGCAATGCGGCATCCGCTCACGGATGGCCAAGATTCGCTCCGCATAGTGGGAAGTCCAATAGCGCCGGTTCATCTGGCGAAGAATGCGGTCGCACCCGCTTTGCAGCGGGACGTGAAAGTGGTCCGCGAGGCGCGGCTCGCTGGCGACAAGCCGGATCAGCTCCGGCTTCACGTCCATCGGCTCAATCGAGCTGATGCGAATCCGAGGTATCGACGTCTGGCTCAAGACGGTTTCAAGCAATCCCAAAAACGCCGACCGCGGCTGCAAATCCGCGCCGTAACTGCCAAGATTGATCCCGGAGAGCACAATTTCACGATACCCTTTTTCCTGAAGAGAGCGAACTTGCGCCACCACCTCGTGGAGAGGCAAACTCCGGCTGCGCCCCCGGACGCTGGGAATTACGCAAAACGAACAACGCGCATTGCAGCCGTCCTGCACTTTCAGCGTGGGACGCGTGCGGTCGTCGGCAGAAGCAGGAAGGAAATGGAATTCGGGGGATATCGCTCCAACCCAGACGCGCGCCTCGGATTTCTGCGCGGGCAGTGCCGGAGCATCCGCGGCGGACGCGAGATCCCTGCTCAAGATTTCAACTACGGCGTGCTTATGCGAGTTGCCTATAACCCACGCTACGCCATCCAGCGCAGCAATTTCTTCGGGCGCCCTCTGCGCGTAACATCCCGTCACAAGAACGCGGCAATCAGGATCCTCGCGATGAATGCGCCGGACCACCTGCCGCACCTCGGCATCCGCTGCAGCCGTCACGGTGCACGTGTTCAGGATTGCGAGATCACTCCGGCTATCGCGGGCCGCTTCCATGAATCCTGCGGCCATAAGCTGGGCCTTCAGCGTGGCGCCGTCAGCCTGGCTGGCCCGGCAACCAAAGTTGAACATGCGAAAAGTCGTCATTCGTGCATGCCTATTTTATCCCCGGCAAGCGCGGTCTCGCCAGACGACCTGCATCGCGCATGTAATGCCTGGGTTTTGGTCTCCTCCGCTCTGTAGCGCCGACCTTCCGGTCGGCATGCCGCGCTGAAGCCCGGCGCTATGAGCCCAAAACTGAGAAGGTGTCAAAGAATTGTCCAGGCTTGCGCAGCGAGATAGTAGCACAGCGCGGCCTCGCGGCCGCAACCAAGGTTAAAGGTAAAGATACGGAAGGGCGGGGTGCAACACGCCGAAAGGGGTGGATTGCACCTCGTTGGCCCTTTCGCTCGTGCCCCGAGAAACCCGGACTAGAGGACTGTAGTGGCGGGTTCATCCCGCCACGCAAAATGGCGGCGTAAAGCCGCCTCTACGCACCCAAAACTGAGACCTTACGCTAAAAGGGGTATCGGCAGGGGTCCCCTTCGGTTTGGTTGCGACTCCGCCGCACCGCGCAAGAAAAATCGCCTCGTCCGTCTCACCCATCCCCACCGTCTCAATCGAACCTGTTATTCTTTCACTTGCGCATGAATAGCTTGGTTAACCGCCAGATCGATCGAAACATCCAGATGCTGCACGCGCTGCCAAGGGGTGCCGCAGCAGGTAGCGCAGAGTCTCTGTCTTTGAGACTCTGCGGCTTTTATCTCCGGAACTCGATAAAAGCCGTAGATAAAATTGGAGTTAGGTCTATCGAGCGACCGGAAAAACCAGAAAACATCCCCCTATACCGCTGGTCATTACCGTAAGTTGCTGATTTTAAAGGAACATTAGAGGAGCGAAGCCAGACGAACCCAAATTTTGTCCCTGCCAGATTATCTCAACCAAATGAAAACAAATAGCTTATCGAGCGAAAAAGAGCGGTAAACCGCAACCTTTTTTGACACAAAGACTTGCAAGAAAAGTTGGGTTCGCCGCGGGTTCAGTATGGCTTCGTCGTCCAGAGCTTCCGGGGCATTACCCCGTGCTTGGTCT
>JASHOS010000061.1 GCA_030040995.1 Terriglobia bacterium | reverse complement strand
TCCTCACCCACCGCGGCGGGAATCCCTGACCCAGGGCCTTCGCCCTGGGCGATGTTATTTCGGCCCTTCGGGCCTTGCCCGGCTTCCGGGTCTCGCCCTGCCGCCTGGAGCTTCATCAGCAGGCGAATCTTGGAGGCGATTTGGCGATCGAAGGCCGTCTCCTGATCGACCATGGTTGCCCACAACTGGCTGACGGGGTGTAAGGCTGGGTCATCGGTGGTGAGCGGCGGGGCAATTTTCACCTCGCGCTCCTGCTCATAGAGCCGCTGCTCTTCCTTGACGTTTTCCTGCTCCTCGCGGATCAGGGCGCGGAGCTGCGCAACGCGGGGGTCATCGGCCGGGGCGCTGTCTTGGGCGCACTGGGCGATGAGGCGCTGAATGCGCTTGCCGGTCCAGTAGTTCCGGGAGCCATAAATCTGCTCCAAGAGGGCTTCGGCCAATGGCCTGGGACTCGGGGCTCGAGACTCGGGATTCGGGACATCGCCTCCGTATTCGTCCTTGTCTTCGTCCTTGTCTTCGTCCTCTTCATCATATCCGCTATCTTCGTTGTCTCCGTCATCATCACCTTCTTCTTCGCTGCCATTGTCGTCTTCATCGCCGTCCCCATCCCCATCTTCGTCGTCTTCGTGTTCACTATCTTCGTTATCTTCGTCTTCATCTTCTTCGCCGTCTGGATCGCGCGTTTCGTCGTCGAAAGGCAGAGCACGTTGTTCCTCCACCTGGCGCCACTCGGCCCGGGTGGCCAAGCCGTCGAGCGTCTCCAGCAGGTCATCAAGCTTCTCGAACTTCTCCGGGCAGGCTTTCATCCAGATCCAGCCGCCGTGCATGACGTAAAAATCGTCAGCCACCGGCTCGCAGCGCCGCGCTTCCAGCCGCCGATTGGCGCACTCGAAGCGAAACTTCTCGGCTTGCCGCGCCTGCCACTCGGCCAGCGAGCGCTGGGACAGGTTCTTGAGCCAATAAAGGCGGGTGAGGTCCTCGACCAGCAGGGCTTGGACGGCGTCTTGAGGCTGAAATGAGCAATCGAGTTGCTGGTGAAGATGGTCGTAGTGGGCCGGGTCGAGGCCGGCGCGGTGCAAGGCCTGGCGGATGATGCCATCCTGGGTGGCGTAGAGGCCGTGCTGGAAGGAATTGAAGGCGGAGCGGCGCTTGCCGTCTTCGGAGCGCGGCCCGGTGGAGAGAGCGGCGGCGGCGCGATTGGCGGACAGCCGCTTTTCAGTGACAGTACGTTTATAGACTCTCATTGGTTATTCCTTTCGAGATGGAGAATAGAAGCGATCAGCAATCAGCGACAGCAGACATTGATCGAGCCAGCGTAGCAGAGTGAGATGAAACGATGGGGACAGACGGGACGGGTGAGACAGTTTTTTGCAGAGCGAGGCAAACAGCTAGCAATCAGCAGTCAACGCCCATTTCCGCGATCCTTTGATCGCGGCCGCAGATATAAAGGGAATGTCTGCGCCACCCGGCCTGCTTCTTCGCCGGGGCGCGAAAAAAAAGGTAAAATTTGGGCCGTAACTGAGTTAGAATTGGCCATTAGGGACACGGGGAGGGGGCATGCCTGCCGGTTCTTTCAATTCATTCTTCCAGCAAGCAACCAGGTCGCCGTCACACCCAGAGGGCACGCCTTCGTATCCATACCAACAAAAACTTGCTGAACAGCCGGTCAAAAGCCGCCTGATCCACGTCCCGACCGGCTGCGGCAAAACCGCGGCTCGGCCTTCCCCTTTTCGCGCTAGGTTTCACTTATATTTGTGTGGTGGGGAAGTTCGAAAGAAGGGGATATTATTTTATTGACTTGCGAGAAAATCGAAGTTAGCATTGTCGGTGTGAAAGGGCGAGTCATAACCTTCCGGGGGCTCGGAGTAAGTCCCCGGCACCATTGAAGGTATTTTTGCGGCGGTGCTGTTCGCCCACAGTGCCACTTTCCGCGATCATTTGATCGCGGCCCCATTGGAGCGCGGCGCCGCAGATTTTTTGAAGCAAGCTCGCCGCAGGTTGGAAAGGAGACCATTATGTCAGCAACTGCAGTGCTCTTGGGTGAGATCGGGTCTATGAGCTTTCAAGATTTGAAAGCGGCTGTCGCCGGAACGGCGGCAGCTTTCCGGTCGGTGACAAGGTTGCAGCCGGTAGGGGGCGAGGGCGACAAAGTATTTCCGGCGACGTACCGCGGGGGAGAATATGCGACGGAGCGGCGTTCTCTCCACGGCCGAGTGGTTGATTGTGTACTGATCGACTCTGTCCAATCGCAGGCGAATCGCGCCGAAGAGGCTCTGAAGCTCGCCATGGAGAGAGGTCGGATTCAGTTGCCTCTGATCGAGGTTGACTTCAGCGAGGCGAACGAGCGGTTCCGAAGCCCAATGCCGAAACTTACCAGCCTCGACGTGCCGCACCGGCTTGCGGACGCAATCCTCCGCGACAGCGTATTGACGGACGGGACGCGATTTTCGAAGTCGGACTATGCCCGGGGCTGGGGAAGGTCGAATCTCTGGAACGCGACGGCGATATTCGAGTTGTGTCCGACCGCGCTCGTTTTCGGCATGTGGGGATCGCCCGAAAAGCCGGGCGGTCTCGGCGCCAAATTTGAGCGCGCCTTTGTTTCGGAGATCGTTGCAATCGATGTCGTCCGAAATACGAATGAACGCGTAAATTCCGAAGTGGTCCAGGAGCCCCGTGGGCTAGTGGACGTCCGGGCCGGGTTTCGTGTTGATCCGCTTAACGCAAGCAAGAACGTAGCTATAAAGCAGAACACGGACGGCTCGTTCGAAGTTGGCGCGGGTAAGATGCGGCCCTCCGAGATCAATCACGGGAACATACCCTTCGAGACTCCGAACTGCGGCGTGCGGTTCGCCCATGCAGAACAGACCACCGTTATTTCGCTGGGGGCGCTGCGCAAGCTGCGATTTCCAGTAGAAGGCAAGGATGATCCGCAGGTGAACGACGCCGGACGCGCGGTGCTGGCGGCCTTGGGTCTCTGCGCGGGAGTGCTTGCCTCGGAGACAAACACCAGCCTGCGCTCGCGTTGCCATCTGTGGCCCGTCGAAGAGCGCGAGTGGGAATTACTCGAGAAGCCGGGCCAGCCGCCGCGCAAATTCCGCATGAGTGGCGAACAGGCAATTTCGTTGCTGAATGATGCGGTCTCGGGTGCCAAGCAGGGCGGACTAAGCTGGAAGGAGGAAAAGCTAACCCTGAAACCATCCCCTGAGCTGGTCGAGCTGGTTCGGCAGAGCCAGGAAGCGGCAGCGAAGGAGAAAGGCGAGGGCGAATCGCGATGACCGCGCTGGGGATTCGCTTTTTGACGGGCCGTTCGGTGGCGGCGAACGTCGCGATGCCGCGGACGCCGGAGTGGCCTCCACATCCGGGCCGCGTGTTCATGGCCATGGCCGCAACCTATTTCGAGACGCGTGGCGATGAGTACGAGCGCGAAGCTTTGGAGTGGTTGCAGCAGGCGGGATCGCCGGCGGTGAGGGCCAGCGACGCCAGGCCGCGATCGTTTGTCCAGTCATTTGTTCCGGTCAATGACAAGCTGGACAAGCAGTCGGGGGCGGCGCTTCGCCC
>JASHOS010000060.1 GCA_030040995.1 Terriglobia bacterium | reverse complement strand
GGTCGTGCCCCCTCCGCGGTATCCACCTGGGAAGCGATCAGCGTAGGGTAGGGCTTGCCCTATCCTTTTTAATTTTCGCGGCGGTGATCGAGGGGACGGCAAGCCGTCCCCCTACATCACGTTCTGTTGCGAATCCAATGGATTGGCGCGGTGCTATTCATAAAGCGCTTCGATATCCCTTATCCGCGGGTTAGCCGATCTTTCTCACCAGCTCTGTCGGCCCACGCCTTGGGCAGTAATCAAGTTGGCGGAATGACTCAAATCCGTGTCCGCGGATTCAGAAATGCGCCTGTGGATAGCTTCTCGCGACAAGAACCCTCTTTTCGGCCCTTCGCGCTGCTGAAAACAAAGCCCTTCGAGGCAGAAATCGGCGCGCGTCCGCCTGTTCATACCTCTCGCGGATAACGTCCCTGCACCGGCCCCGAATTTCAGCCCCGTACCGGAATCTGCTGAAGTCGTGCGTAGATGCTCGCCCAGAGTTTCGCGTACGGGTAGCCCTCCGCCAGTGCAATCCAAACCTTCCGCACCGTCACCCGAATCCGTGCGCCAATTTTCAGCACCTTCAAGCGAATCGTCGTCGCCTGCGCTTGCGCCCACTCCGTTCCAGGCAAACCCAGCCGGCGCAACGCTTCCATCAGCACATACGCTACTGAGGAGAAATACAGCCGCGTCTGATTGCTGCGCAGAAACGCCGTGCTGGTGCGATCCGCAAACAGCATCAACTGTTCTTTGATCCGGTTCTCCATCTCCCCCCGCGCACAATACAGCTCTTCATATAAGCGCCGCCCTTCCCATCGCTCCGCCGATAACGACGTCACCACAAACCTCGGGTTTGAACCCTTCTCCAGATGCTCCGCTTTCGCCACCACCCGCCGCGCCCGCGTCCAACTCTTCAAGGTCTGGTAGGCAAATTCTTTGAACACCCGCGCCGCTTTCCCCGTCTGCGCATACTCTCGGCCCACCCCTTCCAACTCCGCCGCGATCTCCTTCTTCAGTCGCTCGTTCTTCCCCAGCCCCAGTACATAATCCACGCCGTGATCTTCACACCACTTCATCACTTCTTCCCGGCAGAATCCCGAGTCTCCTCGAATCGTGATCTTCACCTCCGGCCACGCCTCCCGAATCTGCTTCACGATCCGTTCCAGCTCCTCCACGCACCCCGCCGACGCATCGATATTCGACGACCGCAAGCGCGCACCTAGCAACGCCTCCCCGCAGAATATGTACAGCGGCAGATAGCAGTAATCCCCGTAGTAGCCGTGAAAAAACCGCCCCTCCTGCTTCCCGTACAGCGGATCGTCCGTCGCGTCCAAATCGAGAACCATCTCCGCCGGCGTTTCCCGGTAAGACTCCACGAACACCTTCACCAGAAGCTGATCCACCGCCTCGGCATTCATCACGATCTTTTTGTATCGCTCTTTCTCGGTTGCCTCCGCCTTCGTCAGTTCCAATCGATTCAGGGTACTCTTGCCCGCCAGCGCCTTGCCTTGATCCCGTTCCCGCACCCGACTCTCTCCCGTCGGATCCTTCTTCTCTGCCATCACCGCCAGCATCGGGTCCCGCCGTAACTCGTCATGATCGTTCAAGTCTTCATACCCCAGCACCAACCCGTACACCCGCTGCGCCACCAGTTCCTTCACCGTGTGCTCCACCCGCCCCGGCTCCCGATGGTCCGTGAAGCAGCCCGCAAACCGCTCGATAATGGCCGTCCGCTTCTCCACCGCCCGCAGCAGCAACCCTCCTCCGTCACTGGTGATCGTCCCACCGTCGAAATTCGCCCTCACTTCCCGCTGACCCAGGGGATGAAATTTCAAATGCTTTCCGCTACACTCTGTAGTCATAAGGCTGTCTCCTCTTTCTGGCGCAAGTCTTTCTCATCAAAATGCTTATGCCAGAAGAGACAGCCTTTTTCAATTCTTTAATGAGAAATGCGGGCTAAGGCGCTGCAGGAGTTCGAGTGGTGCGTTCCTCACGCCGACGAGGCCAACATCCCGAAGCAGAACCTTTACGGCTGGCTAGCGAAGGTTTCAGACGATCTCGGTCTGAAGGCGGACGCCGAGCGTTACGACAAACTCGCCAAGGAGGCGGCACACCAGAGGTGAGGGTCCAGCGCAGAGTTTCTGCCTTTGAGACTCTGCGGCTTTTTATGTGGGGCCTCAAGGGATCGTATGATCGCGCGCGCGAACCTCGTCGAGCCCGCTGGTGGACGCCGACCCGCTGGGCAGGCAGATCACGAATCCGCAGTCCCTCAACCGCTACGCCCTCAACAACCCCACCACGCTGACGGACCCGCTGGGACTGGCGCTTGGCGACCTGTGCACAGTCGAGTCCGCCAGCCTCGCAAACTGTCCTCCGACCACGATTACTGTTTCTGGGGTGACGATCTACAATTCCGCCGAGTGGAACTACTTTAATTCCCTCGGGAACTACTACAGCACCGGCACGCACCGCCGCGCCCCTTTTCAATTCGGAGCACTGTCGGCCCGGATGACGCCGGTAAGAACCTCTCGCTTCGCGAGATCGCAGACACTACACTTCAAGTGTCTGATGCCACCCCGCGAGAGGTAGCCATGGTCAGCGCTTTTCTGACCGTGGGCTTTTTTTCAAACACAGGCCCACGGCCAATTCAAAGACGAATTGACCGTGGCTACCATTTCCCCGTCACTGCGGAATAAAAGCGGCGTCATGATGAATGCTACAGCGAGCAGACCGGAGCCGTATTCAACTCCGCGGCTCCTTTTGTTCCCATAGCGCGCACCCGCAGAGTTAAAATACAACTCTGCGCTATGCAGGGCGGTAAGTTAAGCGCGAGGTGTGCGGATGCCTAAAGCTCAACTTGAATATATTTCCAGCGAGCTCCAAAAGCTTCGCGAGCAGGGCCTCTACCAAAAACTTCGCATTCTTCAAGGCGAGCAGCTTCCCGTGGCGCATTTTGACGGCCGCGAAGTGATCAACCTTTCGTCAAACAACTATCTTGGCCTCACCACACACCCCAAGCTGAAGCAGCGCGCTTTAGAAGCTATTGAAAAGTTCGGCGTAGGTTCGGGCGCCGTGCGCACCATTGCCGGGACCATGACGCTGCACATGCAGCTTGAAGAGAAAATCGCGCAATTCAAGAACGTGGAGGCCGCCGTCGTTTTTCAATCCGGTTTCACCGCCAACGCCGGCGCCGTCCAGGCCCTGATCGGCCCTGAGGACGTCATCATTTCAGACGAGCTGAATCACGCCTCCATCATTGACGGATGCCGGCTCTCGAAGGCGGAAATCAAGCGCTTTCCTCATAAGGACGTGGAAGCTTGCGAGAAAATACTGAAAGGCATCAGCCCGCACAAGGGCAGGAAACTGCTCATCACCGATGGCGTCTTCTCCATGGAGGGAGACATTGCTCCCCTGCCTCAACTGGTGGAGCTGGCCGGCAAGTATGGCTGCATTATGATGATTGATGACGCGCATGCCTCCGGCGTGCTGGGTCGCAACGGGCGAGGGACCGTGGACCATTTCGGCCTGCATGGCCGTGTCGACATTCAGGTGGGAACGTTATCAAAAGCCATTGGCGCGCTGGGCGGCTACATCTGCTCGAGCCGCGACGTGATCGAGTTCCTTTATCACCGTGGGCGGCCGTTTCTCTTTTCGACCTCGCATCCGCCCTCGGTCGCCGCCACTTGCCTTGCAGCGTTCGAGCTGCTCGATGAAGAGCCGCAACTTGTTGAGAAGCTCTGGGAGAATACGCGATTTTTCAAAGAGGGCCTGCAGAAGCTGGGTTTCAATACCGGCGCGAGCGAAACGCCCATCACTCCGGTTATGGTGGGTGACGCCGCTCTCGCGCACCAGCTCTCACGCGAGCTTTTCCAAGCGGGCGTGTTCGCGCAAGGCATCGGTTACCCGACCGTTCCCTCCGGGAGAGCTCGCATCCGCACCATCGTCACTGCCACGCACACCCATGCCCAGCTTGCGCGTGCTCTCGAGACACTTGAGGCTGTTGCCAAGAAGCTGAGAATCTTGTAATAAGTAATCCCTCAGAAGCTGTGAATTAATTATTTGAACCACGAAGGCACCAAGGCACGAAGCTTGAAAACAAAACTCTTGTCTTTGTGGTGAGATGTGCAATTTATTCATACGTTCTCAGTTTCGCGCGCATAGCGCCGGGCTTCAGCCCGGCATCTGGCCAATGCCGACCTGAAGGTCGGCGCTACAAAGCGGGGGAGCCCGAAACCAAGAAATTGCAGTAGCAAGCCGCTAATCGGGGGAATCTACGGACTGGAGAGCGTCAGAGAGGGTCGGATAGACAGCAAGAACTTTATCCACACAGACCACCCTGAACAGCGTGGTGACACGATCGCAAACGCCCACGAGCGCGAGCCGGCGGTTCCGATTGACACACGATACGTGAGCATTGACGATTGACCCGAGGGCCGCGGAATCCATATAGGGAACTTCGCTTAAGTCAAGCACGAGGAGCGGAGCAATTTCAGCGCGCACCGCATCTTGAAACTCAAAAAGGTTGCTAATCAGCATCGGGCCACGGATTTTCAGAACTGCCGTGCCATTGGCAGCGGTCGTATCTGCGGTGATGGTCAGGATTTGGTTTTCCATGGCTTGCAATGCTACCTGATGACCAGCGATCTCGAAGTTAAGCTCCGGTTACAGGAGCGTTAAATTTGCGGACACTACGCCGGCCTCTAATACCGCATGTAGCCGTCGAAAATCTTCGGATCGACGCGGACTTCCTTGCGCTCGCCGGGTGGCGGCCAGAGCAGGACTTTGGCATCCAGCAGGTGTCGTCCGATATTGTCCACCCCCTCCGGCGCTTCCGCATTGGACAGCACCCGCTATCGACAAGGGTCAAGGGTTCCATAGAATAAACCTTAGTGGGCTGGCTGTTTCGGCATGGGGCGGTGGAGGAAGTCCTGCGGTACGTACATCGAACCCAGGAGAAGCTGGCGAGAAAAGAAGGGTGGCTACTACAATCTCTGCTACAGTCGAAGATGAAGAGGCTGCAAGTCATTGAGGGCGTGTAGCTCAGTTGGATAGAGCATCGGATTTCTAATCCGAGGGTCGGGAGTTCGAGTCTCCCCACGCCTGCCAATTCCGCGACTCCTCTCGGCTCTCTCATCTTTCCGGGAGTAATGGATCACCGGGGTGCAGCTCTCCGGCAGTAAGCACGGTCGCATAGATACCTGCGCACTGTTCGTGCTGCTGCGCAACAGAGCGTAGAACGTTTGGGCTTGGCTTGCCGGTCTTTGGGTCAAGCGTGATGATCATGCAACGGCGGTCAGACCGGGTAATGGCAATTCGCGCCGTATCTCCGACCCGAAAAATCCGGCCCACCCAGTTTAGCTCATCAAAGGGGATTCCGCTCTGCAGATCAATGACGAGGTTTGGGCGAAATCGCCAGGGGTCTTCCTGGGTTCCCGTTTCCTCCGCGATTCTGGCGGCGCTCTGCCGTCCAATCAGCGAGAGGGGAGCCGCATCGAACGAGCCGCGATAATCGTGCAGCAAGTAAATATTCCGGCCCGAGCGCGCCTCTAGCTCGAGGCGAAGATCATCGCTTGCAACCGGAAACGTCTTTCCTGACGGAGTGACAACCGTTATCTCCGCTTCATCAGCCTTGCCTTGTCTCGCGATAGCCCTATAGCAAACCAACTCGGGCAGCTCCCGGGCCGTCAACCAGGGGAAACTGCTCCGTGATGCCGCCTGAACAAAGGCGTAAGAACGGTCCCCTTCAATGCCGTGCAGGGTTAGCTTTGCGGAGGGCAGCGATTCCCCTCGCATCGACTTCACCCAATATCGGCCAAGCTGGCTAATTACGCCGGCAGGTTGCATATGCGTCCGACGTTCTATTCCAGGTATTTATTCGCAATGGGAAATCGCCGGCCCATGCCAAATGCCTTTTCCGTAACCTTCAGCACGGGCGCGGCCTGTTGCCGCTTATATTCAGCCTTGGCGATTCGATGAACAATGTCGCTAACGATCGCCGGTTCAATATGGAGCCGCTCGGTGATTTCTTGGGCGCTCAACCGCTCCTCGATGTAGGCGCGCAGGACGGCGTCGAGTATTTCGTAAGGAGGCAAGGTGTCTTGGTCCGTTTGATTCGGACGGAGCTCGGCGGAGGGCGGTTTGTCGAAGCAAGCTTGGGGAATTGGGCCGCTTCCCGTTCCTCGCTCGTTGGCGCATCTCGCCAGATCATAGACCATGGTTTTGGGAACGTCGGCGATCACGGCAAGGCCGCCAGCCATATCTCCGTAGAGCGTGCAATATCCCACAGCCAGCTCCGACTTGTTTCCGGTGCTCAGAACCAGGCCACAGTATTTGTTGGATAGAGCCATCAGAATGTTTCCGCGGATACGGGCCTGGATATTCTCCTCAGTTGCGTCGGGGGCATAGCGGGCAAACGCCTCACGCAAGCTGGAGATATAGCCATCATAAATTGGCGTGACCGGGATGACGCGGAGCTCGATGCCCAGGTTTGCCGCGAGTTTTCGGGCATCCTGAACGCTTCCGGGCGAAGAGTGGGGTCCGGGCATGCTGACGCCCAGCACGTTTTCATGTCCGAGGGCGCTCACGGCGATGACGGCTGTTAACGATGAATCGATTCCGCCGCTCAACCCAATGATTGCCTTCCTGAAGCCGCATTTGCTCACGTAATCCCGCGTGCCCAGTACAAGCGCCTCGTAAACGGCCTCGGTCTCCGGCTCGGGCTCGGGACGAAGGCACACGCTCTCTTGAGCCGTGTCAAAGATCACCAGATCTTCCTCGAAGGATTTGGCGCGCACGCGCAGCTCCCCGCGCGCGCTGAAAGCGCAACTGGATCCGTCAAAGATCAGGCTATCGTTTCCACCTACCAGATTGACGTAAACCACCGGCACGCCGTGCTCAATCGCCAATGCGCTTAGCATCTGCTGCCGCATCTGGATCTTTCCGGCCGCAAAGGGCGAGGCGGCAATGTTAATCAGGATTCTCCCACCCGCCTTGACCGTCTCTTCGACAGGATCGACCGGATAGAGCTGCCTTTTCCAAAAATGTTTGTCATTCCACGCGTCTTCGCAAATGGTGATGCCCAACCGCTCCCCGTCCAACGAGTACGCCAGGGGGCCGGATCCCGGCTCAAAGTAGCGGGATTCGTCAAAGACGTCATAGAAAGGAAGGAGCCTCTTGACGTAATCGGCTTCGATCCGGCCGCGACGAAGTAGCGCGGCGACATCCGCAGCCGATTTTCCCTGGGACGTTCCTGACTTTCGCACCGACCCCACCAGCGCAGGGATGGGCGGCAGCAACTGGGCGAGACGCTGCAATTCTGATTCAGCCCGCTCGAGGAAATCCAGCCGCTCGACCAGGTCGCGAGGGGGATAACCGCAGAGCGCAAGCTCCGGGAACACCACCAGGCTCGCCCGCTCCCGCTCCGCCTGAGCGGCAAATTGCACGATGCGCTCCACGTTGCCCGTGAAGTCGCCGACCGTCGTATTGATTTGAGCTAAAGCGATCCGCATACGACCCTGGCCGGAACACGAGAGAGCGCCGAAAAGGCCGCTCTGGTTTTTAATCCCTCAGAAGCTGTGAATTGATCGTTTGAACCACAAAGGCATCAAGGCACAGAGGTTGAAAACGAAACGCTTTCCTTAGTGTCTTTGTGGTGGAATGTGCAGATTTCTTCACGGCTTCCCAGTTTCGGGCGTTGTTGTAGCGGCAGGTTTACCCCGCCACACAGAATGGCGGCATAAAGCCGCCTCTACGCCCCCGGAATTTCGAGTTCGGGGGCGGCCCGCTCCCGTCGAACTCTATATTCTAAACTTTAAGATGAGTAAGGGTTTGGTCCCCTGGAGGAGGGAGACGGCAGCGCCCGTCAGCGCTGCCCGGGTTGATTGTTGGAATTCGCCCCCGGCTTTACAGCAGCGAAGGCATCCTCGCCCACGCTGGAAAGTGGTGCGAACGGCCTGATCGCCTGGTTGTTTTGAGCTTCGTTCTGAGGGTTAAACGGTTGGACGTGGCTTCCGTTCTGGTTTGCCATCGCTCCTGTCCATTCTTGATCGCTCGTACGGCAACCCGCGAAGAAAAGAACCGTTATACAAACCAGAACGCCCGCCAACAGAAGTTTCCACTTGCCCACGCCGGCCTCCTCAATTGTTAGATGCTGCTTCGCCCCGCGAATCACTTCCCTGCCCTCTTTCATTCCCGGTAGACGTTCCCCTCAATCACAATTTATCATTTTATGACAAACATTGATTCTAATCACAAGCTAAATTCGTGTAGCGCCGTAGTGCCTCAGTTTTGGCCTCGTAGCGCCGGGCTTCAGCCCGGCACGTGCCGACCTAAAGGTCGGCGCTACACAGCGGGCGAGCCCGAAACTGAGGCACGAAGTACCGCCTCCCGGCAGTCCCGCCAAGCGGGGTCCGCACTACCCGAAGAACCCACGGCGGGAGAAAGCGCTTGCCGTGGCTACCACTAACCACTAACCACTGCTTTACTCATGGCGGAGGGCCAGCATGGGATCAATCTTTGTTGCCCGGCGCGCCGGGATGTAAGAAGCAGCCAGCGCCACACCTATAAAAATGAGGGAAACGACAACGAAGGTGAACCGGTCCGTTGATTTCACTCCGTAAAGTAGAGTCGCCATCAGCCTTCCCACAGCAATCGCCGCAAAAACGCCGGCCCCGATCCCTGCCACTGCCAAAAGCATCGCGTCTCCGAGAATCAGTTTTAATACGTCACTTCGGTGCGCCCCAAGGGCCATTCGAATGCCAATCTCATGGGTGCGATGGGCGACAGAATACGAGACCACTCCATAAATTCCAACCGTCGCTAGAAGCAGAGCAATAGCCGCAAATAAGGTGAGTAGCGTGGCGATTACCCGTGGCTGAGACAGCGAGTGGTTGATCCCCTCCTCCAGCGTTTGCGCCTCAAAGAACCAAACTTTCTTATCCAGCGTGGCCACGGATTGCCGCACCTCGGGCAGGAAGTTCATGGGGTTTCCGTTCGTCCGAACCAGCAGGGCTACTTCCGGAACGTATTCCTGAGCCAAAGGCAAATACAGGTACGGCTGCGGGCCTTCCCACACGGTGTGGTACTTTATATCCGCCACCACCCCGACCACTTGCCGGTACGTGTTCTCTCCCTTAAGTTTCAGCACCTTCCCAACCGGATTCTGGCGCGGCCAGACGCTTTCAGCCAACGCCTGATTCACGATTACCACCGGCGGCGCTTGCGCGCCATCTTCTGGTGTGAAATCGCGACCCCGAAGACGCGGGATACCTAATGAACTGAAGTATCCGGGCGAAATATCGTCTGTTTGAACCGTGATTCCCGCCTCTCCTCCCTGGCTGTCCATCCCTTGCGGAAAGACCTGCCTGACTGCGCGAGCACCGGTTAAGGGCGGAAGCCAGGTCAAACACGCAGACCTTACGCCCGGGGAGCCAGAAACCTGATCGAGCAACTGAGCGTAAAATCGGGAGCCTTCCGTAGGCGTATATCGCGAAGGAGATAAAAACAAAGTTGCGGCCAACACATTATGCGGATCGAAGCCGAGATCGGCGTTCTCCAGACGCAGCAGGCTTCGCACGAAGAGCCCGCCTCCGATAAGGCATAGGAAGGCAAAGGCGAGCTCAACGATGACGATACCTCCACGCACTCGCCGGCCGCCCATGCCCATCGACGACTGATGGTCTCCCCCTCGAAGAGCCTGGGTCAGATTAACCTGGGAGGCTGTGAAAGCCGGAATCAACCCAAAGATCAGGGCAACAATCAGCGAGAGAAACAGCGTGAAGAGAAAGACGCGGTAATCGATTCGCAAATTCAAATTCATGTGCATCTGCGGGCTCAGCTCGAACGACGGAGCGATCCTGATCAGCAGATCCGCAAACAGCAAGCCGCCGCCGGCGCCGATTGCGGCTAACAAAATATTTTCTGTCAGCAGTTGTAATACGATTCTCGCGCGTTTGCTCCCCAGCGCCAGCCGAACCGCTATTTCCCGCTGCCTCGCCACGCTCCTCGTCAGAAGCAAATTGGCAACATTCGCGCATGCCACCAGGAGCACAAAGCCAACCGCAACCGCGAGAAGGATCAGTACCTGGACCACGGACTCACGCCAGCCGGGCCACATTCTCGACTGGTTGGCGGTAAGCACGAAGGCGGTGCGCCCTTGATCCCTCACTGGATAGGCTTGCGCAAGCTGGCGAGCCGCTAGCTTCATCTCTGCCCGGGCATCCTCGATGCTGACGCCCTGCTTCAGCCTGCCCATAACGAGAAACTCTCGCGCTTCACGAGACCGCAGAACGTTCAACGTGCCGCGATTGGGCAGCGCCACAGACTCCATAGCCACGGGAATCCAAATATCCGGGATTCCACCCCAAGCAAGATCCACCCCCTGGAAGTTCTTCGGAAGAACGCCCACGATGGTAAGAGCGTGCCCGTTCAAGACCAATTGCCTGCCGAGCACCTTCGGGTCGGATGCCAATTGTCGCGTCCAAAATTGATCGCTCACCAAGACGACAGCAGACTCGCTGCCAACGCGATCTGCCGTGGGGAGAAAAACCCGTCCCATAATTGGTTTCACCCCGAGTACCGCGAAGTAATTGCTGGTGACGATGGCAGCCCACGGAAAACTGGTTTGATCTTTGTGCGTCCAGCGAAGCGGGATATCTATGTACGCCATGAGACCGGAGAAGACGTGATCATGGTCCCGGTAGTAGACGTAATCCGGATAGGAAGTGGAGCTGTAGCCTGTTTCTCTGGGTCCGCTCGTATAGACGCCGGCAAGCCGGCCTGGATCTCTGACGGCAAACCGAGGGAACAGGGCCGCCTCAGCCAAGCTGAATATCGCCGTGTCGGCGCCAATCCCCAGGGCGAGGATGACGATCACCATTGCCGCGAAGCTCGGATTGCGCCGAGCTTGTCGAAATCCATAACCGGCGGCTTGCGCAAACACTTCAATCAATCTAAACAGGTCAGGCATTTCTGCTCGTCTCTCGCGTCTCGTCAATGTGAATGCCGGCTGCCGGAGTTGAAACTTCCACCGCTTCCCCGGCCGCGCGTTCGGATGCCGCCATGATCAACTTGTAGCCTCTTTGAAAGAGGCGCAGATGTTGTCGCATGGACATACGGGCCTCGCGCGGATTGTGCTTCTTCAATGCGCCGAGAATCTTGGCGTGGCCTTCGCAGGCCAATTGGGGCGCATTCGTAAGGCGCAGGCTCTTGACGATGTACTCCTCGAGGAGCTGGCGGATGGTACGTAACAGTTGCGCCATCACCTGGTTCTTGGAAGCGTCTGCAATCTTCAGGTGGAAATCCAGATCCAGACTAAGAAAAGTCCGTGTGGGCCCATGAACGCCGGCCCGCATCTCCTGGAGCAGAGATTTAAGCTGCTGGAGTTCCTGAGCCGTTGCTTTCTCAGCGCACAGCGCGGCCAATTCTGTTTCCAGCAGAACCCTGGTTTCACAAAGGTCCGTCACGGCCTGCTCGGTGGCGAGCATTCCCTGGGCGAAAATCTGCTCCAGCAGTTTGGATGGTCCGCGAGCAACGTAGGTGCCTTCGCCCGCCCGCATACGGACCATCCCTACAAACGCCAACGACCGCATGGCTTCGCGCAACGTCGAGCGGCCGATGCGGAGCCTCTTGCAAAGTTCCATTTCCGAGGGTAAGCGGTCGCCCTCCTTCCATCGGCTGGACGAGATCATCGTGGCGATTTGCATGGCCACCTGTTCGCTGAGGGTCACGCGAAAAACAGGCTTGAGGCTGTCCATAGCTGCTCCGAAAAGAAAGTCAACGAACCCCAGTTGCAGTTGAGCGCATGCGAGTCACCTATGCGAAGCATCCATACCGCATCGACCGTATCGCGTGCTACTGCAATGCTGTCGAAATTAGCCAAACGGCGTTGGCCATAAAGAGTGGCTTTGCCGCGCGCCACCTAAAAAGCCCTCAGATCGTTCTAATCGTTTCTATTTTCGATCGTTCTAATCTCACTTGACATGCTCTACTACTGAGAGTATATTACACATCGCCCGCTTTGCGGGATAGCTGCTTGTCTGATGTTTCCGAAGGAGATCAATAGCCATGTTCGACTGTCATTCCGGGCGTGTTAACAGGATTGCGTCCCTGTTGAGTGTGCTCTGTCCCGCCCTTCTGCTTGCCGTGTGTACCCTGGTTGCCGGACGCCTCGCCTTTGGGCAGTTGAGCACCACGGGAACCATCACGGGCACGGTGAGGGACGCCAGCGGGGCCGTGGTGCCCAGCGCCGCCGTTACCATCACCAACGAGAATACTAAGGTATCCAGGAGCACAAACAGCAATTCGGACGGCAGCTTTGTGTTTCCGGGACTCACCGTCGGAACCTACACCGTGAAGGTGACTAAGCCGGGATTTCAGACGTTCACCGAAAGTGGTGTGAGCGTGCATCCGACCCTCGTGGCTACGGCCAACATTGTGATGCGAGTCGGCAAGGTGACCAGTCAGGTTGTTGTCACGGCCGCTGCGGCACAGGTGGACACAGCCACGCCCACGCTCTCCAGTGACATATCCGAACAACAGATCGTGAACCTCCCGTTGAATGGCCGCAACTTCCAGAGTCTTGCGGCGCTGATGCCTGGCATCGTCAACACAGCGCCCGATACGGCGCAAGGCCAGGGCGGATTCCTGACAAGCAACATCCTAGGAATTAACGGCAACGGTACCAATAACGTCCAATATCTTCTTGATGGCATGTGGAACGAAAACACCGGCAACATGACTCAGATCACCATTCTCCCCAATCCTGACACGATTCAGGAAGAGCGCGTTCTGGAGAATAACTTTAGCGTTCAATATTCCCTGAATGGAGCTCAGGTTGTCGTCCTTGACACAAAGAGCGGTACCGACGCTTTCCATGGGAGTGCGTTCGAGTACCTGCGGAACGACGGGCTGGATGCGCGGAACTTTTTTAGCCCGACCGTACCAGCTCTGAAGCAAAATATTTTCGGATACACGTTTGGCGGGCCATTCTATATTCCCCACCATTACAACACGAACAAAAACAAGACGTTCTTTTTCTGGAGCGAGCAGTTTGTCCGCCAGAATGAAGGATCGGTGGCGCTGGGAACTTCCCCGACCCCGGCCATGCGCAACGGTGTTTTCCCAACCAGTGGTCCTTTTGCCGCAACGATCACCAACCCTTCGACGGGCTTGCCATTCCCTAACAACACCATACCGGCGAGCATGCTGAATTCCCATTCTCTGGCGTTGCTGAACGCTGAGGTGCCCGCAGCAAACGATACGCCGAATGGCTTTGACAATTACATCAACCTCAACCCGACTATCAATACCCAGCGTGACGATGAAGCCCGCGTAGACCAGGATATCGGTTCAAAAATTCGCATGCTGTTCGAATACTTTGATGAGCGGCAGACCAACGGAAACTCCTACGATACTTTTGTCTCAAATCCGTATCCTACACAAAAGGATCCGATTTTTACTGACAATCAGATGGCGCAGGTTCAATTGACCGCGACACTTTCCCCGAGCATGGTCAATACCACGAGCGTGGCGATGAACAACTATGTGGCCTATTTGACAGAGACCGGGCTCGTGGATACAAGTCAGGTGCCCGGGCTCGACCAAGACCTGCCATACAAAACTGGGTCCGGCACCGACCGACTTCCCTCGGTAAACTTTTCCCAGGGCTACTCCGAGCTCGGCGGGCCGTACACTTTGCCGATACTCCATGCCGGCGATTTGGAGGACACGCTTTCGGACGACTGGAGCTGGCTTCGCGGCAATCATTACATCCAGGCAGGTGGTACCCTCCTTTTCGGAACCAAGCGGCAGATTGACTACGCGCAGAGCAATGGCTCGTGGGACTTCACCGGTCAATTCACCGGCGATGCGCTTGCCGACTATCTGTTAGGCGATGCGGCGACATTCTATCAGCAAGACTATGAGCCTCGTTATTACCAGAAATATCGCATCTTTTCCCCTTATTTGCAGGACCGATGGAAGGCGACGCGCCGCCTGACGCTTACAGCCGGTGCTCGCGTGTGGTGGATGCCACAGCCTAGTATCCAATGCGACTTCGGCAGCATGTTTAACTCTGCCCTCTACAATCCGGCTGACGCGCCCATCGTAAACACCAACGGCACGATTACGCCGACTGCCAGTTACAGCGCGACCAACGGACTGATTATCGGCTGCGAGAACGGGGTCGCCCAAAACTTTACCAACTCCCACAATTGGTACTGGGGGCCGGCGGTCGGTTTTGCCTGGGACGTGTTCGGCAACGGGAAGACTTCGTTGCGCGGCGGATACCAGGATACGACTCAGAACCAATTTTATAATGTTGCCGGCGGCGGATTCCCTTCCAACAACCCTCCTTTTATCGCGAGCACCAATCTGATCACGCCGAGCTTCCCCGACCCGATCGGGGCAGCGGCGGTGCCAGCGAGCGCACCAAGCGTCACAACACTTAACTTGAAGAACTATCGCGACCCCGAATATGAAAACTACAGCTTGAGCCTGCAGCACCAGTTCGGTCGCAACTGGCTTACCTCTATTGCTTATGCGGGCGAGGTGAACCACTTCCTCACCATGGATTGGAATATGAACCAGCCGCTCCCCGACCCGCCCTACCAATTCAACCCCATCATCAATTCCGGAACCATATTCGACAATTACTTTGCCTCCCCGTATCCGGGCTATGCGGGTATCACGGACCTTGAGGCCGTTGGGAACACCAACTGGAATGCGCTGGAGCTTCAAGCGCGCCATGACGCGGGTCACAATCTCTTCCTCAATTTCGCTTACACGTGGGAGCACACGCTCGGATGGAATGGCCCGCAAAACTCGTACAACCCCGGTGCGAATTACGGCAACACAGGCACTCCCTTCCAGGATTTCTCGATTAGCGCCCTCTGGGCAATTCCGTGGTATAAAAATGCGGCGGGATTCGAGAAGTACGTGTTAAGCGGATGGAAATTGTCGGGTATTATGACCACTCAGAGCGGCTTTGGCGATACGCTATCGCTCAGCACATCCAATCCAGGACTTGCTGGGTACCCGGACCTTGTCTCCGGGGCTCACATAGCTGGGCCTAAAAGTGTCGCCGAGTGGTTTAACACATCAGCATTCGCTGCACCGCCGGCAGGCTATTTTGGCAACACCGCTCCCGGCGATATCATTGCCCCCGGGATGGTCGATCTTGACACAGCAGTTTACAAAGACTGGCCAATTGGTCGTCGGGAAGGGAGCATACTTGAATTCCGCGCCGAGTCTTTCAACGTTATGAACCATACTAACTTCAGCGGGTTATCAACAGGCCTTGGTTCTGGAAACTTCGGCCAGGTGACCAGCGCGCTCGATCCTCGCATTTTTGAGTTCGCGCTTCGCTACAACTTTTGAGCCGTTGACGCGCTAGCCTGAATATCTCGCCAGGATCGGGCCCGCGGCGGAAGGGCGCGGTTGAAAACCCGCCCTTCCGCCGAAGCTGGTAAGAAATCCCGCGCTACAGCCTTGCGGTTCAGTTTGGACTGGCATCGGTTCGAATGCGGATTAATTTAGGGTACCCATTGGAAGCAGATCCAACTGGGCTATGCCAGCCCGATCAGTGCGGTAGCCCATTGTCCCTGTGGTTGGCCGGGGCTGCACTAGGTCTGGCGCTCGCGCTTACATTCCAGTCTACCGCTCTTTTCGGAAGCCCTACAGCCGCCTGCGGCCAGCAGGCTCGGTTCCAAGCCTTATTATCAAACGGCGTCAACTCCAGGCTCACTCCGTCTGTGCGCACGGCTGCGCTCGAAGAAGCCGTGAAGCTTTGCCCCGGAAATCTGGCGGCCTACAACGGCCTGGCGGTGCTACTTCTTCAGCAACAGCATTTCGAGAGTGCTCTGTTCTGGATTCGGCGTGGACTACAGACGTTTCCTCGAAATCCAGTCCTTACTCTTGATCTGGGTGTCGCTTTGCTTTCCGCGGGGCAGCCGTACGGCGCCCTGCAAGCGTTCAAGAGTCTCCCCCTCAGCGCCAAAACCGAATTTTACCTGGGCATGACTTACCGCGCTCTTGGTCAGCACCAGGCAGCGCGTCATGCGATCGCCGCGTCTTTCCATATGGGTTACCATGATCCGTACTCCCTCTATCTCCTGATTGAGCAGGATCGGGCGCTGCATGATCCCCAGGCGGGGCTGCGGGACTTCAAGATCCTCGATCAGGACTTCCCGCACTCCGCCTGGCTCGATCTGTTGCTCGGGGAAGTTTATGACGAACGTCATGACAGCGCCCATGCAGAGACCGAATACAAGAAAGCTGCAAGCTTGGACCCCAAGTTGCCCATTGTCCATTATCAACTCGGCCGCACTGACTTTAACCTTGCCGATTACTCTGACGCGGCCGAAGAGTTCCAGAGAGAAATCGCCCTTGATCCTACCTTTGGCGATGCCTACCTTTACTTGGGGGCTGCTCTGCGCAGGTTGGGCAAAAACGATGCAGCGCTTCCTTATCTTGCCGAGGCGGTCGCGCGAGTCCCTAATAACGACCTGGGATACACTGCGCTCGCCGCAGATCAGATCGATGTCCATCAGTCCAAGGCCGCTTTGGTAACTCTCGAAGCGGGGGAGCGGCGATTCCCGAAAGAGGCGGCTTTCCCCGCGCAGCTATCCCGCCTTCTGCGAAGCATGGGGGACCTTCAGGGGGCGCGGGAGCAAGCATCTCTTACTGAGTCCCTGAGCCGCGCCAGCAATCCGGAGCTTCACGTTGCTTCTCCTCTCCGCAACACCTCGGGAGAGACGCCGCAATCCCCCCCACTTGGAAGGCTTGCAGAGTGCGTGCATCAGGAAGACGCACCATGCGCTTCCAATATCTTAAGCCAGTTGAAGGGCCCGAGCCTCCAAGAGAATCCTGAGTATCTCAATCTCAAGGCCCAGACTCTTGATTTAGAGCGCCATAGCAAGCAGGCACTCGCTGCCGTTC
The DNA here is from genome assembly GCA_030040995.1 of Terriglobia bacterium. Taxonomy (GTDB): domain Bacteria; phylum Acidobacteriota; class Terriglobia; order UBA7540; family UBA7540; genus JASHON01. The sequence continues at coordinate 10,929 of JASHOS010000060.1, read as the reverse complement.
AACGGGCTATCGACGTCGATCCCCATCAAGCGGATTTTTTCGTAACCCGAGGCCGCATCGACCAGCGAATCGGAAACCAGCGCGCCGCGATCGAATCCTTCCTCGAAGCAGAGCAAATGCAACCTGGCGCCGAAGCCCCGATCTATTATCTGGGCATGAGCTTCTTTATTGTGGGGTATGCGGACAACAACAACCCCGCCGATCTTGACCGCGCTGCCCGGAACTTTAAAGCCGCGATCGAACTCGATCCCCACGACGATCGGGCTGTGCTCATGCTGGGGGTCGTGAACTCGCTCGAAGGTAAAGTTGCCGAGGCTAAGAAGTATCTCGAAGAAGCTGTCAAAATGAATCCCAACAACCCCTACTGCCACCTCCATTACGGAATGCTGCTCGCCCGGACGGGCAATCCTGCCGAAGGCCGGCGCGAGATAGAGCTGGCGCAAAAACTTGATCCCTCCTATGCCCCTTCCTACCTGCGGCTGGGCGACCTTGAAGCTCAAGTGGGGAGGTACGAACAAGCTCGGGCACAGTTGGAAACCGCAGTGCGGTTGGATCCACATCTCGCTTCGGCCTATTACACACTGGGCACGGTTTATTACCGCCTCGGGCTGAAAATTAAATCTCGCGAAGCGTTCCGGGAGTTCCAGGAAATGAAATCGCATGAGCAGAAGGGTAAGAACCCAATACAAGCATTTAGTAACGCGGTTACATCGCCGACCGAACGTTAATGGGCGAGTCATGGAGACCCAGGGCGCATTTGTTCCCGCGCCCTACGGGACATTGCGCCGCGCTGCTTTTAGATCGTCGATCCCAGCCACTGGAGGGTTATCGAATGCAGAGAGTTTTCCGGGTTGTGTGCGTGTTCTTGCTTGCCACCATCATTACTTTATCTGCCCTTTCAGCCTATGCCGCTCAGCGTGCCTATAGCCCCAATCCGCTGGACCTCACGGCCGAAATCGCGTCTCCGAAACTTGAATCGCAGTTGCACGCGCCGCTGCCTGAGCAGTACATCTGGGCTCAAGGTAGGATGCGAGGACCTGGCGAGTTTTGGTCGCCAACGGCCGGAAACAGGCCGCAATGGATATATTTCCGAAAGAGTTTTGACATCCCGACTCCTCTTCCCCAAACAGCCACGCTTTATGCTGCAGGCCCGGAGCGGATGCGCGTCTACCTGAATGGGCAGCTTGTCGCCAACGTCTTGCAGGATCCCGGGGCTAAAATCGATCCCTACGTCCTGGTCCTGGACGTGAGCCGGTCGCTCCACTCTGGTTCGAACGTGCTCGCTCTTGCCGCCGCAAACGGGAGCAGGCTGGCCGTGAAGATTGTGCCGCGTCCACCCGAGGTGAGCGGCCCGGCGATCGTGATGAGCGGCGCCGGATGGAAATCCAGCACCCAAGAAGAAAATGGATGGCAGCAGCCAGGCTTCAGCGAAAGAGGATGGTCGCCTGCAGCCGTTCTCGGCGGAATCGAAAGCAACATCGATTTTTTCCAGGCTAACCAGGATGCCGGCATGTACCGCTGGCCGGGCTACGACGGCATCTCGCCATTCCTGGCGCGCGCGCCCGTGCGAGCGGTGAACGTAATCGACGCTTTTCAAGGACTCGGTGCGCTTCACAATACCGTGCTCCTGGCCGCTGGCGCGGACCAATTAACCCCTGCTCCGGCAGGCGACTTTACGGTTGATCTGCCGCACCCTGGTGCGGCCGGCACGGAATACCCCGGCCTGGTCCTGGATTTTGGCCGCGAGTCCACTGGCCGGATCGAGGTTGTGTCCGATTCAGACCAAGCAATGCGGCTTAGCGTCCAGTATGGCGAATCGTTGGGTGAAACTCTGGAAGAACCCTATCTGGGCGTTGATGAGCTTGAGGTGCCGCCTCACTCGACCGCCTACGGCCCGAAGAGTGCATTTCGTTACGTCGCGGTACGGTTCCTGGCGGGACCATCCCCCCTGCGTATTAAATCGGTCCAACTCGACGACATCTACTATCCCGTGCATTACCTTGGATCGTTCCACTCGTCCGATCCACTGCTCAACCGCATCTGGCAGGTAGGTGCTTACACCAGCCATCTCTGCATGTTGGACGACATCTGGGACGCTCCCAAGCGAGATCGTGCGCGCTGGGTGGGCGACCTGGACGTGAGCGGGCATGTTATCGACGACACGTTTGCCGATCATTTCCTGATCCAACAGACAATGGATTATCTGATTCGCGACGCCGGCCAGCCTGTAGCGCACGACGTCAACGGCATTCCGGGCTATTCGGCCTTCTGGGTGATGGCGGAGGCGGACTACTACCGGCACATCGGTGATCTTAATTATCTTCGCTCAATCCGTCAGCAGCTTATTCAACTACTAAGCTACATGGAAACGGAGCTCGATGGCCGGAACGTATTCACTAATCCCCATCACGTGTGGCCTTTCGTCGATTGGTCGCCCGGCATGTCTCCTTCGTTCTTTGGAACCGGAACGCAGCCGCTCAGCGAAACCGCTCCCAACGCTCAGCGAGCCACCCAGTTTGAGTTCTACGCAGCGTTTAAGGAAGGTTCGTGGCTCCTGCGCCAGCTCGGCGACTCAGACAATGCGGACCGCTTCGCTTCCGAGGCCCAGGCAATCCGCGGCGCCGCTCTCCAATATATGCTTGGCTCTCGGTCCGGAACTTTCGGCGACCGCTGGCAGCCGAACGCTATGGCCATTTACTCCGGGCTCGCCAGCTCTCAAGAGACCCAGATGATATGGCAAAAGGTGCTTTCCCATCCGGATAAATTTCGTATCACGCCCTACTATAATTTCTACGTCATCTCCGCCATGGCCGGAGCGGGACAATACGAAGCCGCACTGGACTGGATTCGAAAGTATTGGGGTGGAATGATCCGGCGTGGCGCCACCAGCTTCTGGGAAGCCTACAACCTCGGCCTTCCGCAGCACGGCTGGCACAGCTCGCTGAGGGCCGATTTCGGTCAAGGCTATTTCGTAAGTCTCTCGCACGGATGGTCGAGCGGTCCAACCGTTTGGCTGACCGAGGAGATATTGGGGATTAAGCCCACGGCCGCCGGATTCGCTCAGGTCTCGATTCGTCCCGAGCTCGCCGGCCTTAAGTGGGCGGATGGTTCAGAACCTACGCCTCGCGGCGCGATTCGAGTGAGTTATCGTGCCGTCTCGGATGGCCACATGACTGCCTCCATCGACTTGCCGCCCGGAACAGAGGCATCCGTTTCCATGCCGGTCACGGCGGGCAATACCACAATCCGGGTCAACGGCCAAACACAATCCGGCGTTTTCGCTGAAGACGGACGGCGGGCTATCGTGCGCCTCAATCACGCCGGGCATTACACGGTTACGTCGCCGTAGCGCATTTCGGGGCTCGGGATTCGCGACTCGGGGTTCGGGCCTCGGTCTCGGGAAAACGAGAAGGTAAGGATCGTATTTTTCCCTCTGCAGAGGAAAACGGCCCTCTCCCTTGGGAGAGGGTGAACCGTGGCCGGCGCTTTCTCCAGCCAGCGCGGGCCGGGTGAGGGGCGGCGGTGTCAAAGTAAGTTGCTATAAATATGAAGTGCAGGAATTCGATTACGAACCCCGATTCCCGAACCCCGAGCCTCGAACGCTACAGGAGGAATTGATGAATTTGCGAAAACACGCGCGGGCGGGCTGTCTGCTCTTCGCTATGATTTTCCTGGCTTTCAACGTGGCAGCGAACGCCACCCAGCCCGTAAATTCTGTGCATTGGATGGCGCAATGGATTTGGCCGTCCACCGCTGCAATTGCTACGCACCAGAATCAGTTCATTCTGTTTCGAAAGACTTTCACGCTGGCGGCTGTCCCTGAAGAAGCGCCCCTCTCGATTTTCGCGGACAGCCGCTACCGTCTTTTCGTCAACGGCGCCTACATCGGCCAGGGGCCGGCGCGCTCTCCCCATTACTGGAGCTACTACGACACGTTTGACGTGGCTTCCAAGCTGCGCGCCGGGCTGAACGTGATCGCGGTCGAGGTCCGCTGGTACGGGCAGGGGCTGGCGTGGTACATTCCTCCGCCTTCTGGCCGTTTCGGTTCTCAGGCTCATGGCGCGCTCCTTTGCCAGCTTGAAATCAGCTCCGGCGTCCAGCGGCAGATCATCAAGAGCGACGCAAGCTGGAAGGCTACGGAAGACCACGCCTGGGACTGGAACACACCGCAAGTGAACGGTTCGCTTGCCGATATTGAGGTTTATCACTCGGATCGCGTGGTGAAAGGGTGGACTAGGCCGGCGTTTGACGATAGCAACTGGATCCCCGTCAGCGTGCTGAGGAGTGTCTGGGGCCTCACCTCACCTCCTGAAGAGCCCTATACCCACCTGGTATTGCGGCCGATGGCATACCCTGTGGAGCGCGAGATTGCTCCGGCGAAAGTGGTTAGCGCCGGCCTGTGCTCGACCCGCGCGCCAGGAGCTTCGTTTTTCCGCGGGCGGAGCCCGCTTGCCGCCCTCGGCAGAGAAATCGCTAGCGAACAACACACAACAGACGCCTCGATCCTCCATGACCCCGAAGCCCTCACGGCGCTCAATTCGCCCGGTTATGCGGAGATTCAGCCTGGTCCCACCGGCCAAATTCCTTACGTGATTCTCGACATGGGCCGGGAGGTGGATGGGTATTTACAATTCAGCGTGGAAAGCTCCAAACCTGCCGCCATTAACATCGGCTGGAGCGAGATGATGATTCATGGGGACATTACGGCCGACGCGCCTGGAGGTGATTACGTAGCGCAATACTTCGTTGTCCCAGGAGTTCAAAGTTGGACCATGTGGGGCTGGCATGCGCTGCGTTTTGTCGAGCTTTCGTTTCCCGGTCTCAGCGCGCCATTGCGCTTCCGGTTAAGCATGCGCTTCAGCACCGCGAAACTGACTCACGCGGGCTCGTTTACAAGCTCAAGCCCACTGCTCACTAAGCTCTGGCAGATGGGCGCCTATACGTTCCAGCTTTGCACGCTGGATGGCACGATGGATTGCCCCACCCGCGAACAGCATCAGTGGCTGGGCGACGGCGAAGTGGAGCTGCGGGTTAATGGGGTGGCGAATGGGAATCTTGATATCGCCCGCAAGTTTCTCCTGGATGCTTCACGCGATGCGTGGCGCGACGGCGCCATTCCCATGGTGAGCGATATGTCCGGGAACTCTCACATTCTCATCGACGATTACATCTTTTCGTTCATCAATGCGCTTCGTGAATATTATCTCGAGACCGGAGATAAAGCGTTTGTTCTCCGGCTATATCCCAGCGTCGCTCGGGCAATGATGTGGTTCCAAGGCTACCGGCAATCGGATGGGCTGCTTGGCCCGATGCCGTATTGGGTTTTCCTCGACTGGTCGAACCCGGATAAGAGAGGCGAAAGCTCCATTCTGAACGCGCTTTATGCCCACACGCTCGATAACGCTGCCTACATGGCCGGACTCGCCGGTGACGGGTACCATGCCAAAATCTTCCGCGACGATTCCGCGGCCGTTCGCGCCGCGTTCGAGCAGCGCTTCTGGAACCCGGGCCGCGGGCTTTACGTGGACGCTTGGGATAACGGCCAGCCGAGCGACCGGATTGGTCAATTGGCGAACGCCGATGCTGTCCTTTTCGGGCTTGCCCCGGCGGACCGCGTCACAGACGTTCTTGCTAAGATTACCGATTCTGCCCTCGTCCGGCCCGGAGGTATGAATCCGGCCACGGGGCAATTTGAAATCCTTGGCAAGCCGGAGGCTTCAGGACAAGTGATCGTCCAGTCTCAGACGTATGGCATGTTCTTCGTGCTGGAGGCGCTGGCGGAACACGGGGGCGCGGCCACCGTACGGCAATATATCGAAAAGTTCTGGGGACCCATGGCGGCAGCAGGAAATGATACTTTCTGGGAGAATTTCGTTCAAGCCTCCGGAACCTCCTGCCATGCCTGGAGCGCCGCGCCCACTTATTTCCTAACCACTTCGATTCTCGGCGTGCGGCCCACCCAGCCGGGATACGCTGAATACTCGCTCTCGCCACATCCGGCGGGTCTTCAATGGGCTAGAGGAACCGTTCCTACCACTCACGGCCTGATTCGCGTGGATTGGAGGTGGGAAGGCGCCGGCGGAGACGAGGCGGCGAGCAATCGAGACCCGAGCTTCGTCCTGCACGTCGCTAATCCTGCCCATGAGCGTGCTTTGGTGACGTTGCCGGAGCGCGGTGGTAAGCGTCCGTCAGCCGTTACCCTAGATGGGAAGAGCGCCGCGGGACGTTTAGTCATTGCCACTCCCGGCGATCACACGGTCGAAGCGCGCTACTAGGTGCGGAGACAGCGTTGAAACGGCGATCCTTCATCTCGCTGGCCGGAGCAGCGTCCCTTTGGAGCTTGCCTCTTTGGGCCCAAGAATCTCACTCATCTGTTTCATTACACTCGGGACCTCCTCTGCTGATTTCAGCCCGCGGCGAGCACGAGCGGGTGGTCCTTCGCTTCAGCCGCGTTCGCGGCGCGACCTCTTACCAAGTTCGGTTTCGTGACCCGCAAGAGCGCGTTGAATTAATCGAGGGCGTTCTGGTGCCGGACTATTCTGTCCAGGGATTGAAGGACGGTACCCGCTATAGCTTCAGCGTTGCGGCGGACGGGCCGGCCGGTGCCTCTGGCTTCTCAAATGAGCTTAGCGCCACTCCTTCCGCCGAGATGGGCTGGCCGGAGCTTGCTGAAGCGTTCCAAAGCGCCAATCCCACCCGCAGTTCTTGCCCTTTTTGGATGGTGCATGGCGATGAAACCGAGGAGCAGCTTCGTGAATTCATGCACGTCATCCATCGCTTTGGCTTTGAAGGCGTCACGCTGCACCCCTACGACTATAAAGGTTTCCTCCATGAAAACAACTGGAGGAGTTGGAGAATTATCGTCGACGCGGCGCGCAAGCTGGGACTGACCGTCTGGGAGCAGGATGACAAGGACTACCCATGCGGATACGCAGGCGGTGTGATCGTCGCGGAGAATCGTAAGCTTGCGCGCTGGGAGGTCACTCTGGCTCACCAGACGGCCTCGACCGGACCAGGACCCCTTCGCATAGACGTGCGGAAGATTTTGCCGGTGAAACAACAACTTGTGGCGCTGATTGCCCTCGGTCCTGAAAACCGTTTCGAAGACCTGACAGATTTAACTTCCAGTCAACAACTCGAGTGGTCTGTACCCGAGGGAAAATGGGAAATCTTCGCGCACGGTGTGTGGCAGCCGGGGATCGATGACCCGCAGGTCTACCCCGATCTCGTGCACGGCGAGGTTCGGGGCTATATCGATCCGCTGAGCGACGAGGCTACGGACCAATTTGTGGATCGGGTGCTCCAAGGAACGTGCGATGCCATTGGGCGCGAGCACATGGGGAAAACGTGGAAGGGATTTTACATTGACGAGCCGGGATTTTACTCGAGCGGCGTCATGCTAGGCCAGCCGGGCGGCTTTCCCTGGACCCCGGACTTCCTGTCGCGCTTTCAGGCCCGATACGGCTATTCCATCCAGCCGTTGCTTCCGCTGCTCTGGGTCGAGCGCGGACCACTCACCAATCGTGTGCGTCACGATTACATGGATTTCGTCAGTAGGGAATACGACCGGCTTTTTTTGGGCAAGCAAACACGCTTCGCGGAAGCTCATGGAATGCAAATCAATGGGCATGTGCGGGAAGATCTGCCCTTTCAGCTCGGCGGCGGCACCGGGAGTGACTTCCGGATGCTCGAGTCCTACAGCATGGGCGGATTCGACAACATCTTCGACCAATGGTATACACCCGAAGACGATGTCTACTGGCGGCAAACTAAAATGGCGAGCTCGGTGAGCCACTACAAGAAAACACCGCTGGATGAAGCGATGGTCGAAGATTTTGCCGCAACCGGCTGGCGAACCGGACTGACGGAAATGAAGGCCATGATCGACTGGACAGTGTGCCGGGGCATTAATCGCACGGTCCCCTGCGGGCTGGACACGCGTACCCCGCCGGATTGGGAGGACCAACCGGAGTTCTGGCTCTATGGTAAGAATCCTCTGGCTCCTTACTTCCACGCCTACCAGGTGATCGTCAACAGGGAAACAATGATGATTCGCGGGGGCCGCCACGTGGCAAAGGCGATTATCCTGGATACAGCCGCTTCTGCTTGGGTGGGATCGGTCGAAGAACTTTGGAAGTCCGACAAGGCGCTCAGCCAAGCTCATTTCGATTACGACAATGTCTCCTACGAGGTGTTCTGTGATCAGGAGAAGTGCCGCATCGCAGGTAATCAGGTCCGTTTGGGACACGAGGAGTACGAGTACGTCGTTCTGCCCGGAGTTGACGCCCTTCCTCTGGCGGTCGCGCGGCGCCTGCTGGAATTTTATGAAGCGGGAGGAACCCTCATCTCGCTGGGGCCGGGTATTCGAATCGAGTTGACCCCGGGAATGGCGTCGGCAAAGATCGTTGCGAAAGTTCCCACTCGTTCGGCGGATGGGCAGCATGATGAAGAGGTTAAGAAGGCTGTCTCGCAAATATGGGGAAACGAGGCCAGCGGCCGAGGCCATGCCCACATCACAACCTACAAGGAGATTGCCAGCCTTCTTTATTCCTTCAATGTTCATGACGTTTGGATTGATCCCAGCTTTACGCTGCTCCAGTACTACCACCGGCGGCTTTCGGGCCGCGACCTTTATTTTTCAACAATGAAGGCGAGGAGGCGTGCATCACCGTCCGGCTCCGTGATGTCAAGGGTGTTCCGGAACTGTGGGACCCGGTCACGGGCGATATCCGCCAGGCGCCGTGTTACTCGTATCACGGAAGTGGAGTTTCACTGCGCCTTCGCCTTGGACGCTATCAGTCCGTTTTTGTTGTCATCAATCCATCCGCCGCCCCGCTTCCCCACGTTGTCGCCTGCGACGCCGATGAAGCCTTGCGCGATAGTGGCGGAAGTATCATTCTGAGGAAGTACAGCCCGGGAGCGTTCCTCTACAGTTGGGCGCGGCCGGATGGCTCAGTAATCGGCAAACAGGAGAACACGCCCCTGGCCCAGTTGATGCCTGTGAGACTTCATGAGGGTTGGTCTCGCACGCCGATCGAGCCCAACGGCGCAACTTACAAAATCCGATTCGATTGGCGCCAAAGCCAAGCTGCGTCTGCTGTTCTGGCAACGGAGGGCATGACCGAAGTTATCCATGTGAAATTAAACGGTCGTAACCTCGGCATGCGTTTCACCTATCCGTTCCGGTTCGATTTGGGCGCCGCCTTACGCCCAGGGTCGAACGAGCTGGAGTTGACGCACATTGAGCGGCATACGTTTACGTCAAAGCTGGGTGAAATCTGGTTGCGACCCTATTATGAGCTGCGCGTGTGATCTTCTAGACGAAATCTTCTGGACGAACCTCTGTCACCGCCTGCCGCAATACGCCTTCTTTTGCTCCGATCTCGCCGCCCGGCACTTCCAAGCCTCGCTTGAACTCAATCCACGCGACAATCGGGCTGAATTCATGCTCGGAGTCGTGAACTTGATCGAGCTTAGGGTTTCTGAGGCTACGAAGAGTTTTGAAGAAGCATTGAAGGTGAGTCCCACAATCCCTACTACCACCTTTACTACGGAATGCTGCTCAGCCGGACGGGGCGTCGGCAGGAGATCTCGCGGAAAAGCTCGACCCCTCGTATGCCAGCACCTACCTCCGCCTGGGCAACGTGTGAATAAATTGCACATCTCACCACAAAGACACCAAGACACGGAGAAAGGAGTTTTGTTTTCAAGCTTCGTGCCTTGGTACCTTTGTGGTTCAGATGATTAATTCACAGCTTCTGAGTCCTGGTTTCTGATCTCTGGTTTCTGACTTCTAGTTTCTGTTTTTTCCCATGTCCCTAACCGAGGCAATTTTACTCTTCGTGGCCGCCATTATAGCGGGAGCGCTAAACTCGGTCGCCGGCGGGGGCAGCTTCTTCACCTTCCCCGCCCTGCTGTTTACCGGCGTGCCGGCGATTGCCGCGAATGCGACCTCCACGGTGGCCGTGTGGCCGGGAAGCTTAGCCAGCGCAACCGCTTATCGCAAAAGGCTGCCGCGAAGCCCGCGAATACTGGTTCCTCTGCTCATCGCCAGCATTGCCGGAGGGCTTACGGGGGCCGGGCTTCTGCTGCAAACTCCGGAGGGACTGTTCCTCCGCCTCATTCCATTTTTGTTTCTCGCGGCCACGCTATTCTTCGCGCTGGGCAAGAAGATCTTCAGATATCCCGCGTCGTTAGAAGAGCAGAGTTGTGCGGAGCTACCTTGGTTCCTCATCGCATTGGTCGTGTTGCTTCAATTTGTCACGTCAGTCTATGGAGGTTTTTTCGGCGGCGGCATGGGCATTCTTATGCTCGCCTTCCTTACCCTGTTGCCGCTGGGTGACATTCATGCCATGAACAGCGTCAAAACCCTCTTGGGCACGGCAATCAACGGCGTGGCCATTGCCGCCTTTGTTGTGGCGCGGATCATCTACTGGCCGCAAGGCATCCTCATGCTGATTGGCGCCGTGCTGGGCGGCTACGGCGGCGCTCATTACGCTCAGAAACTGAATCCGGCCAAGGTCCGAGGCTTTGTAGTTGTGGTTGGCACTGCGATGTCAGCCATATTTTTATGGAAATTCCGCTAACTGGGCCCACCCTGAGCGCCAGGGCGGTAGGGGTACGACTTGCCGTACCCTGCCCCGCTCCGCTAGACATGATGGGTACGCCAAGCCGCCGGTTCGTCCAAATTGTATTTCACACCTTTGCAGGCGACGACACCTTTACCGCCTGTGCGGCAGAGCCGCTCGTTGCATCCTGCCATTCAGCTAATTTGTGTTTTGGCCTTGACAGGGTTGCAGCATATAGACCTAAATATATTAGGGGCACGGGTAGCGCGGATTTCGCTTTGCGGGCTCCGCGGTTTGTCCGCCGGGTGAGAAAAAAGCCGCAGATCCCGCCAAGCGGGACGGTCTGCGCTACTATTCCGCA
>JASHOS010000059.1 GCA_030040995.1 Terriglobia bacterium | reverse complement strand
CTGCGACCATGCCGCCATGGAGCAAATCCACCGCAAAGCGATGCGAGCGTCCAAGACGGCAGAGAATGCGGTAAGCGGCCATTCGCGCGGGCGACATGAGTAACAGCTATCAGCGCTCAGCCAAAGGAAAGCCGCGGACTTCGAAAGGCACGAAGTCTGCATTGCAATACCGTAAAATCTTGTTTTTTTGACAAGATCTTTCGGCGAACGACCCCTCACCCGCCTGCGAGCAGGAGCCGCTCCGTCGCTGAAGCTCTGGAGCGTAAGCGACCTTCGGTGGGCGTAGGCCCGGCCCGTGCCGGCTGGAGAAAGCGCCGGCCGCGGTCCACCCTCTCCTGAGGGAGAGGGCAGGGTGTCTATCAACTTTTGCTGGGGCCTTCGGGCCGCGCTGCGCTACTATCTGACAACTGATCACTGCTAATGGAGACTGCTTTGGAGCGGACGCTTACGATCATCAAGCCGGATGCTGTTCGGGCAGGACATGTGGGCGACGTAGTAAAGATGTTTGAGGCCAACGGCCTTCGTATCGCCGCCGCCCGTATGGCAACCCTCACCAGGCGGGAAGCGGAGGGATTCTACGCCGTCCATCGGACGAAACCGTTTTTCGAAAGCCTCACTGCGTTCATGAGTAGTGGACCCGCCCTGGTGATGGTTCTCGAAGGAGAAAACGCCATAGCCCGGCTGCGGAAGTTGATGGGCGCAACCGATCCGGCCAAGGCTGCTCCCGGCACGGTCCGCAAGCTCTACGCCCAAAGCATCGAACGCAATGCCATCCATGGCTCTGACGCTCCGGAGACGGCGGCTTTTGAGATTGCGTATTTCTTTGCTGGGATCGATCTTGTGTAGGGCCCGAATTCACCCCATCGGGCGCCCACCGGGACCGACTACGAGGTTTGAAGCGACGGCTGGCGTTCCCGGCGGCCTACGTGTCCGGGCGACGACAATTCGAAGACATTATTGGCCCAATCGACAGCCTGAAGGTAGGTAGCGGGCATGAGCGTCTCTTCCAAGCGGAGCTTGGCGGAGAACTCGTTTACCGCCTGCCAATTGCCCGCTTCGTAGGCGAAAACCAAGTCACACACACTCCGGATGACATTCTGCTCGCCTTCGAGGGCGCCCCGGACTTCCGGCGGCAAGGCAATCTGGCTGAGGATTTCAGCCATTTCTATTCCGAGCAACGCGTCCATAACTGAGAACATCCCCACAAGAAAGCAGGCGGAGCTACGGAGTTTTCCGGCCCACGGTCCCAGCGCCAATCCTACCAGCTCGCAACACCGGGCTCGGACGAGAGCCGTGGTCATCAATTCGGGAGGCTTGTCGTCCGCCACGCTAAGAGCAACGGCGAGCGCCACCAGCTTGCTCGCCTCATCCTGCCCAAGAAGGGCGAGCGCGTGACGAACTGACTTGATCTCGGACCGCAAGCCCAATAGCGGCGAGTTGGCGTAGCGTAAAAGCTTGTAGCAGACCGAGACCTCGTGAGTGACTGCCTGCCCCACGTCTTCCCAGTCGGCCTGAGGGTCCGAAATCAGTTCAAGGATGCGGAGGCTGTTAAGCTTGGAAACCGGAAGGCGTTTCCCGACGACGATTTGAGGCTTGCAGAAGAAATGTCCCTGGAAGTATTGGCAGCCGGCACCGAGAGCACTGGTGAAGTCCTCCCGGCTCTCGAGCTTCTCACCCAGCGATCGGATGCTGCGCGCGTGCAGTTCCTGAAGCAGCAGCTTCCTCTCCGACGGAGAGGTCGTGACAAAATCGACTTTGACGATATCCGCCAGTTCGAGCAGAGGCTCAAACTTCTCCGCCATCACAAAATCGTCCAGAACGATCAAGTAACCGGCGCGCTTGAGTTTCCGGCAGGCTGAAAGTACTTCGAGGTCCGGCTCGACGGTCTCGAGGATTTCAACGGCGGTGGTCGCAGGCGGCAAAAATTTCATATAGTTGCCGACCAGGAATTGCGCCGTACAGTTGATGAACGCCATGCGACCATGCGTCAGCGATTTGCCCAGCGTGATGAGTTGGTCAGCAACGGCGCGAGTTGCGGCTTCGCCATCTTGTCCGCTAAAGAAATTCTCCAGGCTGGAGCGGAAAAGAAGCTCATAGCCGTAGACCCGTTCTCCCCGAGTGAAGATCGGCTGCCGCGCGACCAGTTCGGGCATAATTCACCTCAAGAGCCACTAGCTAACGTACTTATCGGCGTTTTTTGGAAGAAGTCTAGGGCGGCATCCTGAATTGGGCCAAGACGCAGCCGACGAGGTGATCGGCTGGATTTACGGCCCGATTCCCACGGTGCGCGGCGCTCTTATCAAAACGCTTTTTTGCTCGCTGGCTGAAGCGGGAGGGCAGGAGCGGAGGAAGTGTCAAACCCGTCGCGCGTCTGGGGACTGCGCCAATTGTCAAACAACCCGATCGTCTGCACGCAGGAAACCGTGCACCGGGGCGCGCAGGATTTCCGCGTCAGGTATTCGTGCCGGAGATGGGCGCGCGTATACCGTTCGAGCGGGACTGCAGGATAGCCGCGCTGCTGCGAGCAATAGTGCACCAATCCGTCCTCGCAGATATATAGATAACGGCTCCCCGCGCGGCAGCGCCACTGATTCTCCACGCCGCGGGCGATATTCTTTTGAAAGGCGGTATAAAACCGTGTGTACGAACGCCGGCTCATCTCCTGGATTTGGTCAAAAACCGCCTCCTGCTCGGCGCTGAGTGGCATCAGTTGGCCCGAGTGGTCATGGATGATGCCCACAGTTGTGGTGAAACCGAGCTCGCGAGCGCGCCGCGCCACTACGATCGCATCCTGGGGATTCCGCACGGCGCTCCCCAGCACCGAGTTGATGTTGACGTGAAAATCGGCATACGCCGCCAGGTTCCGCAGCTTTTGGTCGAGCACCTTGAGGCTCTTCTTCGAGACCGCGTCGGGCAGAACATTGTCGATGCTGATCTGCAGGTGGTCCAGGCCCGCCCGATTGAGTCTCCGAATCCGCTCCGGAGTGAGCAGATAGCCATTCGTGATCAGCCCGGCAATAATGCCTCGCCGCCGGATGCACCGAATCACGCCGTCCAGCTCGGGATGAAGTAACGGCTCCCCGCCACTGATGGTAATAATCGTCGTCCCGAGATCTGAAAGCCACCCAATCCGCTGCTCGAGCGCCGCCAAAGGCACTGGCTTCGAAAAGTCGTCGTACTCATTGCAATAAGCGCAGGAAAGATTGCACCGGCGCATCGGGATAAGATGGACGTCGATCGGGTGCTGGGTCGAAACGATTCCTTTGGCGATCGCCCGTAATTCACGGATGCGAAGGCCGATCAACCGGATTTTTCTTCGGAAACGAACCTGGCGCATAGAAGGCTGCTGTATAGAGCCACTGGCCACGAGCCAACATACAGAACATAACAGCCAAACTGTACGGTTAGCTCTTAACCAACTTTAGGCTCAAGCTCACTGCCACGACAACCAGAGGGCTTCGAATGGAGAAAACAGGCCCGTCAAACGCCTGAGGAAAGCGTTTAATTGCCGGGGAGATCCTGCGGTGACCCTCCCTTTCCCCCGTCCCCTCTCCCGCCGGCGCGGGAAAGGGGTGCCGGCGGCAGGGTGGGGGTGCTTCGACCCAGGGCTTGGAACCTGTGAATTGATCATTTGAACCACGAAGGTGCCAAGGCACGGAGCTTGAAAACAAAACCCCTTTCTCCGTGTCTTGGTGTCTTTGTGGTG
>JASHOS010000058.1 GCA_030040995.1 Terriglobia bacterium | reverse complement strand
GGTCGTGCCCCCTCCGCGGTATCCACCTGGGAAGCGATCAGCGTAGGGTAGGGCTTGCCCTATCCTTTTTAATTTTCGCGGCGGTGATCGAGGGGACGGCAAGCCGTCCCCCTACATCACGTTCTGTTGCGAATCCAATGGATTGGCGCGGTGCTATTCATAAAGCGCTTCGATATCCCTTATCCGCGGGTTAGCCGCCGTAGCGTAAAAGAGGCAGACATACAGGCCGCTACCCTGATAACATCAAGAGTCGTTTTGCGTTGGTGCGGCAAGTCTTCTTTTTAATCAGGGCACGGCACTTCAGCCAAGCCCTGTCTTGAAAATCTCGGCGGAACCTCCTCACCCGCCTGCGGGCAGGAGCCGCTCCGTCGCTGAAGCTCTGGAGCGTAAGCGACCTCCGGTGGGCGCAGGCCCGGTTCCGCTTGGCCGGACCGCCCTCTCCCCCAAGGGGAGCGAGGACAAGAGTTCTTTTCATAGCTTCGCGGGTCTCGCGAAACGACATGACCAACTGATATGCAGCCAAAGCAGCCTCATTTACGCAACCAAGCGCCAGCTTAATGGACATGAGAACACGCAAGGAATCCGGTTTTCTGCAAGGGGCGAGATCTAGAGACTTCAGAGTTCGGTGGGCACGCAGCGAGCGAACGGAGCGGCTATTCCCCGGTTTCGTTCGTTTTGGCGTGCTCGTAGCGATACTACTTTCTCTTGCCTCTCTTGAGTTTGGGCAAAGTCAGGGAAGCAGCAAGATGACCGGGCCGGCCGCGAGCACGGCCTTGCAGAAACAACGGCAAACGGAGCAGTCTTTTGCTCCTGCACTCGTGACTCGCGGGCATTCTCTTTTCTTGCAAAATTGCGCTTTTTGCCACGGCCGGGACGCCGGCGGAGGTGAATCGGGGCCGGACCTGACGCGCTCAAAGCTCGTTGCCGAAGACGTCAATGGGAATCGTATTGCCACCGTTGTGCGGAACGGGCGGCCTGGAAAGGGTATGCCCGCTTTCAGCCTGTCAGAAATGCAGATTGCTGCCTTGGCGGCGTTCATTCATGCCCAGCGGGCCGAGGCCGAAACGGAGAATGGCGGTCGCCGGGGTGTGGACGTTGCCGATCTAGAGACTGGGAATGTGGAGGCGGGAAAGGCCTTCTTTTATGGAGCAGGAAAGTGTTCGGCGTGTCACTCGCCTAAGGGTGATCTTGCCGGCATCGCGTCAAGGTACCAGGGCTTGCAGCTTGAGGAGCGCATGCTCTACCCAGACGAGGCGCGCTCCAAGGCTACCGTCACACTTCCCTCTGGTCAGGTTATGACCGGCACCCTTGCCTACCACGATGAATTTACGTTGGGATTGCGGGATGCCGCGGGCTTCTATCACTCGTGGCCTGTGAGCGACGTGACCTATACGATCAATTCGCCGGTCAAAGCCCATGTGGATCTGTTGGGCAAGTATACCGATGCTGACATACACAACTTGATGGCCTACTTGCAGACCCTGCGGTAGTGTGGCGTCCCACATCGCTTCTGAAAATCGTTGTTTCGGGTGACCCCCTCACCCGGCTCGCGGCCGGCTGGTAAAGACGCCGGTCGCGAGCCACCCTCTCCCCCAAAAGGGGGCGAGGGATCGTCATGAGTTAAGCGGACGGGACGGTAGTAATGTTCGGTTGAGTTTGAAAATTGCAAAGGTTCGATTGAATATGAGACTGTTTTCTGGCGCATATTACCTTGCCTTGAGTGCGATCATTTTGTTCGCGCTCTCCGCGCCGCTGGCGGCCCAAGGAGTGGACGCCGCGATGCTTTTGCACCCTCCATCCGGTAGCTGGCCGGGATATCATGGCGATTATTCCGGCGAGCGGCACAGTCACCTGACGCAGATTACTCCGGCGAACGTGGAAGATCTTGGCTTGGCCTGGGCATTTCAGACTGACCAGAGCGCTGACCTTAAATCCTCGCCACTGGTCGTTGACGGAGTAATGTACTTCACTGTTCCCGACAATGTCTGGGCGGTGGATGCCCTCTCAGGCCACGAAATCTGGCATTACACCTATCCGCCAAACGGGGGTTCGCATATCGGCAATCGCGGCGTGGGCATGTACAAGGAGTGGCTGTACTTCATGAGTCCTGACGGACATCTGGTGTCTCTAAACGCCAAAGATGGAACCGTGCGCTGGATAGTCGAGGTTGTAGACTATACGAAAGGCTATTGGACCTCGATGGCGCCTCTGATCGTGGGCAATCACGTGCTGGTTGGCGTGTCGGGTGATTTTGATAACCTGCGTGGCTTTCTGCGATCGGTTGATCCAAAAACCGGCAAAACGCAATGGGAGTGGGATAGCACCCCGCCTCCTGGAACTCCACACAGGACCACGGGTGGCACGACGTGGATGACGGGAACCTACGACCCGTCTTTGAACCTCGTTTTCTGGGGAACCGGCAATCCCACGCCGGTGCTGACCGGGGCCACGCGTCCGGGCGACGATCTTTACACGTGCAGCATCGTGGCGCTCAATCCCGACACGGGACAGCTAGCCTGGGCTTTCCAGGCGTCGCCGCATGATACCCACGACTGGGACGCTGTGGAGACGCCCGTGCTCGTCGACGGAAACTTTAATGGTAAGCCGCGCAAGATGCTGATGCAGACTTCGCGGAACGGCTATTTTTTTGTGCTCGATCGCACCAACGGGAAGAGCCTCCTCACCATTCCCTACGGGCCGGTGAATTGGTCTCTTGGCGTCGACCGCCAAGGCCGGCCGATTCCCAATCCCGAAAAGGAGCCCGCTCCTGACGGGCGTATCGTCGCCCCTGATGAAGGCGGTTTGACGAATTACCGTTCGCCCAGTTTTGATCCCAAAACCGGTTTGTTCATTGTCGATGCACATCCAAGCTACGGCATCTATTTTTCGAAACCAGCAGACGGTACTTACGGGTGGTCAGGCGCGGATTACGGCGTTTGGGGCAAGGGCGTGCTCGAGGCGATCGACTACCAAACCGGCAAAATCCGCTGGAGCCATCCCTTGGGCCCGGACGGCTCAGGCGCGGGAGTGCTGACGACGGATTCTGAAATTACGTTTACGGGTGACGCGATGGGAAACGTGCTGGCGCTCGATACGCGTAGCGGAAAGACGCTCTGGCACGCGGGCACGGGAGCGCCCATGCAGACTTCTCCGATCACCTACGAGCTTGACGGCCACCAGTACGTTGTGACGGGCAGCGGCGGCGTAGTGTTCGCCTGGGCCCTCCCCCAATCGCAAACTCTCACTTCACGAAAAAGCGTCAAACCGTAGGCCCGCTGCGCCGGGGAACGCCCACCGCGAGAAGCAATGATGACAACGATCAAGTGTCTTTCGCTGTTGTTGTACCTCCATGATAATGTCCCCTTTTGTCCTCGATAGAAATGTCCCCTAAGGTGACCTCCGAAAGGAGATCACCTTGGGGAGAGTTGAAATGAGCAAGAGAGAGTTGGGGAGGGTGGAGGTACTGGCACGAGTGCAGGGTAAGGAGCTTCGCTTGGTGGATGCGGCCGCGTTGCTGCGGCTGGGTTATCGGCAGGCGAAGCGGGTGTGGAAGCGATATCGGGAAGAAGGGGCGTCAGGTCTGAAGCACCGGAGCGCGGGGCGGCGGTCGAATCGAGCCTACGCGCCGAGGCTGCGGCGCAAGGTACTGGGGCTGGTGCGGAGGAAGTACAGCGGGCCGGTGGGGGAACGCTTCGGGCCGACGCTGGCAGCGGAGCACCTGACGTCGGAGGATGGGATCGATCTCGATGCCGAGACGTTGCGGCGCTGGATGCTGGGGGAAGGATTATGGAGCCGGGAGCGGAGGAGGCGACAGCACCGGCGGCGGCGGGAGCGCAAGGAGCATTTCGGAGAGTTGGTGCAGATGGACGGAAGCTTTCACGCTTGGCTGGAGGAGCGCGGTCCGCGCGGTTGCCTGATGGACCTGGTGGATGATGCCACGAACACGACGCTGGCGCGGCTGGGCGAGGAGGAAACGATCTGGGCCGCCGCGGGGGCGCTGCGGGCGTGGATTGAGCGCTATGGGGTGCCACTCGCCCTGTATGTGGACTGGAAGAATCTGTACAAGCGGGGCGCCACGCCGAAAGAGCGGCTGAAGGGGGAAGAGCCGGTGACGCAGTTCGGACGGATGTGCGCGAAGCTGGGGATCGAGGTGATCGCGGCGAGTTCGCCGCAGGCGAAGGGGCGGGTGGAACGCATCCACGGCACGCACCAGGATCGGTTGGTGAAGAAGCTGCGACGCAAGAAGATCAAGACGTCCGGGGAGGCGAATGCGTATTTGGAGGCGGAGTATCTGCCCGAGCACAACCGACGATTTGCGCGGGCGGCGACTCAGTCGGAGGACTATCATCGGCGGGCACCACGGGGGGAGGAGTTGGACAGGGTCTTCCGGCTGGAGAGCGAGCGCACGATCAGCGAGGATTGGGTAGTGCGTTACGAGAATCGCTTTTTTCAACTCGAGCCGCAGAGCCGCCACTACCCGCCGGTCAGAGGCAAGGTGGTGGTGTGCGAAGGGCGGCAGGGGGACCTGGCGATCGAATACCGGGGCCGGGCTCTTCACTGGCAGGAGATCCAGGCGCCTGTGCCGCCGAGGGTTGCGCAGGCAAGACCAGGTCCTGAGGGGCAAGCTCACCCCGCCTCAGGTGGGAAAAGGCAGAAGTGGGTGCCGTCGGCGGACCATCCGTGGCGGCAGGCGGCGTATCGAGCCGTGCAGGGAAGGGTGTCGCTGCGTCCAGCCGCCGCCGATGCGCGGCCGTCGATGGCCTTGCCCTCCGCTCCGCCCTAAACGTTCGCCCTTCGGGCTCGCAGGGCTTCGCTCCGGGCAAGGCCATCGACGAAGACAAACACAAGAACAAAGACCAAAAGAAAAAGGGGACACTTCTAACGAGGTAAGAGAGGGGACATTTCTAAAGAGGCTTGACA
>JASHOS010000057.1 GCA_030040995.1 Terriglobia bacterium | reverse complement strand
GCGGTCCCTACCCGGATCATCGTGGCTCCCTCTTCGATGGCAGCCTCGAAGTCGTGGCTCATTCCCATAGACAGTTCCGTCACCTTCGGCGCATTGAGGGCGGCGAATATGCCGGCAAGCTGGCGTAACCGGCTGAAATACGGGCGTGCATCCTGAGGATTTTCACAAAAAGGCGGGATGGCCATTAGACCTTTTATCTCAAGGCTGCGGAGTTGGCTCACTTCGGATGCCAACCCGGCAAGGTCACTCTCACGGACTCCGGACTTGCTTTCCTCCCCGCCCAGGTTCACCTGCAGTAATACGCGAAGCGGCCTGGCCCTCCCTGCAGCAGCCTGATCTAATATCCGAGCCAAGTGAACAGAATCGACAGAATGTATCCATTGGAATAGTTTCCGAGCCAGCTTTGCTTTGTTGCTTTGCAAGTGCCCAATCAGGTGCCAGGTGATGTCGAGGTCTGCCAAGGCGGGCTGCTTGGAGACCGCTTCTTGTACGCGGTTCTCACCAAATTCGCGCAATCCGGCTTCATAGGCCTCGCGAATGCGCTCCGCCTGAACGGTTTTCGAAACCGCAATCAGCTTTACCTCATCCACGCGGCGTCCTGCGCGCCGGCAAGCGGCGTCCATCCGCTCTCTGACGCGCTCGATATTTTCCCGGATTCCCATCAGCCTGGTCTCTTTCACCCAAACACCGTGAGCAGCGTCGCCTCACCATTCGGCGTATTGTAACACCCGTCCGAGTAGTGGAATGTCAAGTCCCGGTGTTACTCTTCCAGGGCTCCGCCAAAGTCCTGGTTCGCATGCCGTCCCGCCCGCGGTCCATCACTCTCCCCTCGGGAGGGGGATGGAAACCAAAACCGCAGCCCTCTCCCAGGGGAGAGGGTGCCCGACGAAGGAGGGCGGGTGAGGGGTCTTTTACCTTCCGGTCGACTTTGACGTGATCCTGGTTGCTCTTCAGGCAACTTTGCTCTCCCGGGAGCCGTAAGCTAGCACCTAGGCCGTCTAGCGGCCGAGGGCGGGCCCTTCGCTACGAAGGCGAAAAGGTGACGATCCCAGTTTTTGCTCTCCCAGGGAGAGGATGACTGGGGCTGTATGTACGCATGCGATTAATATCGTAGCTTTTAATAATTGAGCGCAACGGTTGTCATTCGTGTGAAACAGTCGGCGCATACACTTCCTCCTGCATTTACCGCACGATCGTCGTGCGGTTCAAATCCCCGAAAATTTGGAGGCAATGATGAAGAATGATTCGCGTCGACCCCGCTTTTGGCGAA
The DNA here is from genome assembly GCA_030040995.1 of Terriglobia bacterium. Lineage (GTDB taxonomy): Bacteria > Acidobacteriota > Terriglobia > UBA7540 > UBA7540 > JASHON01. The sequence continues at coordinate 1,640 of JASHOS010000057.1, read as the reverse complement.
TGCTCGGCCGAAGCATGGCGATAATCGCAGTGAGCGTTCTCGCCGGTAATATCCGGGCGAACGCTCAAGGTTTCTCCGGCTCGCCCTTTGGCCCCCGTTTCCTTCCTGGAAACCTGGTGCTCAGCCGTAGTGTTTATGACAACAAAGCCAGCAATGTTACCGTTGGCGAGGCTTTACCGCCCAACTGCGTTCCCGCCAATGTGGCGGCAGGAAGCTGCGTAACTGCCCAATATAACGGGTTGTACCCCTACGTGTTCAACAACGCGCTGATCGACGGGAGCTTTGGCATCACGTCGCCGATTTACCTCGACGAGCTTACGCCCTTGGGCTCGATGCTCGACACGCTGGAAGTTCCCAACAGCCTGGAACGGGGCATCACCGCGGATAGCAATCAACTAGTGACCAGTTTCAGTTCGAAGTCAGAACTAGCTCTCAATCTTTCGCTCGACGGAAGCTACTTGATCTTCATGGATTATGTAGCTCCTGTAAATGCCCTCGACGCCTCGAATGCCAACACGCCGGGAGTGATTGATATTACGAATCCCGTCGGCGAGGAAGTTTATCGAGCGGTGGCGATGATGGATGCGGACGGTCGGTTCCACTTTACGGAAACGAATGCCTACAGCGGTAACAATGGCCGGGCGGCCATTCTCAACAACATAGACGGGGCCGATTATTTTTATACCGCGGGCAATGCCGGCAATGGCAGCAATCCCCAACCCACTGGAGTCGTTCTGGGGGCAGGTGCGCAGATCATCGACCCATCGTCTGATCCGGAAAGCGAACAGGCGCCGGGACTCCCTACTCCGGTGGGAACGTTTTCGGTCACGGAACTCGGTTATTCAGCGGACAAGGTTGGCAAGGACGACAATTTCCGGGGCTTGACCGTTTCCAACAATGTTGTGTACCTCTCCAAAGGGAGCGGCAGCAACGGCGTCAACACCGTGTATTTTATTGATACTACAGGCACGGCCTGCCCCAATGGCGTCGGCCTTCCCGCAGCCAATGCTACCCTGCCCATCATGCCGTACAGCGCTTATAACCCTTCCACCGGCACCCCCAATAACATGTGCGTGCTGGCGGGCTTTCCCACTACGTCGGCAAAGAGCAAGACGGTCCCTACCGTCAATTTCCCCTTCGGTCTCTGGTTTGCCGACGCCAACACGCTTTATGTCGCCGATGAAGGAGATGACGCTGGTGGGTCTACTCTTTACACCCATGCCGCCGCCCAAACTCTTGCAGGACTTGAGAAGTGGGTCTTCAATTCCACCACCCAAGAGTGGACGCTGGCGTACACGCTGCAAAATGGACTGAATCTTGGCGTGCCCTACACGGTCCAACGCTATCCCACCGGTACGAACGCCGCCACCGGCCTGCCCTGGGCTCCCGCCACGGACGGCCTGCGCAACATCACCGGCCGCGTGGACAGTTCGGGCAACGCCATCATTTGGGCGATCACCTCAACGGTCAGCGGAGGCGGTGACCAAGGTGCCGATCCGAACAAGCTCGTCGTGATTCAGGACAAGATCAGCAACATGGATCCCACCATGGCCGGGCAGGAACAATTCCATACGCTCAAAACTGCCAGTTTCGGGGAGGTTCTCCGGGGGGTGTCTTTCACTCCCGGAACGGATCTTTCC
>JASHOS010000056.1 GCA_030040995.1 Terriglobia bacterium | reverse complement strand
TAACTGGACAGGTAGGTGTAGCAGGACACCTGACTATAGGAGACGAGGTCATCGCAACGCCACAGTCAGGTATCCCGAACGATGTTTCACCCCGCAGCATCGTGTCCGGCAGCCCTTCAATTGACCACGGGCAATGGCTGCGGGCCGCAGCGATATTCTCGCGTCTGCCCGAAATGTACTCGAGCCTTCGCAAGATTCGCGCCACTCTTGCCAAAGTGGGCTTGAGCGCGGACGCCCCGCCGCCGTCAGCGGATGCTGCGGGCCTTGAGAAACGAATAGAGACAGCAAAAGATAAGGACCACCGAGAAGGAAACAAACATGTAGAAGAGACTTAGGCTGGTTAGGGGATTTTCGGAATGTTTATGCCACTCGGTAAGGGAAAGCGAAATCGAGCCAGCGGCTAATACCAGGAATGCAATGCCGATGACGAATTCGAAAATTCGATGTGCTTGACGGGCGCCTCGGCGCAGCCGGTGACCTAATTTGCCTAAAGAACTGCCTTTCGCATCTCGCTGCATCTCGCACCCGGAACTGTCATCATCTTAAAAAAATCGCGCGGGTGCAGTCAATGCTCCCGAGGAGAAAGTTGAGACATAGGTACAACCTCGACGAACGGATTCCTTATAGGCGGCGAGCTCGGAAACCGGGCAATGGCATTTCTCTCTGAAGGCGACGCCATTATGGGGGAAGCAGCGTGTAATGTCTGCCGAACCAATAAGGCAGCAGGAAGAATGTGCCGTCGTCTTCGCTTCGGCCTCCACGGTCGCAATTCAGAGCGAATGGATCTCCATTCCACTTCGAAGTGCACCGCTCGTCGGGAGGGATTACCGTGAGCGACCGCCGGCTTTCGAACCGGTTCAATGAAGGAGAAAACGGCAGATCCAGCCGCTGAGAGTTCTGAACGCTCCAATAAATGGTGTCTGAAGGTATCCGTTCTAAAGTATTCAATGCGCCTTCGGCGTCGTAATTCTTGGCGTCCGTACCTACTTCGTAGATGTAATCCCACAGCGGATTGTGCTCGGCCTTCGCGTGCCGCCAAAGTCCAGCCAACGCCGCTTGAATCTGCGGGCGCAATTGTGGATCGTGCTCGTATTTGAGCAGGGGGTAAAAGGAGAGAAAGGCTAGTTCCTCATCTGAATAATTGTAGTCTCCGGGCGGGGGCAAATGCGAAAATCCCGTCGTAACGTTCCTCAGATATCCGCCCCGATCGACGAGTTGATGATACGCCTCGAGAAATCGAGGATTCCCGCTGACGTGGTAAGCCACGAGCAGGTGCGAAAGCAGCTCCAGCGAGTTCAGCCCCGCATCTTCGCGTCCTCTGGGTGTTTTGAAGTAAGCCTGGGAATACCTTCCCCATTTGGTTATTCGCCCGTGGTAGCCCGTTAAGTTCCAGTGGTGCTCCATCAGATTATTGGCAATGCTCACTGCCGCGTTCCGAATGGCCTCACGATAGAACCCGGCTTGTTGAGGCAATGTGTCGTAAGCGATGCTGTAGGCGAAAAAGTGCCCAACGAGCTCATCAGAACTCGTGTCTCCCTTCCATCTCCAATGCCCGCCAGGCGTCCAGTGCCATTCTCCGTTCGTGTCACCACCTTCGCGCCGGTGAACGAATGATCTGGCCGGGAAGCCGGGAATGCCCGTGATCGAAAGCAGCCGGAACAGGCCTTTTAGGGAATTTTCAGCGTTTTGCAACGCTCCCGGTGAATGCGTTGTAGCATAGCGAAAACATTCAGACGAGACATAAAGTGAAGTCCACAGCCCATCGTTGTCGTTGGAAATGGGCTTTGCCGACGAGAGTTGACCGGGGCGCGGCAGCGGAGCATCGGCGATCAGGCCATAACGGTCATTGTACCGGTGAAGCCGCCGGACGAAGAGCGCGCTCTTTTCCTCGAGCGTGAACGTCTTGAATTGAATTCGCGAGATTCCGGCGCGCGTCTCTATCCATCCTTGGTAGGGTCCGGCAACAATATTAACCACCGTGTTGTCGGACAAATAGCGGTGTCCCCAAAAATAGAACCAGCGTTCATCCCGGGGAGCGCCAGGATGAAAGCTGATGGCGCCGTCCGGCGTCCCCATCCACACCCAGCCCGCCGGCCCCACCGCGATGCTGGTGAGAGGCAGAATAGGCAGGCCGTCTTTTGGGGTCCAAACCCTCACCTTTCCCGATGGCGCAATTTCGGCGAGCCCCTGAGCTCGCGCGCTCCACCGCGTGCCATCATCCCCCTCCACCTCGGCTGTTGCGGCTATGCCTTCGCGACGAAGGACTGTAAGGGGAATGACAGGGTCATGAAGAGAATACTGACGGCAGATGATTTGACGATAGGTGAGATGATCAATAGACGATGACGCTTGACGCGCCGGATCGGCGGGCGGAACAAAGCTGAGCGCTCCGATTAACACCGCACTCGCCACGCGCCATTGGATGGTTTTCAATAAAACGGTCCCGCAGCACCCTGCCTTAGCGTAACACACTCACAGAGCATCGTGGCGTGATGCCTCAGAGGGATGAGGGGTTTTGAGCCGAAGCGAACAGTGTTGGAGCTAGCCCGACCTTCTCACCAGGATTGCCGCTGGCGCTGGGAGGGTGGGTTTCAACGCCTCCCTTCCGCTCGATGTGGTGAGAAATCCGGATTAGGCGGCTGAAGCGCAGTTTCGATCCGACGCGGCAACAAGGGAGAGGGGCGCCAGGCCGTGCTGGGCTGGCTGCATGATTCTACGAACCTTGCTGCGCATATGCGCCAGCGCAGCGCTGTGGATTTGCGATACACGGGATTCGTCAATTCCCATACGGACGCCAATCTGCTTCATGGTCATCTCGTGTTCGTAGTAGAGTGAAAGGACAGTCCTTTCCCGCTCGCCAAGCATCGCCGCCGCCCGGCCAAGAATCTCGCGTTGCTCGCTGCGATAGCAGAGGTCAAAGGGATTGCTCCGCCCATCGTCCGGCAGATTGCTCTCGTCAACGGTCGTTGTCGCGGGAATCTGGTTGGGCCTCATCCAATCCACGCCCATGCTGTTAAGCTCCTGAAGCGAGCGATGCCATCGTTTGAGGCTGACTCCCAGCGCCTGGGCCATTTCCTCATCCGTTACGGCGCGGCCCAGCCGAGATTGCAGCTCACGATATGTTTTCTCCGCCGTCCTGTTTTTCCGCCGCATATCGCGTGAAGCCGTGTCCATCTCCCGCAGGCTGTCGAGGATGGCCCCCCGAATACGATGCCGGGCGTACGTTTCGATCTTGACGTGCTTGCGAGCGTCGAACTTCCGCACGGCGTCGAGCAAGCCGAGAGTTCCTGCGCCGGAGAGATCCTCCAGATCCACGTGCTGGGGCATGCGCTCGCGCATCTCAAGCGCCACGCGTCGCACCAGCCCGAGCAGCTTCACGGCCAGCGCGTCCCTCTCGCAGAAGGGTTGAGCGGCGGCGTGGCTACGGGGCGGAGCCGGCCGGAGCCCATCCCGATGGGCGCGATCCACGCCGTTGACTTTCGACGCGGCGCGCTTCCGTGGAGCGGAATGTGTTTCATGAGCATATTGTCTGGAGCTTATCTCGTAAGATGACATCGAAGACCTCTCTCACCCGTATTGAGGCAAGCCCTTCCGGCTCACCCGCGCCTCGCAACGAGATCGAGCCATGCGCTTTATCTCAACCGGCCCACAGACACACCGCTGCAAGAGCGTGGAACACCACTTCAACGCCCATTGGGCTTGCTCGGCTGTTCTCGATTTCGCGTGCGCACACTGAATAAAAGCAAGCCGGATTCCACGCGGGCTGGCGGGCAGAACGAGGCGTGGAACGGAACCGGCTCCCCGCTCCATTCTCAGGCCGGCGCGGAGCGGACTTCAGGCGCTTGGAAGCGGGGCAACTGACTATTCATCACAGCTCCTGATGTCCAACAACCCTAATAAATTCAGCAGTTATGGCTTTGGGGGCGACCTGTCATGAAAGAGATGACTACCGCTAAAGGCGAGTTAGATGGGCCTTAATGAAGGCACGTCCAAACGTGATTTTTAGGGGCACCTTCTGTACAAAAACAGTGAATTCCCGATGCGTTGGAGCCTCGCAGCACGGTCCGCACGTTCCGTTTCGGAACTCTAAGTTCCAAATCGGGCTAATCATCTGAAATTTAAGCTCCTTAGTAATGCCTCAATTGCTGGCGGAACCGTAGCGGCGGGTTTACCCCGCCATCCAAAATGGCGGCATAAAGCCGCCTCTACGCATCTCAAGAATGTTTTGCGGGAAGCCGATGATCCCCACAAGGTGCGAACAAGAACTTTGTCCTCTAAGGGGAGAAGAATGGACCACAAGAGAGCCCCGCGCGGGAACCAGCTTCAGAGTAAAACCAGGGCCATCTTGCCATCGGGCCGGGGAGAGCTACATCAGGCCGCGTGCCAGCGCGAGGCTGCCGTCACCCTGCATCACGTAATGGAGGAATCCGTAGAGTGGATGGCGCCCGGCGATATCCTCCTCCTCGACGGAGCTGCCTCCTTGCGGGCATTAGTCGATGCGATTTTTTTTGCCATCCTCGCATGCCCAGCTTGCGGCAAGCTGGATCTCATCACGCAGTCTCAATATTCGGGG
>JASHOS010000055.1 GCA_030040995.1 Terriglobia bacterium | reverse complement strand
GGCGAAAGGCGTCCCAACGATCACCCCATTGTCCGCAAACGTTCCAACGAGCTCACTGAGGTAAATAGGATAGGGGCTCATGTAGAAGCTTGGCCCCACCTTACCGCTAGAGCCGGGTGAGTTATTGAAGGGATAAGCCGTGTTTCCGTTGGCATCGACGCAGGCAAATCCCGATCCGGCACTCTCGCAACCGCTTATGTACGTCACTGTAAAGTTGCCCCCGGCCGCGAACGAGAATCCACTTGCGGCGGTCAGGACATCGGGCGCCGAGTTGTCGTCTACCCCGTAGCCAAAGCCAGGGTTCAGTGATTGCAACCACGGCCCCTGCTGTCCGCCCACAGTCGTAGTTACCGTAATATTTCCTGCTCGCGCCGATGCGGCAAGCGCGAGACAGGCGAGCGCCACAGCCACCGAAAGCAATTTCTGCTTCATTTGATTCGTCCTCTCTTTTCTCTATAGGTTTTGAAAATGCAGACAATTTATGGATATAGACGCACTGGGAGCGCCGCTAACCCCACCGGGGTGTGCCTCGCCCCTCTTCATGCAATGCGTCAAAGCCGGCGAAAAGCCGTCATGCCTACGGCAGAAAGTTGTCTGCTCGCAATGCCGGAGCCTCAGAGGATTTAGGGATTGATTTTCCCTTCAGTGCCCGATAGAATCAGCGGATAACTACGGAACGCGGAGGGTATCCGTGAATCCTCAAGTCTACTTTCAACTCAACCAGCAGTACATACAGGGTTGTGGCCTTGCTCAGCAGGCGCTGATGCAAGAAATGTCTGGAAACTGGAACCCCGCCTTGCTTATCCAAATGTACGAGCAGGCGGTTGGGCTAATTTCCGGCTCCATGAATCTGGCTCAACAAGGGGGTGTGCCCGTCTACCCACAGGCGTGGTTCGCGTTGGCCACTGTCCACTTCAACGCGGCACGGATACAGGCCGCGACCGGATGGATTGCTCCGGCAAGCCAGCATTTGGCGCAGGCATTAATGTGCCTGAACCAGGCGGTCGCGATGCAGCCGACTTTCTATCAGTATCATTCAGCGGCTGGCACGGTATTGCTGGCGCAAGGCAATTTGTCGGAGGCGGAACGGGCCTTCCGGCGTGCCCTGGAACTGTATCCCGGAGGCGTTTACTCAAATTACGTCTTGGGCGTGATGCAGGCGACGCAGGGAAACATGGCGGCAGCCGCCCAGTACTATGGCACGGCGCAGCAGCGCGTTCCCAATCTGCCAACCCCCCAGCAATTCCAGCTTCAGCCTGAGCCGCCCCAGGGGAGCCAGGGCGGTTCGCCAATGAAATGGCTGGACCTAATCAACAAGGTTGCGACTACGGTCAAGAACGTGGGCGATGCGGCGAACACGCTGAGCGGATTGTTTGGGCACGGGCAGGGCTTTTCGCAGCCCGTCTGGGGCCGGGGAGCATGCCCAGTTTCTAAATCGGCGTTGCCGTTTTAAGGTTTAGGCGGATGGCACAGACATTGGCATTTAAGGTCTGCGATCAGCGAAGCTGGGAGAGTTAAGTGGCGAGTTAGCAATCCCATCCCGATATTACTGCAAGAATCACATTCAATACTTAACAACCAACGCGCACCGCCGCGCGTGCAGAGCCTCCCGCTTCGCGAGATCGCAAACACTCCACGGCAAGTGTCTGCGCTACCCGCTGGGTGGCGTAGCCATCTGATGAGGCGCACCATGGCTGATCGGCAGGTCTTGGAGTCAAATGCGCTTGACGAGCTTCAGCTTCTGATCCGTACCCCATCCGTAAATCCTAACGTGGTGCCTGAGGTTTATTCCACAAGACGCCGGCCACAGACCGGCGCTACAGCGGGCAAATCCCAGCACTTCGATATCGACCGTACCTAGGCTGGCTTTGCTTCGAGGATTCCCACATTTCGAACCATAAGGGCATCGCTGCTGACCGGGTACACTCCAGTGAAGCTGAAACCCGCTGCCTCAAGAACTATTCTCCATTCCTGCTCACTTCGCTCTCTGCCGCCCGTCACAGCAAGCATGTTGAGATCGCTCATAAGGCGGGCTTCCAGGAACGGATTTGCGTGTGCGACCAGCGTGGGTAGTATGAATTCGATGACCAGCAGACTGCCATTCCGCGGAATCACTGCACGGCAGTTTCTGAGAATGGTAGTAACCTCATCGTCGCGATAGCCATGTAGAACGTGTTTGAGCATGTACACATCTGCGCCGGCTGGAACTGACTGAGTCAGATCTGCAGATATCAGTTTGCATCGGGAAGAGAGATTTTCGTTCGCAAAGCGCGATTTAGCCGCATCGAGGCTGGTCTCGCGATCAACGAGCATGCCTCGAAGATGGGGATTGAGCTCCAGCACGGCGAGAAGCAGCGAACCCCCGCCGCCCCCAAGGTCGGCGACCACGTTCGTGTGTGAAAAATCCCATACCCGCGCGATGGGAGCGTAATCTTCCGCAGGAGCCGTGCCCATCACCGCCCGAAAAATTGAGTCCGCTTCAGGATCCTGCGACCAGCGGGAGAGGACATTCGGATCGCGCACCTCTGAGGCCGGCTTGCCCGTTCGAACACAATCCGTAAGCAGGGACCAACTGTCGGCGAGCAGGTCCGCCCAGAAAATAATGGCGGGCCACGCAGACCGGTCTGCGTCCCTCCGCAGCGGCCTTCCGAACGGAGTCAGCCGGAAGTGTCTCGGCGTCGTCTCCTCGGTAATGCCTATGCTCGCCAGAGTACGCAGCAGGCGGTAAAGACCATCGGCATCCGCCTGGCAGCTTTCGGCCAGGCGCTCGACGCTGCGCACTTCGTCTCCCAGCGCATCGGCAACCCCAAGGCGCGCAGCCGCGCAAAGCACCCGGCTGCGCGAGTACCCCATTGCCATCTCTACCAGCGGCGCATTGGAAGTCACATTGCCAATGCCGCCATTACGTTCGGCCATGAAATACCTCCGCTAACTTTCAGGCAACAATTCTACGCCACGCTTTGGAGTCAGACCAGACCCGATTGTGATCCATCAGTTTCGGGCGCAATTGTAGCGGTGGTTTTACGCCGCCACACGGAATGGCGGCATAAAGCCGCCTCTACTCACCTCTACGCCTTTGAGCTGCGGTGGATGCCGGATCCGTCCGCTGACGGACTGGGGAAAGCGCCGACCGTGCAAAGCTGAGGCACGACCGTGTGGAGTATGTTAAGAAGCTTTTACTTGACCTTCAGACGGTCTTCGATGAAAGTAGGGAAGGGAATCATTATCCCCGTGTTTCAACCCTCCTGTTGAGAGGCGCTACTGAAGCGGCGAACACAATGCCGGAACTCATGTTGTTGTCGGCCCCAATGAACAATGCGGGCGGAGTTACGGTGTTGTGTGGAACGCGGCTCGCCTCGTCCACCCGTGATTAAACCAAGTGAGTAAGCTCTGATCTCGTGGCCTTTCTGAGATCACACTCACACTAATTTACTACCTGAATCGAGGGGCTTTCGATCAAGAAGTTTGAGCGACGGAGGTATTCCTATGAGAAACCAGTATGTTGGCAGGGAGCTTTTCAGGGCCCTGGCTGTTTCTGCCTCGATCCTTTTCGTCGCCGTGACGCTTGCCGGACAGACCACAGGAACGGGCACGATCACCGGCACCGTTACGGATCCGAGCGGAGCGGTGGTCCCGGGAGTTCAAATTACAGCAATCCAGGCGGCCACGAGCATCTCTCGCACCACGACGACGGATTCGAAGGGTTACTATA
>JASHOS010000054.1 GCA_030040995.1 Terriglobia bacterium | reverse complement strand
GAGGGCGGCCAGGTCCTGCTTGCGTTGGTACTTCTTGCGGCGGCGCTGAATCAGGCCGTGAGCGTGCCCGATACGTTCCAGAGCGCCGTGACCCCAGGGGAGATCAAACTCACGGATCAGGCGGCGAGAGCCGAAGGTGGGCAGTTGGCGGCGCAGTTCGACGACGCGCTGTTCCATCTCGACCGCCGTCCGATGGGGTTGATGAAGGGGAGCGCGAGAATGCTCCCGCAGGCCTTTTAAGCCTTGGGCTCGAGAGCGTCGGAGCCCTTGGCGCACGGTGCGCGGGGTGGTCGAGAAGGCACGAGCCGCGGCCTTGATGCCGTGCTGCTGGGCATGAGTGGCCAAGCGGAGGCGAAAATCAAAGGCGTTGCTCATCGGACGAACCACATCGAAGTAGGGGACCGGAGCGCCCATAGCCCGGCCATTTTACAATTCAAAGCGGGCGCGGCTGCCTTGGTCCCCCCCACCAAGGCAGCCATCTCTCTTCTCCTTCGACGGATCTTCCCCGTAGCAATTTGGTGTAGATAGTTCCATCCAAAGGTCTTGCTAATTTATAGGCGTCCGTGTGTAGTCATGTATAGTTAATATTTATTTTTATATCGTGTGTTATATGCGATATACAGAAGTCATGCATATCGCCGCCGTCCCCAACCGCAACTCTCCGCCTGCGCTCTTGCTTCGCGAATCCTTCCGCCAGAACGGCAAGGTCAAGAACCGCACCCTCGCCAACCTCTCCCCTTGGCCCGCGGCCCGCATCGAGGCGCTCCGCCGCCTGCTGCGCGGCGAATTCGACCAGGCCGCCGATCTCTCCTTGGCCCCTCAATTGGGACCAGTCTTTGCACTGCTCTTCGTGCTCAAACGGATGGCCGAAGGGCTGGGCATCGCGGCGGTGCTGGGTCACAGCCGGCTGGCAAAGCTGGGTTTGTTCCTGGTGTGGGCCCGTGTCGCCCATCAGGGCTCGCGGTTGTCGGCGGTGCGCTGGGCTGAAGACCAGGCGGTGGCCGAAGTGCTGGACCTGGGGAAGTTCGACGAGGACGATTTGTATGCCACCCGGGACGATCTGGCGGCGCGGCAGGAGCGCATTGAGAAGGCGCTGTATCGCCGTTATCTGGGCTGCCGCGGCTGTTTCTCTACGACGTGACGAGCCGTTATCTGGAAGGGGAGAAGAACGAGTTAGGGGAATACGGGTATAACCGGGACGGGAAGCGCGGCAAGCTGTGGCCTGTTGGCGGACGAGGAAGGCGAGCCGCTGGCGGTGCGGGTATTCGAGGGGAATCGCAGTGATCCCACGACGGTGGCGGATCAGATCAAGATTCTGCAAGGGCAATTCGGGGTGAAAGAACTGGTCTTCGATGGGGGTCGGGGGATGGTGAAGAGCAAGGGGAAAGAGGCGCTGAGCGACGCCGGACTGCGCTATATCACCGCCTTGACCGATCCTCAGATTCGCCGCCTGCTGGGTCAAGGGACCTTGCAGCTCAATCCTTTCAGCGAGCAGGTGTGCGAGGTGGAAGCCGAAGGGGTGCGCTATATTTTACGCAAGAATGAGTCCGAAGCCCGGCGCGAGCAGCATCGGCTGGAAGACAAGCTGGCGAAGCTGGAAATCAAGCTTCAGGCCCGCAACGAGCAGGTGCGGACGCATCCTCGCTGCCCGCCGGAAGCGGGACAGCGGGTGATCGCGGCCTGGGTGGGGCGGTACAAGCTGACGGGCCTGGTGGAAATTAAACTGGAAGGCACGCAGTTGAAGCGGGAGCGGAGGGAGGAGGCGATCACCCGCGCTCTCGACTTGGCCGGCTGCTACGTGGTGACGACCGACGTGGCCCCGATCGAGCTGAGCGCGCAGCAAGTGCATGATAGTTACCTCTCGCTCCGCAAGGTGGAGCGAGACTTTCGCACCCTGAAGACGGGCTTGCTGGAAGTGCGGCCCGTCGGGGTGCGGAAGGAAAGCCGCACGCGGGGGCATGTCTTCTGCTGCATGCTGGCGCTGAAAGTCACTCGCGAGATGGAGCGGCGGTTGCAGGCCGCCTTTGGGACCACTGACACCCGAGACGACGCCCTCACTCTACCCGATGCCCTATTGTCGTTAACCCGTCTGTGCCTGCTGCATTATCCGGTCGATGAAAAAACCACGGTCACCCAACTGCCGCAGCCCGACGCTCGCCAGAGGCAAATTCTCGAGGCCCTCGGCGTCAGCCTTCCGGCTATGTAGTCAGGAGCCGCACAAACTGCGAAACGCGTCACTGCCTTCTGGTCAAGCAGATCAACAAAAACCTTCGCCTTTCGAAAAAGGAAGATCCGCCAGAACTGAGACACTTCAACCCCACCGGGGGGATACGATGTGACTGGGCTGTACCAGACTGCGCGATTTATTGACGGGGCGAAAGGCTTATGTTAGAACTTCAGTATGAAGCCAAGCGTAAACTGCGCCACAAGGAGGTTAGTTGGAAGACCTTCCGCTTCTTTGGTTCCAAAGTGAACTGGGGAAATTTGGGAACCTGTTTTCGAACATCGGTCTAGTTCCGTGGGTTGTCCTTTTTATTCTCCTCTTCTTCTCAATCTTTTCCTGGGCCATTATCTTTAAGAAAAGTCGTGCGTTCAAACTGGCGCACCGGCAGTCCCAGGAGTTTCTAAGCGTTTTCCAGCGCAGCAAGAAGCTTTCGGAAATCCGCAGCTCTGCCGAAGCATTGGGCGCGAGCCCGCTCTCTGGCGTATTTATGGGAGGATACCGGGAGATCGAAAGCCAGGCAGTTTATTCTGAGAATCCGGGAAAACCGAAGATCCGCAGCGTTGAATCCGTACGCCGCGCTCTCCAGATTGCTTCTTCTGACGAACTCTCGCGGTTGGAGCACTGGCTTCATTGGCTGGCAACCACGGGCGGCGTTTGCCCGTTCATCGGCCTCTTCGGAACGGTGTGGGGCATTATCGACGCTTTCAACGGCTTGGGAATGGCAAGCACCGCGTCTCTGCAAAGCGTCGCGCCCGGAATCGCGGAGGCTTTGATCACGACGGCGGCGGGCCTTTTCGCCGCCATTCCTGCCGTGATCGCGTATAACCATTACCTGCAAAGGATTCGATCCTTCGGAAACATGCTGGACGAGTTTTCGCTGCAGTTTCTGAATATGACCGAGCGCCATTTCATGTAGTCCCGGTCAAGGAAATCGGGTTTTGGGCAGTGGGTCAGTTTGAATTTGTAGCGGCGAGTTTACCTCGCCATGTGGCGGCGTAAAGCCGCCTCTACATCAAACTGACCCACTACCGGGTTTTGCCAGCCGGAAGCGCGTGCAAGGCCGAAGTTATGGCATTCACAACGCCAAAGGGAACCACTCAGACTTCACTCGCCGACATCAACATCACGCCCTTGGTTGACGTGGTGCTTGTGCTCCTCGTCATTTTCATGCTGACGGCGCCCATCCTTCAATCCGGGATCGAAGTGAATCTTCCCAAGACGCGGACGGTCAAGGTGGTGCGAAATGAGAAAGTGGTGATCACCATCGATAAAGCTGACAGCCTCTATGTGGGAAATGATCCGGTAAACATCCATGCGCTGGGATCCATCGTGCAGCAGAAGCTTAATGGAGATGCCAACACACCCGTCTACGTGCGTGCGGACGAAGCTGTTCCGTTCGGCGTATTCGCCGAAGTCATGGACGTTCTCGAACAGGCCAACGTTACGAATCTCAGCGTGGTGACCCAACCTTTGCGGACGAAGTCGAAGTGATGCGTTACCGGGAGCGACGCTGCGAAACGGCGTGCCGATTTCCGATTTTGGACTTTCGATTTAGCAGATTCTAATCCAAAATCGGCAATCGAAAATCTGAAATCATTATGGCCACCACCAGCTTCCCGCTAGCTTTGAGAGGGCGCGAGGGTCTCCGTGGCTCGCTAGTGGCCTCCGTGCTGTTCCACGCCGCATTAGGCGCCTTTCTCCTTGTTTATCCACTCCTGCATTTCCGGCACTATGTCGGATGGGGCACGGAGAAGGGCCGGGCCATTCGCGTCAACGCAGTGAACAGTCTGCCGGGCATTCCTTTGCCCCGGCCTTCGATAGTAACGCCCAGCCGGTTCGTTCTCCAGAATCCAGGACTTTACGAGGCCCAGCCGCAGCCGCTCGTCCAGCCCCCGAAAAACGCCGTCGAACTTCCGAAATTCAAGGACCTTAGCAAGCGGATCCCGCCGATCCGCGTCAAGCAGCCGAAGCCCGCGGTCGTTCTTCAGCCGCAGCGGCAACTTCTTCTCAACAAGCGCATTCAAAAGCAAAGCATGACGCCGCCACCGAATGCTATCCCAACCGGAGCGCAAGGCGCCCCGGCGATGAATTATGGCCAGCAAATTGCCGTCGGTAATACGACCGGAAAATTGGTATTCAACGGAGGTGCTTTCGGGAGCGAATATGGATGGTATGTGGACGCGGTGAAGAACCGCATCAGCAGTAACTGGCTGCTCTCGCTGATCAATCCTGCCCTCGTGCAGGCGCGCCGGGTATACGTCGAGTTTGATATCCAACGTAACGGAGCCATTACGAGTCTTCACGTTACTGAATCGAGCGGGTATCCGGAAGTGGACCGCTCTGCGGAGCGCGCCGTTCTGGCATCGAACCCTCTGCCATCGCTTCCCGGAACGTATCACGGCGGCAGCGTCCACGTTATCTTCTATTTTGATTATCACCGGTAGGGAATTACCGGCGCATGTGGATTTTTTGGCGTAGTGGGTCAGTTTGATGTAGAGGCGGCTTCATGCCGCCACTGGGTGAGGTAAACTCGCCGCTACAACTGCAAACTGACTCACTACCGATTTTTGTTGCGCTGTAATCGAATAGTAAATAGAGTGAGAGTATGACATTCATATCTCCAAAGATTAGAATTCTGGTCTCATGCGCCTCGATGGCCGTAGCGGTTTCTGCCGGGCGCCCGGCCCGTGCGCAGCAGGGGCAGATCAGCACCGGAGTCAACCGTGGGAATGCCACCATCCGTATAGCGGTGGCGAGTTTTCCTGCTCAAGCAGCCGATCCTAGCCTCACAAGCCTGACGGGTGAGTTCAACGATGTGCTGTGGAACGATCTCGCAGATTCAGGCATTTTTCAGATGGTGAGCAAGAGCCTCTATCCTCTCAGACTGCCATCTAATCCGGGTGAGGTAGTTTTCGGCCAGTGGACTGATCCACCTGCTTCATCTCAATTTCTGGCTTTTGGAAATACGGCGAATATCAACGGCAACCTGGTGGTAATCGCTTATCTGTACGACGTGAGAAATCCCGGGAGCCCGGAGGTTTTGGGCAAGCGGTTTATCGCCACGCTCAACGAGATTTCCACGCGCGATACCGCCCATACTTTCGCCAATGAAATTATCCAGAGTCTGGGCGGCGGAATTCCGGGGATTAACATGACGCAACTCGCCTTCGTCAGCAACCGGACAGGACATGATGAAATCTGGGTCATGGATTACGATGGATTCAACCAGCATCCCATTACCAGCTACGGCTCTCTCGAGTTGACGCCCCGATGGTCGCCCGATGATAGCAGATTGGCATTCACCAGTTATGCCAGCGGCAATCCGGAGATCGCAGTTTACTCATTCCTCTCTCATCACCTTGTTCCGTTTCCTCACTATCGGGGTTTGAACACTACGCCGGCCTGGTCTCCCGATGGCAAGAGGATCGCTTTTTGCTCAAGCATGGGTGGCAACCCTGAGATTTATGTTGCCAACAGCGACGGATCAAGCCTTCAGCGGCTGACGTTCGGCCCCACCTCTTCCACCACGAACATCGGGCCAGCGTGGAATCCAAAGACCGGCAACGAAATCGCCTTTGTTTCGGACCGGAGCGGTTCACCGCAGATTTACATGATGAATGCGGATGGCTCGAACCTGCGCCGCTTGCTGACTGCAGGCGGAGACGCGGATGCGCCGACCTGGTCGCCGAACGGACTGACGATTGCCTTCACCTGGGCCGTGGTGGAAACGGGCACTTTCGATATCTATACGGTCGACGTGGCATCAGGCCAGATTACCCAGTTGACGCATAACGCCGGCAGTAATGACCGTCCCTGGTGGGCGCCCGACGGACGGCATATTGTATTTGAATCGAACCGTAGCGGAAGACGAGAGATCTGGACGATGCTTGCTAACGGAACGGACCAGAGGAAGCTCACCACCGCCGACGCCAACTGGGATCCAAGCTGGTCCAATTGAGGAATACCGGGATTCGGGAGTCGGTACTGAGGATTCGGAATGGCGGCGGTTTTGCCATCATCGTTCCGGAGCGGCGAATCCCAAAACCTAAGTCCCGATTTTCAAATTTTCCCAGGTATAATGGGGTAGTTGTAAAAAAAGGTTTTGTTTTCTTGGAGTTTCATGTTAGTATCTTTTTTCTAAATTGCAATTAGCCGTCGAGGGCGAAGCGGGAACTTAACGCCTTCCGCCGCACGAACGGGAATGTCCCTTGGATGTTTAAAAGTCAGTCATTATTCCGATAATGAAACGCCGACTTCAGTAGGAGGAGAAATGATTGCAGATAGAAAACGAGTGCTCGCTGTTCTAGTCGGTTTGATAGGAGTGGTTTTGCTGGCAGGCGCTTGCCACAAGAAGAAGATTGTCGCGCCGCCCCCACCACCCCCGCCACCACCACCCGCAGCGCCCACCGTGAGCTTGTCGGCAGAGCCCGGTACCATTGAAAAGGGTCAGTCTTCGACGCTCAGTTGGACTTCCGCGCATGCTACGACGGTGGATGTGGAGCCAACGGTTGGTTCTGTGCAGGCCCAAGGCTCGACGACGGTCACGCCCGACGAGTCAACGACCTACACGATCACCGCAACGGGTCCGGGTGGAACCGCAACAGATAGCACGCGGGTCACCGTCACCGTTCCGCCACCGCCGCCACCGCCGCCTCCTGCTCCGACGGTGTCGGAGTCAACGGTCTTCGAGCAGACCATCAAGGACGCGTTCTTTGACTTCGATAAGTCAGCCATACGTCCGGATGCGCAGACAGCCTTGCAACACGATGCTGACTTCCTCAAGGATCACCCGGATATCAGCTTTACGATTGAAGGGCACTGCGACGAGCGGGGAAGCGAAGAGTACAACCTTGGCTTAGGTCAGCGGCGTGCCGACGCAGCCAAGAACTTCCTCGTGAACCTCGGTATTTCCGCGGACCGGATTACGACTATTTCTTACGGGAAAGATCGTCCGTTCTGCTCAGAACATACTGAGAGTTGCTGGCAGCAGAACCGCCGGGCTCATCTCGTGTTCGGCACTGAATCCAAGCAATAGTTGAATCGAATGTGGCTGGGAAGGCTTCGGCCTTCCCAGCCACAACTTTTTCTCGCCGCTTTATCTCTGGCCAATTCAAAAGATCCTGCAGAGCCGAGGGGATTGTGTGTGCATCTCCCGCCGTCTTGCCAGAACGCAATCCGTCTTGCTGCGCAGCCGCCGTTAACTCAGTCTCTTACCACAGGTTGACCCGCACAAACTCCGAGGTTAGACTTAAGTTGGGGTTGAAACCTTGGATAACTCGCCCTGGAAGGAGACGTAGATTCGACCGTGAAGAAACGTACGCTCTGGATTCCACTGATCGCCGCACTATTGGCCGCGAGCGCGCAGCCAGGGTTCGGCGTGAGCAAAGAAATCATCCAGATGATGACTCAACTGGATAACATTCAACAACAAGTTAGCAACTTGCAGAATACAGTCGCGACCCAGACAGCGGTACTGAAGACTTTGGTGCAGCAGGCGAGCGATAACATCAGCGCAATGAAGGCTACCATCGCCAGTATGCAGGAAGCAGAGGCACGGCACCTTGCGTCATCCAGCAATCAGATTGATTCTCTCTCCAGCCAAGTTCAGCAGCTCTCTTCAAGCCTCGATGAGGCCAAAGGCGAGATTTCCAATTTGAGCGGCCAGGTTGCGCAAACCCAAAAAATGCTGCAAACGATTAATACGCCACCGCAAAATCAGCCCGGGGGCACGCAGAGCGGTCCTTCCGGGGCGCCGGCGCAGCCCGCGAACGATGCCTCGAGCACGGGAAGCGCCAATGATGCGCCCCCTTCTGCTTCCGCCGCCCCGGTACCTGATCCGCAGGTACTCTATCAATCGGCCTATACCGACTATACCCAGGGTGAGTACGAGCTGGCGATTCAAGGCTTTCAGCAGTACTTGCAGGACTACGGCAATACCGACCTTGCCTCGAATGCGCAGTTTTATGTGGGAGATTCGGAATATTTGCAGAAGGACTATAAAGACGCGATTCAGGACTATGACAAATGCATTCAATCTTATCCCAACGGAAACAAGGCGGCTGCCGCCTATCTCAAGAAGGGATATGCTTTGCTGGCTACGGGACAGAGGGCAGCAGCCGAGCGTGACCTTGAGACGGTCATTCGCAAGTACCCGCAGTCACACGAGAAAGATTTGGCAAGCCAGCGGCTGCGCAGTCTGAGAGCGGACGCGCGAGAGTAGGCGAGTTATCTCGCCAGTGGGAACTTATGGCGGCAGGGAACCGCTGCTGCGCCGCCGAACAGAAAAAGATAAATGCGAGGGCCCTATGTCAGGCTCAATCAACAAAGTGATACTTGTCGGACGCTTGGGCAAAGATCCCGAAGTGAAATATACGAATAATGGATCCCCGGTAGCCAAGTTTAGCGTGGCCACCGACGAGGTCTATAAGGACCGCGCCGGGGAACAGCAGAAGCGAACCGAGTGGCACAACATTGTCGCCTGGAACAAGCTCGCCGAAATTTGCGGTGAATATTTGACCAAGGGAAAGCTGGTCTATATCGAAGGCAGTATCCGAAGCCGCCAATGGGAAGACCAAAGCGGGAACAAACGCACTGCCTTTGAAATCGTCGCGCGGGACATGAAAATGCTTGGGTCGAAAGCCGATTCTCAACGCGCCGCCTCAGGAACATCGGACTACACCACTACGTCCCCGCCGGATCACTTCCCCGCCGTTCCGGAATCTTCTCCCGAGCCTCCTCCTTCGCCCGAAGTTACGGATGATTTCAACCCCTTCTGATTTTCCGTAGTGGGTCAGTTTGATGTAGAGGCGGCTTCATTCCGCCATCTGGCGAGGTAAACTCGCCGCTACAAGTCCAAACTGACCCACTACCTGATTTTCCACCCGGCGCCCCAGGCGAGCCAGCCATGGGCTTCGCCCTTGACATCCTGTAGCGCCACCCTTTAGGTCGGCAGTTGCCGGGCTCGAGCCCGGCGCTACAAACCCCAGCTTTTCGCGCTTATTCAGAGGAAGGGACATGCCTGAGCTTCCGGAAGTAGAGACGGTGCTCCGCGGGCTCGAGCAACGCGCCCTGGGATGCCGCATTACGGGCGTGGAGATTCTTAACGCTGGGGTGATTACGGGCCAGCCAGCGCATTTGCGCGAGCATCTGATCGGGCGCGGCATCGCTGCGCTGCGGCGAAAAGGAAAGGCTCTGGCGGTTTACCTTGCAACAAACGGAGCGACCCAGGGGGACTGCCTTTTGATTCGGCTGGGAATGACCGGCCAGGTAGTGGTGATCCGGCGCGACGCTCCATTGCTGCCCCACACCCACGTCAGGATGGTTCTGAATGATGGCCCCAATGAAATCCGCTTTCGCGATTCCCGCCGGTTTGGCAGGCTTCGCTATTGTACGCGCGAAGACCTGGAGAAGGTGTTTGGCTCGCTCGGGCCGGATGCGCTCGATGTGACGGAGAAAGAGTTTCGGGATGCGTTGCGCCGCCGGGGCGCCATCAAAGGCTGGCTCCTGAATCAGCGGATGCTTGCCGGACTGGGCAATATTTATGCCGATGAGTCGCTCTTCGAAGCCCGCATTCACCCCCAGACCCAGGCTGATCGTGTGAGCGAGCGTGGAGCCCGCGCCCTGCTGCGGGCAGTCCGGCGGGTGCTCCGTCAGGCTGTTGCCCTTCAGGGAACAAGCTTTAGGGATTATATCGATATTGAAGGCCGGCCTGGCAATTTCCTGCCGAAACTGCGCGTCTATCAAAAAACAGGCAAGCCGTGCCCGAGGTGTAAAGCACCCATCCGCCGCATAACCGTTTGCGGGCGCAGCAGCCATTTTTGCCCTCGCTGCCAGCGCCGCACACGCCGCCCGCGAGCCAATACTAACAGCAGATAAGTGATTTGGTTCCAGATACTTGCCAGAAATATCGAGGTAAGTTTATTGTTTTCATAAACATAACGGCTTAGGGCACTTTTCTAATATTCGTGCCTTTGTTTTCAATAACATAACAGCTTCGTTCGGTAATTTTAATGTTTTCTGCTTGTTTGGGTGGCA
>JASHOS010000053.1 GCA_030040995.1 Terriglobia bacterium | reverse complement strand
CCGGCGCCAATCCGGTCGCCGTTATCAGCTTTGCCTTTTGGACTCGAAGGTTTGGACGCAATCCTGACGTCTTGGGGAAGAAGCTTGTGATTCAGCAGACAACCTTCACCATTATAGGCGTAGCGCCGCCCCACTTCAGCGGTGTCGATCCGGGGCAGGTATACAACTTTTGGGTTCCCGTCTCCATGCAACCCGAGGCACTGCCGGGAGGAAACCGGCTTGCGCAAATCGATACGAATTGGCTCAGTTTGATCGCACGTCTGAAGCCCGGAGTTTCCGTCAGGCAAGCCCGCGCGAGCCTCGACATTCTTTACCAGGAGATCCAGCGTCAACGTGACATTTCGAAGTGGTCCCTGCAAGACCGTCGTGACTTCTTCACCCACCACATCGTCCTTCTGCCGGCGGCACGAGGCGCCAATTATCTACGCACGGAATTTTCGCGGCCGCTACTTCTGCTGATGGGCATGGTTGTACTGGTGCTGGTCATCGCCTGTACGAACGTTGCGAACTTGCTGCTGGCACGCGCCAGCACCCGGCAGCGGGAAATTGCTCTCCGGCTTGCGGTGGGTGCCCGGCGCCGCCGGTTGGTGCGGCAACTACTCACCGAAAGCACTCTCCTGGCTATCATCGGCGGCGCTTTCGGCTTGATCTTTGCCTTCTGGGGAAGCCCGGTTCTTGTCGCCCTCATGTCGAACATGGCGAACAGCTCCGGCCGGGTGACATTGAATGTTCATCCCGACCTCCTCGTGCTCGGTTTCACAATGCTTCTGGCTCTCGGCACGGGGGTAGCTTTCGGCCTTGCGCCCGCATTGCGCGTGACGCGAGGAAGTTCCGGCGCCTCCATTACGGGCTGGTTTCGCGCCGCGTCGGGCCCGGGCAACTTGGGCGGCGTGCTGGTGATGGCACAAGTCGCATTGTCGCTCGCCGTCGTTGTCGGCGCCGGCCTGCTGGTTGGCACGCTCCGCAACCTCGAAACGCTCAATCCCGGATTCAACCGCGGCCACGTTTTGCTTTTTGGGCTGGACCCGTCGAAGGCAGGCTACAAGGCAGAGCGCGCGACTCAACTCCGTCGGGACGTGCTGGAACGAATCCAGCAGGCGCCAGGCGTCCGCTCGGCGAGCTTTTCTTTCCTGACCCCCATCAGCGGCGGCGGCTGGGACAACTACGTGAGGTCTGTAGAAGGCTACACGGCGCAGCCGGGCGAGTCCGTGGATGTTTACCTCAATGCGGTAGGCCCAAACTTCTTTAAGACTTTGGGCACACCGCTGCTGGCCGGCCGCAACTTCGGCCCAGAGGACAATTCCGGTTCTTCTCCGGTAGCGCTGATTAACGAAACGATGGCCCGCCGCTTCTTTGGCAACCAGAGTCCACTCGGGAAGCATTTCCGGCTGGGGCCGTGGAGTGGCAAACGCGGGTACGAAATTATCGGCGTCACCGGCGACGCAAAGTACACCAGCCTGAGAGAGACGATCCCGCCCACCGCTTATCTCTACATCCCTCAGCTCCCGCCAATCCCTATGGAGACCACTTTTGAAGTCAGGACCGCCATCGCCCCCTTGAGCGTCGTGCCTGAAGTGCGCTCCATCCTACGGAGTATCGACCCGTCGCTGAGGGCTCTGGATGTGAAGACCCTGGCCGAGCAGGTCGATCAGTCGCTCGACCAGGAAAAAATGATGTCTACGCTCTCGATCTTTTTCGGAGTTATCGCGTTGGCGCTCGCCTGCATTGGCCTTTATGGCGTCATGTCGTATGCGGTAGCGCGGCGCACCAGTGAAATCGGTATCCGAATGGCGCTAGGAGCACAGAAAAGACATGTGCTCTCGCTCGTAATGGGTCAGGGACTCTGGGTGACGCTGGCAGGCTTAGGAATCGGGTTATTGGGAGCCCTCGGACTGACAAGGTTCTTGTCGAGCTTACTTTATGGTGTTAGGCCCACCGATCCGCTCACGTTTCTTGTCGCTTTACTGATTCTTACCAGCACGGCGTTGCTCGCATGCTACATCCCTGCGCGTCGAGCAGCGAGAGTCGACCCGATGATCGCTCTGAGGCATGAATAAGGCGGTGACGAGTGACGAGCAGACGACGGTCCGGGGTAGCCACGGCGAGCGCTTTCTCTCGCCGCGGGCCTTTTGGCCCGGAGAACAGCCCACGGCCAACCAAAGACGGGTTGACCGTGGCTACCAGTACTTTTAACCCAGCGGGCAAGCCGCAGCGCTGAGACACGAACGCCGCATTGCCAAGTCATGATTTCTTGTTTTCTTAGCAAGGATTTGGAGCCTGTCATTCTGAGCGTCCACAGCCTGGCGGCTGCCAATCTGGGGCATGACATACTCGCGTGTGTCATGCAGAGCGCAAGCGAAGAATCCCCGTATTTTGCTGAGTCCGAAGGAATGCAGGGATTCTTCGCTCGCTGCGCTCGCTCAGAATGACAGCGCCGTTGGGTTGAGGCTGCAAGCCGCCCGGCGATACTGGGGCCAACCGTTGGGAGCGAACATGCGCTGGTATCAGAGACTGTTTCGGAGAGCGCGAACTGAAAAGCAGCTCGATAAAGAACTCCGGTTTCACCTGGAGCAGCAAACTGCCGATTACGTCGCGACCGGCATGACGCCGGAAGAAGCCCGCCGCCGCGCGCGGCTGGAGTTTGGAGGACTTGATCAAGTGAAAGAAGAATGCCGGGACGTCCATTGGGAGAATCACTTGCGCAGCTTCTTCCGCGACATACGATTTGCACTTCGAATGCTCCATAAGGACCGGCATTTCGCCCTCCTAGCCATTTTTGCCTTGGCATTGGGAATCGGCTCGGCAACTCTGATCTTCAGCGCCCTCGATCACCTCCTGCTTCCGCATTTGCCTTACAAGAACGCCAGCCGATATACGAGCTTCAGCATACACAACCTTGATCCGGCGGGCGGAAGCGACATTGGTGCGTTCCCACTTCGGGAGTTCCTCGCATTCCAGCAACAAAACCACGTGTTTGAAGATGTTATCGGCGAGACAGGAACGTTGGGCGTCCGCTATGCCAGTAGGGCGGGAACGGAAATGTTCCACGGATCGATCGTAACGACCAATACTTTTCGCGTGCTTGGTGTAAAGCTGCTTCTTGGCCGTCCTATTACAGCGGCGGATGGGGCGCCTGGTTCACCTCCTGTGTTTGTCATGAGTTACAGTTTGTGGATGAGCAGATTCAACGGCGACCCGAAACTCCTGGGAACCACTCTGGACTTGAACGGTGAACCAACGACCCTTGTGGGAATCATGCCCCCCCGATTCACATCATACTTCGGCACAGGAGGTTTTTGGCTACCTCTCCGTCAAGAAAACAGCGGCCAACAACCAGGCCTCTACCCTATCGGAGTCCGCAAACCCGGAGTCAGCCTCGAACAGGCGGCAGCAGATCTGACCGTCATCGCCCGGGGGCTCTCCAAACTTCATCCACGAGATTTTCCACGTCGATTTAAAGTTTTGACCGGGAACTACGGCTTGTTTCTCGGTCCCGTCAAGGGTGTGCTCTATCCGCTTTTCGCGGCGGTCATGATGCTACTCTTAATCGCCTGCAGCAATGTTGCGAGCTTGTTACTCGCCCGGACGACGGCGCGCGAAAAGGAGATTGCCATCCGGGCCGCGCTCGGTGCGACTCGCAGCCAACTGGTTCGGCAGGTCTTGGTGGAGAGTTTCGTAGTGGCAGCTGCGGGCGCTGTGCTTGGCTGGCTACTCGCGTATGGCGGCCTGAAGGTTGTCATCGCCTTGCTTGCTTCCCCCCCTTTTCCCCCGGCTGTAAGGGCGATCACGTTAAGCACGGCGGTGGTAGCATTCGCTGTGGCTGTAACCGTGTTGACGACGCTGCTTTGTGGCTTAGCGCCCGCCCTTCATGTCGCGCGTGGTAACCTTCAGGGAACGTTGGCAGGCGGCAACACAGGCGTGAGTGGAACGCGTCATCACGGGAGATTTCGGGCTGGCGTGGTGATCGCGCAAGTGGCGCTATCGACGGTCTTGTTTGTTGGCGCAGGCTTGATGGCGCGAACTTTCCTCGCAGTTGTGAGCGTCCATTTGGGTTACAACCCGCAAAAAGTGATTTATGCGGGGCTTAGCCTCCCGCCCGGCTATGAAACCGCAGAAAAGAGAAATGCCTTGCTCCGGACCGTATTGCAGTATGTAGAGGCGTACCCTGGAGTGATTTCTGCCGCCGTATCGAGTTCTCTGCCCTCCGGTGCCGGAGCTCTGAGCGAGGTAGAAGTGCCCGGCAAAGTTCATTCCGAGCCCTGGCATGCTGGGTTGGCGTTATGTAGTGAAGGCTATTTCAAGACATTGGAAGTGAAGATAGTTCGTGGCCGGCTGCTCTCGGAAAGCGACGTTGATTCGAGCAGGCACGTGGCCGTGATCAATCAGAGTCTCGGTCGGAAGTTCTTCGGTAAGGAAGACCCGATTGGCCGGACGCTTAAATTCACCCTCTCCGAGCAAAGGCCCCAAACACCGAAATATGCTGACTTTGAAATCATTGGAGTCGTCGCTGACACAAGGAATAATCGTAGCCTGACGAATTCGCCGATACCGGAGGCATTTGTTCCATACACCATGCCGGAACTTCGAATCGGGGGCGGGATCCTCGTCAGAACCGCAACAGGCACGGGTTCAGTACGGATGGGCCTTCGCCGGCAAGCCTGGTTTGTCCACCGTGGCCTCACACTAGGTCGTTCAGGCACTTTAGAAACTAAGGTTGAAATTTGGTACGTGGCGCCAAGATTCGATCTATTCACTCTGGGGACGCTCGCTGGGATCGGCTTGGTATTGATTACCATCGGCGTGTTCAATCTAATGTCTTACTCCGTATTCCTGCGGACCCACGAAATAGGAGTACGGATGGCGCTAGGAGCCCGGCCAAGCGCCATCTTGAAAATGGTCGTAGCTGACGGATTCACTCTGATTGCGGCTGGAGTAGCCCTTGGTGTGTTGGCAAGCCTCGCCCTTACCCGCCTCATAGCGAGCCAGGTTTGGGGAGTCTCGGCCAGGGATCCGCTGACCTTCGTGGTCGTCATTGTCGTCACCGTCGCGGCGGGGCTAATGGCATGTTGGCTGCCAGCCAAGCGGGCCGCGCAAGTGGATCCGCTGGTCGCGCTCCGCTACGAATAAGGCAGTGATGAGTGGTCAGTAATCAGAGAAAACTCGAGTGGTGCGGACCTCCGTTTTCGATTTCCCCCTAAGTTTCCGGCACGCGGCAATTTTATGGATAAGGTGCGCCGGCGATTGTTCGGAATCCCGAATGACAACTCTCGATTCTTGGGTTACGGCCCCGCCGCACCGTGCAAAAAATCGCTTCACGCGTCTCACCCATCGCCACCGTCTCACTCGAAACCGCTAATCTGTCACTGGTGGATCGCTTCGGCGCCCGCGCCTTCATGGCCGGGCGAACAGTTGCGCCGGGCGCCGGCATTTCAGCATCCCTCGCGCTGCCATGATTTTGCACGAGGAGCACCAATGATCGAAGAAATTGTTTCTGCCAGATCGACCGAAGAATTTTGGCTGCTGTTCGCGCAGCAAAAAGCTGCCGCCCACAGCAGCCAGAGCGGCGAGTTGTGAGAAATCGCAGATAAAACTAGAGTTAGTTATAGCCAGCGAATCGCAAAGCCAGAAAACAGCCCCCTATGCCATCGGTTCATCCTTGTAAGTTATTGATTCTAAATTACTATTAGAGTAATGAAACCAAACGAAACCAAATTTTGTGTGTGCCACTTGCACATAAGTTGCTAAAAACAAGTCGGTTATTTGACGAAAATGGGCGATGTCGAATAACCCGATTTAAAGACAGCAGCTTGCAGGGAAAGTTGGTTTCGCCGTGGCTTCGGTATGGTTTCGGTATGGAAAATTAGCCAAAATCCGACCGAAAGAGGCCCGAAAATGGTAGCCACGGCGAGCGCTTTCTCTCGCCGCGGGCTTCCCCCGCACAGACCCACGACGAATTCAAAAAACAAATTCGTCGAGGCTACCACTGCGGCTTTTCGCTCACCCGACGGACAAGCCGCGGACCTCAAAGTGGAGGTCCGCGCTACTCCGCCTCGCATGAACTCCGGCACTACGCTAGCGGTGTTGCTGCAATGCCCCTCCTCAGTGGAAGCCTCGCCAACTCAAATACCACAGCAGAAGCGTCTGCCCGCCGAGTGAAACGTAAATGGCGGCGGCTCCTAGAAAACTGCCATAAGGCCACGAGTAGTTTCGAAACTTCCTGTTGAACAGAATAAATACAACTGCAACCAGCGTGCCCACCAGCGAACCGAGAAGAATGGTGAGGTATGTTAACGGGATTCCCCAAAAGACGCCCACCAGAAACATCAGCATCACGTCGCCAAATCCCAAATATTCCTTCGATGGATTGCCAGCGCGTCTTAGAAGCCACGCGACCCCATATAACAGACCAGCGCCAAACACTCCGCCCGATACTGCTCCCAAGAATGACGACAGCGGTGCCGGCAGGGTCATGCCCATCCTGCCAAACACCCATTCCAATAGAGGATCGGTTACGGGAATTGCGAAACTCAATGCCAAGCCCAACACGATGCCAAAGATTGTGACTGAATGAGGGAGCAGTCGATCCCGGAAATCCGTAAAAATCAGCACAATCATGAGCATCGCGAAGGCGGCAACCTTTAGGAATGCCCCTAGTGAGGTGCTTTCGGCAACAGCCAGAGCGAAAATACAAGCCGTTATGATTTCAACCAGAGGATAAAGCAACGAGATTTTGCATCGGCAGAACCGGCATTTGCCCCCAAGAATCAAATAACTTAGGACGGGAATATTGTCATACCAGCGAATCGGCTTAAGGCACGAGGGGCAGTGAGAAGCTGGTCGCACGATGGATTCGCGCCGGGGAAGACGGACAATGCATACATTTAAGAAGCTGCCGAAAATCACTCCGAAGAGCCCGGCAATCAGATAGAGCGTAGGAAAGGAAAGTGAAGTCAAAGTTCGAAGCAGAGGTAGCGCAGAGTTTCCAAAAAACGGGGAACTCTGCGCTACCTCGCTACTCCCTTGTAGCGCCGGTCCCGCTCGGCGGGACCGGCATCTGGTCAAATGCCGACCTGAAGGTCGGCGCTACACGCCGTCGCCTTTGAGAACGCGGTAATAGAAACTCTCAGTTCTGGCCGCCATTATATCATTGGTAAACTGCCGGGCCCTTTCCCGTGCGCTGCGCCCCATGGTTTTCAACACGTCTCCAGCAGCGATCGCATTTTGAATTGTATGCGCCAGCCGCTGGGGAGAGCCAGGCTCAAAGAGCCAACCCGTCTTTCCGTCTTCAACAATCTCCGGCAGTCCGCCGGTTCGGCTGGCTATGACAGGTAGTCCATACGCCATGGCGAGCAAGGCTGAAGAGCCCAGGCCTTCCTGCTGCGAAGGCATGACGAACAAATCCAGGCAAGGGAAGAAGGTGGAGAGATCAGCCACGTATCCAGAAAAGACAACGTTATTGGTCTGGCAAGGCCCGTAGCGGCTCTCAAGGGTCTTGCGTAGCGGCCCTTCCCCGGCCAGAAGCAATCTCACGGGACGGCGTGTCCGCGCTACAAGATTCACCGCTTGGATCGCAATTTCCTGTCCTTTTTCTTCCGTAAAAGCGCCAACGTGTCCAATTATGAAATCCCGGCTACCAAGGTGCCAATTCTTCCGAAGCTCTTCTCTTTCGGTATCGCCCGGAAGCAGGGCAGGGAAGTCGATGCCATCGGGGACGACGGCAATCTTTTCCGGATTCACGCCTGACTTTATCAACAATTTCCTCACGTACTCGGAGACAGCGATAATGCCATCGCAGGTGAGATTGTATTTGAGCCGGTGAGTCCAGCGGCGCGCTGGAACAAAAGCGACTCTGCGGCTCGCAATTCTCCGGAGAGGCAAGCCCGCCGAAGCCATCGCGGCAAGGGCCTGCCCTCTGCCATCGTGGGCGTGAATGACATCGGTTGCACGCGAGCGCAGCAGGCGTCGCAACTTCAATATTCCACCAGCATCCGAAGGAGTGCGTCGCGGAAGCGCCAGCGTGTCAAATGCCTCCCGCTGTGCCTCTTCTTCGAGTGGGCAACCGCCCGGGCAGACAATCACTTGCTGATGGCCGCGCTTGCGAAGTTCTTTCGCGAGCGTCAGGATTTGCCACTGGCCGCCCCGCATCTCCTTTCCTGTGTCGAGGTGGATGATGTTGAGCATCGTCGCGCAGCGCGGCCCCGCCGTAACCAAACTTGCTGGAAGCCGTTGCCCTCTCCCTCGGGAGAGCGGGGTAGCGCAGACTTCGTGCCTTTCGAAGTCTGCGGCCTTTCTTTAGGGGTTCGCGGCCAAGCCGGTAGAGAGAGTAGGAGGTCCTCAGCGGCTGAAGCAGGCTGCGGAAAAAGGCGCCGGGCATGTCATGCCGAGCGCAGCGAAGAATCCCGGTATTTGTGAAACCAAGTAAATACAGAGATCCTTCGTCGTCCCGCGCAGCGGAATTCCTCAGGATGACAGTTCCGAGGGTTCTCCCAGCCTGTAAAGCCCCAAAAGGATTAGCGAACGCTGCGGTACAACTCCGCGCTTTCAGCCGGCGCGCTTTTCCGCCGCCAGTCGTAGCCATTTGGCGTACTTGCGAGCAACGTAACGGCTGGCCATAAAGGCAATCCAGAACCCCTGGATTCCGTCGAGAAAACCGAGCTTGAGGAAATAGGTTTGCGCGAACGTCCAGCACGGCGCTATGCGGCGCCGCAGCCACCCGGCTCTTTTCCCTTCCGCCAAAAACTGGGCGGCGGCAAGACCGGTGTAGAACTCGATGCGCTGGCGGTGCTCTTTCAGAGAGTCGCAGGTGTAGTGAAGAATCTTACCACCCAGAGTCCCTGCCGCACCGTCTACTCGGACCGACTCGTGAACGTAAGCGCCTTGCCAGCGGCCTCGCCGGCGATCAAACAGACGCAGCTTGTAATCGGGATACCACCCGGAATGGCGAATCCATCGGCCTAGATAATACGCTTGCCGGGCAAACCGGTACCCGGCGAACGCAGGCACCGAATCCTTCCACTTCACAACGCTGTCTCTGCCAACCGCGTCCAACTCTTCATCGGCATCAAGGCTCAGAACCCAATCATTCTGGGCCATTCCCGCGGCGAAATTCTTTTGCTCCGCAAATCCCTGCCAAGAACGGGCCACGACTCTCGCTCCGAGCGCGTGGGCAATCTCGGGCGTTGCATCCGTCGAGTTTGCATCGACCACGATGATCTCGTCCGCGCAGCGAAGGGAGTTGATGGCGCGGGCAATATGAGGTGCTTCGTTGTGAGTAATGATTGTCGCGGTGATTCGGGGCATGAGAGCCCTGGAGCACTAGGGAGCGCGCCCCGCCGGGCTGCTAGCGGCGAGGAATAGTTCACGATACTTGTCAGGCAGCACCCGCGGGTGGCCGGCCCGGTCCGTTATGACGTGCACCGTGTCACCCTCTGCAAGCAACTCCTCGCCCGGCTGGCGATAAACCTCGTAAGCAAAGGTCAAGACCCGCTTCCGCACCTCGCGAAGAGAAGTGCGTACCTCGATGTCGTCGTCGTATCGCGCCGGCGCTTTGTAGCGGCAACGCGCTTCAGCCACCATAATGAAGAGACCGTCCTCGGATTCCATCTCCCGGTAGGCAAAGCCGCGGCGCCGGCAGAAATCGGTTCTGCCGATTTCAAACCACACCAGGTAGTTTGCGTAATACACTACTCCCATTTGGTCCGTCTCAGCGTAGCGTACCCGGATGGGCGTAGAGACACTCTCCGAAGGCATGGCCGTTGCGAAATTGCTCATCGAGAATTGTTCCTGCACCTAAGTTGCGCGAGCGCTCAACGGCGCGCAGTGCCGGTCAAAAGCCTGCTCCAGATCCGCAGCAATCTCGTCGGCCATCCGCCCCTCAATTTGGCGCCGTTCCAGCATAAATACAGCCTTTCCGTCGCGTAACAGCGCAATTGAAGGAGAAGAGGGCTCGTACTCAGCAAAGTAACCGCGCGCCGCTGCGGTAGCTTCCTGGTCCTGCCCAGCGAATACGGTTGTTAGCAGGTCCGGCCGCACCGGATGGCGCAGCGCCAGCGCGACCCCGGGACGTGCTTTTCCCGCCGCACAGCCGCAAATTGAATTTACAAAGACCAGGGTGGTACCCTTCGCCTTTCCAAGCACCGCGTCCACTTCATCGGGGCTCCTCATTTCCCGAAAGCCAATTTGCGTGAGCTCCTCGCGCATCGGTCGCACAATTTCTTCAGGATACATTTGTCCTCCCATGATGCCGGCGCGGATCAGGATCCGGGCAGGCCAAGATTGTGAAAACGCAAGCAGAATAATTATAAACTATTAACTGAGTACACGGCTCTTCGCAGAGCGGAGACCTGGCGCCAAAGCGGCCCTAGCCACTGCAATCGTGAGAAAGGTCATTGGCCAAGGTTTCAATTCACTGCCGCTCAATCTCCGCCTGCTTGAGCACCGTCGCGATCAACTCCCCGCATCCAGCAAAAGTATGGGACACGTTCAGCGTTAAAAGAGCGGACGGGAGACGAATAATTTCATAATTCAAAATGCGACTTTCAAATTTTCATTTATTTTGCTTGAAGTTTGTTTTTTCGTGGTGTACATTAGCTTTTTGGAAGTCAACCGGGATTACAAAATTAGGGGGCTTTAACACCCTGAACCGGGTTAGCATAGCGTGGCGCGGGCGCGCCGGAGTTGCACGGAGCAGCAAGGGCAACGTGAAGCGAATGCTGACTTCCTAACAGATGGGCTGGTGCCGTATCGCGTCCTGCATTTGTCCCCCCCTCCTTTATGCGGGCGTGCAAATCCGGTGCCAGCCCGTTTCTATTTTTGTTCCTCTTCCGTTGTTGTACCCTCTCTCCTGCCGCAACCAAGGGTCTTAAATTTAACTCCGCGGTCCCTTCAGGTTACAATCGAGCTATGGTTCAGACCCTTTTTGGCCCTCAGGAACAAAAGAAAGGCTTGTTCGACCGCCTAAAAGGCGCGTTAGCCTCCACTAAGACGCAGCTTGTAGAGCGAATCGAGGGAATTACTGAAGGAAAGGAGACCGTTGACCCAGCTACGCTGGACGATTTGGAAGCAACCCTCATTGCGGCCGACCTGGGCGTCAAGACAGCGCGCAGCATTCTCGCTAATTTGCGTGCGCGGACCGATCGCCGTCAGTTTATAGCTGCAAAGCAGCTTCGCGGAGAAGTTGAGCAACAGATTCTGGAGGCGCTCGAAAGCGACATTACCAAGCGACCGCCAGTGAAACGGCCGCCCGAAGGGCTTCCTGAAGTCATCTTTGTGGTAGGCGTCAACGGCGTGGGCAAGACCACCAGCATCGCCAAGTTGGCCAACCTTTACCTCGCGCAGGGCCGTCATCCTTTGCTATGTGCCGCAGACACGTTTCGAGCTGCGGCTGTCGAGCAGCTTGAGATTTGGGCGGCGCGCATCGGCATCCAGATGGTCAAACAAAAGCCAGGCGCCGACCCTTCGGCGGTGGTTTTCGACTCGCTCGCAGCCGCCAAGAAATTCAAGGACGATCCCGTGATTGTGGACACAGCCGGCCGTCTACACACAAAACATAACCTGATGTCGGAGTTGGAGAAGATGTGCCGTGTTGCGTCGCGGGAAGTCGCCGGCGCTCCGCATCAAGTCCTCCTCGTCATTGATGCCACCACCGGACAAAACGGGCTGGTGCAGGCACGTCAATTCACAGAGCGAGCGGGAGCAACAGGAATCATCCTGACGAAGCTTGATGGCACCGCTAAGGGCGGCGTGGTCGTTGCCATCGCGCAGGAGTTGCGATTGCCCATTCAGTTTGTCGGCATTGGTGAGAACGTCGACGACCTTGTTCCATTTGATCCCAGGCAATTTGTGCAATCGCTCTTTGAGTCTTGAATTCACTTAACGTCTGGACCGCTTAACCTTTGACAATTCCCTCGCCCCTTTTGGCGGGGAAGGTGGCGAGCGTAGTGAGCGAGGTGAGGGGGTTGGTCAAGAACTGAACGGGACCCCACGCTACGCTCCACGCCTGAGGCTACTGACTTCGAGCGAGCTCAGCTTCCGCCACTTTCCTACTTCCAGGCCTTCGAGCGTTAATGCCCCGATTCCCGTTCGCACCAGCTTTAGTACTTTGAACCCGGCGGCTTCGACCATGCGGCGGACCTCGCGGTTTTTGCCTTCCGTGAGGATGACCTCCAGCCAAGTATATTTGCCGCGGTCCTCAAGGCGGCGCACCCTCAGCGGATTAGCCCGATCCCCGCGTTTCATCTGGATTCCGGAATTAAGCCGGGAAACGGCCTCGTCCGGCATCAGCCCGCTTGTCTTAACTCGATAAGTCTTAGACACCCGCGATTCAGGGCGCGTCACAAAGCCGGCGAAGGCGGTGTCATTCGTTAATAAGAGCAGTCCTGACGTATCTTTATCGAGGCGGCCCACCGGAAAGATCCATTTCCCGGCATCGCCAAGAAATGCGTAGACGGTCTTGCGTCCTTGCGGATCACCGTGACTGGTAATGACCCCCTTGGGCTTATAAAAAAGTAAGTAGATTTTCCGCGCGGGCTTCACCCGCTGCCCATCGAGCTGGATAACATCGCTAGCGGGATCAACCCACAAATCAGGGTCGCGGGCTATGAGCCCGTTAACCTTCAGACGGCCTTGCCGGATCGCGGTTCGCGCTTCCGTCCGGGAAGCAAGGCCGAAGCGCGACAGCACGCGATCAAGCGTTGTTCGGGATCGGAACTTCGCACGAGTAGGATAAGCCACGCAGAAACGCCCTCTCGCATTTTACAAAGGTTACCTGCCAGCGTGATACCTCGCTTTCGGGCGCGTAGAGGCGGCTTTATGCCGCCATTATGGCGAGGTAAACCCGCCGCTACGAGCCCAAAACCGAGTCATTACCAGCAAACTCATAATGTTCTTGTTTACCCATCACTAATTAACATATAATTAACTAGTCGATCTGAATCAGTTTTGGGACCTGATTTGCCGGGCACTATATAGAGTCGTCAAAGAGGAGCCGTCCTGGGTTATGCGAATTTCCGCAATGAGAATTCGCTTTCTGCGCGGAGCTCCAGGGCTTCGACCCATCGAAGCGACTTTCACGTTTATCTCCCTCCTCACTTTCCTTACTTCAGCAAGCTTCGCGTCCGCAGCGTTGGGAAGCCAATTCTCCGGACCGCCAGCCAAGCCGCGATCGGCGAGCGGCATGCCCGTTCTCAGGAGAACCATCCAGATTCGAAGATTGACCCGCGCGGAGGCGGTGAGAGGATATCCCGTAGATATCAAGGCTGTCATTACTTACTACGATCCTGCAGTGCCCGGGTCCGGTCTGTTCGTGCAAGATTCGAGCGGTGGCATCTGGGTCAACCTGCCTGCCATAGCATCTCCGAGCCTACACCCTGGCGAACGGCTCGAGATCACAGGCGTCACAGAGCAACCGGACTTCGCTCCGCAAATTGGTAAGCCCCAGTGGCGGGCGATTAGCAGTGCTCCATTGCCAGTGGCGCGCAAGGTGTCATTCGGGGAAATGGCTTCGACCCGCGAGGATAGCCAATGGGTGGAAGTTGAGGGTATCGTCCGCTCTGCCCGCATCCAGAGTAACTCCCTCGTGCTCCTCCTGGCGATTCCGGGAGGGTCGATTACGGCTCAGTTTCCGCAGTCGAAATTGACCGTTCCGTCGGAACTGGTCGATTCAGAGGTAGCGATTAACGGAGCCTGCGGGTCCATCTTTAATGCCCAGAATGAACTGATCGGTATTACCCTGTACGTGCCAGACCTCAGCCAAGTGCGCGTGATCGTGCCGGGCCCGGCTCATCCCTTTGCTTTGCCGCTGCGAGCCATAGACAGCCTTCGGCGATTTACGTTTGGGGGTGTATCAGAACATCGAGTCCATGTTCGCGGTGTTGTCACACTCGATTCGGTGGACCACTTCCTCTACGTCGCGGACAGCACGGGCAGCATCTACGTGCAAACTGACCAGCAGAATCCCCTCCGGTCCGGGGACCTCGTGGACGTGGTTGGTTTTCCCGGTGTGGTGGAAAATCATCCGGCGCTCCAAAACGCGAGCGTGAGAGTGAGAGGGTCGGGACCGATGCATCGGCCCCCTCTCATTCCGGCGTCGCAAGCCCTAACCGGGGCGTATGATTCGACGCTCGTCAGGATTCAGGGCCGGCTGATGCACACGGCCAGGACTCCGGAAGAAGAACTTCTTGTCCTGCAGCAGGGCGCCACCATATTCACGGCCGCCTCCAGGGATCTGCTTTCGAATCCAAGCTTGCCGTCTCTTCGCGACGGAAGCCTTCTGGAAGTGACCGGCGTGTGCGTGTCAGATGCCGACATGACCGGACAAACAACGTCATTCAAGGTCCGCTTTGGCAATATGCAGAACATCGTGGTGCTCCGAAAAGCCTCTTGGTGGACTTTGCGAAGGGCGTATCTCGTTCTTGCGCTGCTGGGCCTCGTCGTGCTGTTGGTGCTTTGGTGGGTGGGAGTTTTGCGCCGCCGCGTTCAGGACCAGACGGAAACGATTCGCGCTACGTTCGAATCCACGGGCGACGGCATTCTTGTGACGAGCTCGCGCGGCGAAGTTGTGATGGCCAATCAAAGATTCGGACAGATGTGGCTCATTCCCCAAGCAGTGATGTCAATACGAGATCATGACCAGATCCTGCAATGGAGTTCAGGGCAGCTTAAAGACGGTCCGGGCTTCCTGCTCAAAGTGCGCGAGTTGATGTTCAGTCCGGAAGCGCAGAGCGACGATGTACTGGAATTCAAGGATGGCCGGGTATTCGAGCGCCACTCAGAGCCTGAACGCGTTCGGGGAAGATGCGTCGGACGGGTCTGGGGATTCCGCGATGTGACGGAACGCAAGCGGTTCGAAGAAGTGATCCGAGAAAAGAGTGCCCTTCTCGATGCGCTCATGGATAACATTCCCGACGCAATTTATTTCAAAGACACGCAAAGCCGCTTCATCCACATCAACCAGACCGTTGCCCGCAAGATGGGTCTCCAAAGCCCATCGGAGGCGCTGGGGAAAACCGACGCAGACTTCCAAACTGAAGAACATGCGCGCGAGGCGCTGGCAGACGAGCGGCGCATCGTGGAGACCGGCGAGCCTATCGTCAACAAAGAAGAGCGGGAAACTTGGCCGGACCGGCCCGATACCTGGGTAACCACCACCAAGATGCCTCGCTACAATCAGCGCGGGCAGGTGATTGGGACCTTCGGCATATCCCGGGACATCACCCGGCTCAAACAAGAGGAAGCGGAGTTGCGCAAGGCGAAAGAAGGGGCTGAGGCCGCGAACCGGGCCAAGAGTGAGTTCCTGGCCAACATGAGTCACGAAATCCGCACGCCCATGAATGGCATCATCGGCATGGTCGAGCTGGCGCTTGACACGAATCTATCTGCCGAGCAGCGGGACTACCTCACAATGGCCCGGACCTCTGCTGACAGCTTGCTCACCGTCATCAATGACATTTTGGATTTCTCAAAGATTGAAGCGGGTAAGCTGGATCTCGATTCAATCGCCTTCGACCCCCGGCTCAGCATCGAGGATACCATCCGGTCGTTCGCCCTGCGAGCGTATGAAAAAGGGATCGAGCTTGTTTGCGACGTGCGCCCCGAAGTGCCGGCGACGGTGCTCGGCGATCCTACACGGATACGGCAGGTGCTCACGAATCTCATCGGCAACGCCGTAAAATTCACACAGCAGGGTGAAGTGGTCGCATCACTGGCATTGGAGAGCCAGGCTGCGGATCGCGCGCGGCTTCATTACGTCGTACGCGACACCGGAATCGGCATTCCCGCTGCGAAGCGCAGTCTCATCTTTGAAGCGTTTGCGCAAGCAGACGGCTCAATGACCCGGAAGTACGGCGGGACCGGCCTCGGCCTGACCATCTCGTCGCGCCTGGTGAGCATGATGGGCGGCAGGATCTGGGTAGAGAGCGAAGAAGGCCGCGGCAGTATGTTTCATTTTACAGCCGAGGTTGGCGTGGTCTCGAAGCCAGCTCCGTCCCGGGCCGCGGATACAGTTTCGCTTGAAGGAGTTCGCACCTTGGTGGTGGATGATAATGCGACCAATCGCCGGCTGCTCACCGAAATCCTGAGCCGGTGGGGAATGAACGTGATTGCAGCCGGAGACGGGCCTGAGGCTCTTGAGCTCTTCAACCGGGCGGCAGAAGATGGCGCCCCGGTTCAGTTAATACTTACCGATGCCCAAATGCCCGGAATGGACGGTTTCGCTTTTGCCGAAAAAGTCAAACAGCACCCGAATGTCGCGAACTCCACCATCGTTATGCTGACGTCGAGCGGGCAGCGGGGAGACGCGGTTCGTTGCCGGAAGGCGGGATTAGCAGGATACCTCACCAAGCCCATTCGCCAGGTCGAGTTGTGCGAGGCTCTTCTGACCGCTCTCGGGCAGGCCTCCCGAGCTACGCCGCCTGCCAGTGGAGCGTTGATCACTCGTCAGTCGCTTCGTGAACTCCCGCCCTCCGTCCGGCTCAACGTTCTGCTCGCCGAGGACAATCCGGTGAACCAGCAACTGGCACGCCGGCTTCTCGAAAAGTGGGGTCACTCCGTCACCGTCGCGAAGAATGGCCGGGAGGCTCTGACCTTGGTCGGCCATGAGACGTTTGACGTTGTTCTGATGGATGTGCAGATGCCTGAAATGGACGGGCTTGAAGCCACCGCCGCCATTCGGGAGAAGGAGGAGAAAACAGGTGATCGCCTGCCGATTATTGCCATGACGGCTCATGCCATGAAGGGCGATGCGGAGCGTTGTCTTGCCGCCGGCATGGACGCGTATGTTCCCAAACCTATCCAGCCTCAACAGCTTCTCATAGCGATTGAAAAGGTCCGCAGCGTGCGGCCGCTCTCAAAAACAGAAACCCTCTCCGAAGCGCCCACGGAACACTAATATCCGCTCTCGATATCCTTCGCCGCGGTCCGCGCCGCCTTCCTGTGCTCGGTGTCGGTCAGGTATAATCCAACACCGTTAGACTTTTGCCGATTTGTGACCTCTCTCTGGACCCAGTCAGACACAAAGGGGAATGCCATGAAAGCAGCCATCATTACGGCGGCCGGCCAGTCGCCCATTTATGGAGACTTCAACGAACCAGCGCCCCGTGAAGGAATGGAACTGATCTCCGTCGCCGCATCGGCGCTCAGCCAATTTAGCAAATCCCGCTCCTCAGGCTCGCATTACATCTCTGAAGGTGTCTTTCCATCTGTCGCGGGTGCTGATGGCGTCGGACGCACCGCCGTTGGACGGCGCGTGTACTTCGCACTACCCGAAGCGCCCTACGGAGCGCTCGCGGAGAAGTCTCTGGTTTGCTCGGAGTTTTGCGTTGCGATTCCGGACGCTATGGACGATGTTACCGCGGCCGCGATCGCCAACCCCGGCATGTCGGCATGGGCCGCTTTGGTGGAGCGCGCGAGGCTGCAGCCTGGAGAAACGGTGCTCGTCAACGGTGCGACCGGTTCGGCGGGCCGGCTCGCCGTGCAGCTTGCAAAGCATCTCGGTGCTGGTAAGGTCATTGCCACAGGCCGCGATGAAGTCAAATTGGAGAAATTGTTGTCATCAGGAGCGGACACTGTGATTCCGTTCCACCTGGCTTCCAATGATCCGAATGGAGCAAAACAATACGAGCAGGAGCTGATGGCGGAGTTCCGGCATGGAATCGACATGGTGATTGACTACTTGTGGGGCGAAAGCGCCAGGACGATCATCGTGGCCATCGCCAAGTCCGTGGAGGACGCAAGGCCGATTCGATTCGTTCATGTCGGAGGAGCGAGCCGAGAGGATAACGTCCAGATCCCGGGCGCCGCGCTGCGTTCATCCGCCATTCAATTGATGGGCAGCGGAGCAAAGAGCGTTCCTTTCCCGAAACTGCTCGACGCAATCGCGAAAGTTTTTGTCGTTGCGGAAAAAGCCAGACTCGGAATCGCGACCAGGACCGTGCCACTCGCAGCAATTGAAGAGGCCTGGGACGCGCCGGGAAATCCGCGCGTCGTGGTCACCATACCGTGAGTTCCAGGTCTCGGCTAAAGAGGCCGGAATCCAAAATTCCCAATGTGGTAGCGGGGGTGGGACTCGAACCCACGGCCTAGGGATTATGAGACCCTCGCTCTACCTCTGAGCTACCCCGCCAAGGCAAACTAAGAAAGGCTTGATATAAGGCAGATAGGGAAGGTTAAGCCATCGGGAGTTTTGAAGTCAATAATGTCACGCTGGCGTTCACGGTCACGTCAAAGTCCGGATAGGGGTGGTTGTAGCGCAACGCGGCCTTACGGCCGCAACCAAAGTTATAGATACTCTGCCCTCTCCCTCGGGAGAGGGTGGCTCGCGGCCGGCGCTTTCTCCAGCCGGCGCGGGCCGGGCCTGCGCCCACCGAAGGTCGCTTACGCTCCATAGCTTCAGCGACGAAGCGGCTCCTGCCCGCAGGCGGGTGAGCGGTCGCTCGCCGAAGAATCTTGTCAAAAAAACAAGATTTTACGGTATTGCAATACAGAGATTGCGCACTTTGCGATGTCTGCGACCCGCGGAAGTCGCAGACATCGCGAGAAGCGGCCATATCTGCGCCACCCAGACGATCCCAAAACATAAGAACTCAAGGGCGGGGTTTCGACCCACGCTTGTCCAAATTAGGCTTCAGATTTCGGAGGCGACGCGCGGCTTTGCCGCCCGCTGTGCGGAAGGGCTGTGCCCTTCCGGAACCGAGCCACACTCCCTAACCTTGTTCGTGCTGGGCGCGCAGGCTCAGCCGGCGCCGCTTGCGTCCGGCGGACGGGCCGATGGCCTGTGGCTCGGTCATGTGGCGAGGATCGAGGAGGCGATTCACTTCCTTCCGGCTGAGAACTTGCTCCTCGACGCAAATCTCTCGCACGTCTTTTCCAGTAGCCAGCGCCTTTTTGACTATTTCCGCCGCGCGAGCGTAGCCGAGGACGGGGTTGAGCGCGGTCGAAATCGAAGGAGAACGGTAGGCGTAGCGTTCGCATGTTTGCCGGTTCGCCGTGATGCCCAATACGCAACGCCGCGCTACAAGCGGGCAGGTGTTCTTCAGTATCTCGATGGCGTGAAGCAGATTCCAAGCCATGGCCGGCATCATGACGTTCAATTCAAGCTGGCCGGCCTGGACCGCAAGCGCCACCACCGAATCGCAGCCAACTACCTGGAACGCAACCATATCCAGGAGCTCCGCCATAACCGGGTTCACCTTGCCTGGCATAATGCTCGATCCGGGCTGGAGGGCCGGAAGGGTAATCTCTCCGAGTCCCGTTACGGGACCGCTGGCCAACAAGCGCAAATCGTTTGCGATACGAATGAGCTCCAGCGCCAAATTGCGGAGCGCCCCCGAAAGCGCCGCCAGAGGCAACTGGGATTGCATCGCGGCGCGCAGATCCGGCGCCACTTCAAGTCGCAGGCCCGTGTGGACCCTGAGCAGCTTCACCACGGTTCGCGCAAACCGGGGGTGGGCGT
Organism: Terriglobia bacterium; assembly: GCA_030040995.1. Taxonomy (GTDB): domain Bacteria; phylum Acidobacteriota; class Terriglobia; order UBA7540; family UBA7540; genus JASHON01. Next base: position 60,573 of record JASHOS010000053.1, on the reverse strand, counting down.
TTAGCCCGGTTCCCACAGCGCTTCCGCCAATTCCGAGAAACCTCAACAACCCAGCGTTAGCCTGAATCTGGCTGCTGGTATTTTGAACTGCCACGGCGTACGCGGCGAACTCCTGCCCCAGCCGTATGGGTACAGCATCCTGCAGGTGCGTGCGCCCCGCCTTCACAATTCTGTCAAACTCTCTTCCTTTTTGCGCGAAAGCGCTCGCCATCTCGCCAAGCCCTGGGTACATCTCTTCCAGAAGCATCAATGCGGCAAGCCGGAGGGCAGTCGGAAACGTATCATTGGTGGACTGGCCGAAATTTACGTGGTCGTTCGGATGAACTATCGAGTAGTCCCCCAGCTTTTTGACGTCATGACCGGTCAGATGCCAAATGGCGCGATTGGCGATCACCTCGTTGACGTTCATGTGGAAGCTCACGCCGGCGCCAGCCTGGTAAACATCGACCGGAAACTGGTCATCAAGCTGGCCGCGCACGACGTCACGAGCCGCAGCGATAATCGCGCGCGCAACGCGCCGGGGAATCATTCGCAATTCGAGGTTTGCCTCAGCGCAGGCAAGTTTCAGCCAGCCGTAGGCCCTGATTAGGACGGGGTGGGCGTGGATTCCGCTGATCGGATAATTTTGCACGGCCCGCACCGTCTGCGCGCCGTAAAATGCTCCGGCCGGGACGGCCACCGGTCCTAAGGAGTCTCGCTCAATCCTGGTTTTTACGTATGCCTGCACTCTTCTCCTCGGCGCAACACCGGGGGTCCTGTTCCGAAAAGCTCGGCCCGGACCCCCTCACCCGCCTGCGGGCAGGAGCCGCTCCGTCGCTGAAGCTCTGGAGTGTAAGCGACCTTCGGTGGGCGCAGGCCCAGCGCTGCGCGCCGCCCTCTCCCCCAAGGGGGCGAGGGCAGGGGTTCTTTTCATGCTTCGCGGGTGTCGCGAAGCGACATGAACAACCGCACCGAAAATAACACCCAGCGCCCGCATCCTGGCGGCCCGATCCGAAGCCGGCAAGACGCTGGTGCTACGTTTTCATGCTTCGCGGGTGCTGCGGCTACTGGGCGTGAAATGCCAGATAGCTCATCCTTCCGTCGCTCTCGACCTGCAGTACCACAGCGGCGTCCGGCTTAATCCCGTCCATCGCGTTGCGAAGCTCGTTGAGCGATGTGATAGCCTTTCCGTTGACCGCATGAATCACGTCTCCGGTCGTCAGTCCAAGATTGGGGCTTCCTGGCTCGGGCGCCCTCGCTATAACGATGACGCCTGATGGCACGCGCAGATCCTGTACGATATCGCCCAGCTTGCTGCTGACGTCCATCCCGAGGATCCCAAGTTGCCGGACGAGATTGTTCTGTGGATTCACGATGCTCATTAGCGGATCGAGCGGGTGCACGGGCTCGATAACCGGCATGGTGAATTTCAACGTCTGGGAACCGCGAAGCACTTGAAGAGCCAGAGGGGTACCGGCAGGATGGACCAGCGAACTGTAAAAGAAAAGCGGAAGGCTGTTGATTGCCCGCCCGTCTACGCTGAGGATGATATCTTGTGGCTTCACTCCAGCTTTATCGGCTGGACCACCGGGCAGCACATCGGATACCACCACCCCCCAGTCTCTCGCCAGTCCCAAACCCTCGGCGAGAGCTGACGTGATGGTCTGCGCCGCGATCCCAACCTGGCCGCGGTGAATATGCCCGTACTTGCGCAGTTGAGGGTAGGCAACGGCGACGAGACCGCTGGGAATGGCGAAATTCAGCCCTTCGCTGCCGCCGGATTCGCTGAGAATAAATGTGTTGACTCCCACCAACTGGCCTTGAGTGTTGACCAGGGCGCCGCCGCTATTGCCTGGGTTGATGGCGGCGTCGGTTTGGATATAGACCAGTGGGCTGTCCGGATCGATCTGGCGCGCGACGGCGCTCACAATACCTGCCGTCACGGAGTTGCCCAGTCCGGCCGGACTCCCGAAAGCGAATACGATCTCGCCCTGGCGCAAGTCGGCGTATTGAGCGAACGGGAGGGCCTGGAGTCCGGTAGCGTCGAACTTCAGGAGCGCAAGGTCGATCTCCGGCGCGATGCCAACGACGCGCGCCGGAAACGTCCGGGCGCGAAAGCCGCCCGGCGCCCCAACCGCCGCGCCGCTACTCTGCTGGGGCGGTAGAACCACGCGAATCTGCTGCGCGTTTCTCACGACGTGGGCGTTGGTCACCACGTAGCCATCGGGAGCGACGATCACGCCGGAGCCCAGAGCCTGCTGCTCGGAGAGCACCAGGCCGGCATTATCACTCTGGCTTGCCCCTTGCGCGGTTTCGTATCCAGTGGCAAGAATCTGCACCACGCTCGGAGATACTTGCCGAATCAGGCGTTCGTACGCGGCGCTGAGCGGTATCAGTGATCCGGCAGTGGAAGTGGCCTGTGCGCACTCACCGCATACCCCGGCCATCACAAGGATAATGGGAACAAACAAAGCCGCCGCGAAACGCCACGCAATGCTCATGACCACCTTCCCCATAGCCCCTAGTTCTCTCAAGCCAGTCTTCTGTCCCACCGGTCTTCACTACCCAGCATCTGGAGCAGGCTCAATTCAGTTCTCGAATACAACTCTCCCGATTTCTTGGGACCAAGGCTGACCACCGCCAGCAGCCTGCCCTTAACTCTTATCGGCGCGAGAATATCCGCGCAGAGGTCCTCAAGCGCAACCCGCTCATGGTCGGGCAGGTCCCAAACCCAAAATCCGCTCTCCGAGTCATCGAAGCACACCGAAGCTGGGCCCACCTCTCTTTCCAGGTGCTTGAGAACACCGCTTTCTTGTGAGAAAGAGACTGCCGGTGTGACCCTATACCCGAGGGTCTCTACCGGCCGATACTGCCCACCGTCGTTGACGAGGACCGCCAGGTGCGTGGCCTGCAAAAGCCTGGCCATAAGCCTCGCCACGCTCCTCAATAGGTGCGCCATGTCTTCCCATGCGCCGAGACCGTTCGATGCTTCATTCGACCGAATCGGTTCGTCCCCTTTTCCTTCACGTCTTTCCGCGTCCATTCTGAGTATCTCCATAGCAACACTTTCAATCTTTGACAGCACCGTGTCGGTAGCCGCGATGCAAGGGCACGCAAACCTTCGCGCCTTTGGACAGAAGTCGATCGAGAACGATTGTTCTTTTCATCACCTTCATCTCTTATCTGCTAAGACGCCATCCTGGCGTTATGGGTTCCATTTAAATTGTTAATTTGGCGTAAAGCCCTGAGGTCCTCCAGAAGACGACAACTTGAATATGCTAACCGGCCGGGTGCCGCGCAAAAAAATTCTTGTTTATCGCACTCGTCTCCGGAAGCTCGGGTAGAATAGGAGCGGCGCTTTCCTCTCTGAATAACCGCGCCAGAGATAGAAGAGAGCAACAAAACAAAACTTGCGGAACAAGCCCTAAGAGAGATAGAAAGCACAGGAACGTTAGAAAGTCAGGAGCAAGATCCCCAGGCGCGTTTGCTGAAAGCTGACCGCTGATAGCTTGCTTTTTTGGAACGAACCCTAAGAGGGCGATAAGTGCAACATTCTCAACGGAGGCTGATTGTTTCAATGCCGGTCAGAGAAGAAGTAGCGCCGACCTTTAGGTCGGCACTTCCGCTGAATAGCTGTGGTGGCCTCTGATGTCCAACGAACTCACCCGCCGCCGGTTTCTTTCCACGGGAGCAGCCGCGAGCATCGCGTCTCTGCCGGGCCGAGACCTCGTCGCAGACGTCACCAAACCGACCGGAACTCCCCAGCGCCGGTTCTATACGAATCTGAGCGTCGGACGTCTGGGATTCCACGCCAGTTTCAACGAGACCCTTGAGCTCGCAGCCAAATACAGCTTCGAAGGCGTAGATCCTGATTTGGACTACTTTGCTTCTCTGGATCCGGACGAGCTCACGCGGCTCCTTGACAACATGCAGGCGAAGAATCTGAAGTTTGGCGCTGCCGGTTTGCCTGTAGAGTTCCGTAAGGATGAGGCAACGTTTAGCGCCGGACTGAAAAAGCTCCCTGCTGCCGCGGCTGTTCTGCGGAGGGCTGGAATCCGGCGAGTCAGCACGTGGGTTATGCCGTGCAGCAACGAGCTCACATACCTCCAGAATTTTCGGCAGCATGCCGACCGCCTTCACCAGTGCGCGCAAATCCTCGGCGACCACGGACAGAAGCTTGGTCTGGAGTATGTGGCACCTCGCACTCTCTGGCGCAGCCAGCGGCACCCCTTTATACACACTCTGAGCGAGACGAGAGAACTCACGGTGGCTATCGGTGCGAACAATCTGGGAATCCAGCTCGATAGCTGGCACTGGTTCAACGCGGAGGAGACCGCTAAAGATCTCTTGACGCTTCGCGGCACGGATGTGCTGACGGTAGACCTGAACGATGCGCCCCGCGGCCTCACGCTCGATCAGTATCGGGATGACCACCGTGAATTACCTGCCGCCACGGGCGTTATTCCTGTAGCGAAGTTCCTGGGCGCACTTCTCCAGATGGATTATGACGGTCCTGTCCAGGCTGAGCCCTTCAATGCCGCCTTGCGCGCCCTCCCACTCGACGAGGCCTGCGCGAGAGCCTCCGCCGCCATGAAGACGGCATTCGGCGAAACTACACGCAAGGAAATATCCGATTAGCTGGCAACAACAACCTTTCCACTCTCCGGTTTGCGACCGAAGGGCGCGACGTGTTAGCGTGAGACTGGAAGTGCTAAGAACGGTTTATGCCGCAAGCTGACCAGTTTTTTCGGGAAACATACAGCATCACGCCGGGCGATCTTGAGAAATATCTTGCCGCAGCTCTATCCGAGGGCGGCGATTATGCCGATCTTTATTTCGAGCACACGACCGCGTCCTCCATCGCAGTTGACGAATCTCTGGTGAAAAGCGCGACGGAGGGTATAACGGTAGGCTGCGGGGTAAGAGTGCTGGCGGGCGAGCAGACCGGATACGCCTACACGGATGATCTGGAACCCGCGAAGATCAGCAAAGTGGCGCGGATTGCGGCACGGATCGCGAGCGGCCCAGCGCGCGTTTCGACCGCCGGCTTAAGCACAGTAGAGGCAGCGCACAATGTCTATCCGGTCGCGCTTCCTCCTACCGGCCGCGATTTGACGGAAAAACTCACTCTGACCCGGCGCGCGGATCTGGCGGCCCGCGCTTACGACAAGCGCATCCAGCAAGTGAGAGTGGGTTATGCCGATCAAGTGCGCCACGTGCTGATCGCTGGATCAGACGGAAGATCAGTCACGGATTTCCAACCTCTTGTCCGGATGAGCGTGTTCGCAATCGCCAGACAGAACGGCAACGCGCAATCCGGGTCCTATGGCGGCGGAGGCCGCGTTGGCCTCGAGTTCTTCCAGGGGGAGAACGCCCCGGAGGCTTATGCCCGCGAGGCGGCGCGCCAGGCCGTCGGTCAGCTCGACGCGCGTGAGGCGCCGGCGGGCGAAATGGAGGTGGTGCTTGCGCCCGGCTGGCCCGGCATCTTGCTCCATGAGGCGATCGGTCACGGCCTCGAAGCCGATTTCAATCGCAAGGGCATCTCGGCTTTCAGCGGCCGCATCGGACAGCGCGTAGCCTCCGACCTCTGCACGGTCGTCGATGACGGCACCGTTCCTTCGCGCCGCGGCTCGCTCAACGTCGATGATGAAGGCGCTCCTACTCACAAAACCGTGCTGATTGAGAACGGCATCTTGTGCGGATATATCCAGGATAAGCTTAGCGCCGGCGTGATGAAGACCAGCCTCACGGGTAACGGCCGCCGTGAAAGCTATGAGCACATCCCCATGCCGCGCATGACCAACACTTATATGTTGGCCGGCCGTGATGACCCGCAAGAAATCATCCGCTCCGTGAAACGCGGCCTTTATGCGGTCTACTTTGGCGGCGGCCAGGTGGACATTACCAGCGGAAAATTTGTCTTTTCGGCTTCCGAGGCTTACCTCATCGAAAACGGCAAGATCACCGCGCCGGTGAAGGGCGCAACCCTTATCGGCGACGGGCCAACCGTTCTCACGCGAGTTACCGCCGTCGGAAACGATCTCGGCCTGGACCCTGGCATCGGAACTTGTGGCAAGGATGGCCAGAGCGTGCCGGTGGGCGTGGGCATTCCGACCATCAAAGTGAGCCATTTGACCGTCGGCGGAACAGCGCCGCGTGCCGCAAGTTCGTTTACATAAACCTCCATGTCAGAGCAGCTTGAACAAATCGCGCAGGACCTCGTAGAGCGCGCAACGCGAGCCGGCGCCACAGCCGCCGATGTCATTGTACGCGAGCGGGAAGAATTCTCTGCGGTTGTCCGGATGCGCCAGGTCGAAAGTCTGAAAGAAGCGGCATCAAAAGCCCTCGGGCTGCGCGCTTTTGTGGGAACCCGGAGTGCCAGCGCATACTCGCAGGACTTCTCGGCGCAAGCGCTCGGACGGCTGGTGGAGCGAACGCTGGCGATGGCGCAGGCCACTTCGGAAGACCCGGCCAGCGGGCTGCCGGAAGCGGAACGTCTGGGGCGCTATGCCGGAGATTTGGAATTGTTCTTTCCGGATGTGGGGCGCCTTTCCACGGAGACCCGGTTGGAATGGGCGCGCCGTGCCGAGGAAGCCGCGCTTAGCGCCGATCCCCGCATCCAAAACTCGGAAGGTGCGTCTTTCGAGGCCAGCTCCGGCGCTAAGGCTTACGCGAATTCATTGGGCTTTGTAGGTAGTTACGCCTCGTCTTATTGCGGGCTTTCGGTTACTCCGGTGGCCATGAATGGCGGAAATTCGGGAATGCAACGTGACTACTGGTATTCCGTGGCGCGGCGCTCCGGCAGCCTTGATTCTCCGGAAGCCGTGGGTCGCAAAGCGGCTGAGCGCGCCCTGCGCAAACTTGGCGCCCGCAAGGTTTCCACGGTTCGCGTCCCCGTGGTTTTTGATAGTGAGACTTCACGGTCCCTGGTGGGCCACCTGTTCGAGGCCGTGCGGGGAGATTCCGTATATCGCGGCGCGTCGTTTCTCACAGACAAACTGGGACAGCCGGTAGCGGGAGAGAACATCACCGTAATCGACGATGCCTTGCGGCCCGGCGGGTTCGGATCGCGCCCGTTCGACGATGAGGGAATCCCGGCTTCCACCACTGTCGTGATTGAAAAGGGCTTCCTGAAAAGCTATTTGCTCAACGCCTACACGGCGCGCAAGCTAAACCTGAATACCACAGGAAACGCGGCGCGCGGCGTTGCCGGACCGCCTGCAGTGGGGCCAAAGAACTTCTACATTGCGTCGGGCTGTCACTCCTTGGAAGAGATCCTGCACTCAGTTAAAACGGGTTTTTTCGTGACGGAGCTGATCGGCTTCGGCGTGAACGTTGTTACCGGCGATTACTCGCGTGGCGCCTCAGGAATGTGGATCGAAAACGGAGAGCTTACATTTCCGGTAGAGGAGGTCACGATTGCGGGAAGCCTGCCGGAGATGCTCCGCCACATCAGCATGGTTGGCTCGGACCTGGAGTTCCGCAGCCCGCTTGCCGCTCCGCCGCTTCTGATTGAAGGTCTCACCGTTGCGGGAACGTAATCAGTGCCGGTGGGTGATCAGCGATTTGATCTCCGGGTCCAGTGTAAACACCAGTTGAACGCCGATCACATGTTCCCGTTCCTGGAACAGTTCCCCAAAGGGGTCTTGCCCGCTGTAGATCCAGCCTTCGAAGCGCGCCACCGGCTCTTCTTTCGACGTGGTCCACTGGACGCCCGGCGTGATACTGATGTCGGTTTGCCAGTCAACTTCACCTCGGGTTTGAAAATCATCGGCCAGGTAAGCGTGCCAGCGGCGCCCTGAAAGACGCTGTGGAAACCACTCCGTCCCAGCCTGGAAAGCCCAGCGCTCTACGTGAGGATAAGTTCGCACGAGGAGAGTTGGACCGCCGTAAATGCGCACGTGATGAGGCGCATCGTAGGCGGCAAGCGCCTGCAGAGCCTCGCGGCTGTAATGGAACGGTTGAAATCCGGTGAGAGCTTCGTAGTCGGCGCCCAAATGCGAGCTTACGTGGTAGAACTGAATTCGCGACGAAAATCGCCCCTTACGAAATGAGAACGGGATTCCGGCGTGGAAATCCGCCGACTTCAGGTAGAGCGTGGTTCGTTCCGACCCAAACCGGGCCACAATACCGCCGAGGAAACCAATCTGCCACTCCGAACTGCCGCCCTCGTCGGTGTAAACCATGAGCGGGAGGTCTAGCCCGAAATCAAGGCTATTTCCGCCGTAGCGAATGAGGCTGGCGGGCTCAAACGGGTCTGCCATGGGAGGGCGGAAAATCTGGCTGCTGGTAAGGTCTCCGGCAGGACCGTAGCTTGTGTCTGCTTGTTGAGCGGAAGCCGGGAGACCCGCTATTATGACCACCGCCAACAAGGCGCCAAAGCCCCAAAATGTGCGTCTCAAACGCATCAGGAGAGTGAGGAAATTTTCTTTCTGAGTTGAGAGATCGTCTGCCCGGCCCATCTGATTTGGCGGCTCACCTGGACGCGGGCCGTGCCACCTGTGGCTTTTCGCCGCTCCACTGAACGTTCCGCAGATGCTGCGACGCGCGCCAGGTGGCCGTCCCATGAAGGGATGATTCGTCGCGCTTCATCGTGAGTAATCTCGGCAAGCGTCTTTTTCCGCGCCACGCAAAGTCGCACCAACTCTCCAACGCGCTCGTGGGCCTCCCCAAATGGAACTCCGCGCCGCACCAGCTCATCCGCGATATCGGTGGCAGTCAAGAACCCGATTTCTGTGGCTGCCCGCATTCTTTCCCTGTTAACGCGCAGCGTTTCCACAATTCGGGCTGCTAATTGCAGTGAGTCGCGCGCCGCATCCGCGCCCTCAAAAAGCGCCTGCTTATCCTCCTGGAGGTCGCGGTTATAAGCGAGCGGCAGCCCTTTGAGCAGCGCCAGCATGCCGGTGAGCCTTCCCAGAGCGCCCGCCGCTTTGCCCCGGATAAGCTCCAGAGAATCTGGGTTCTTTTTCTGAGGCATCAGGCTGCTGCCCGTAGCGTATCGGTTGTCTAGTTCCACGTACCCGAACGCCGGCGACGAGTAGATGATCACGTCTTCGGCGATGCGGCTCAGGTGATTCATCGCGAGCGTGCAGGCAAAGAGCAACTCGCATACAAAGTCCCGGTCAGAAGTAGCGTCCAGGCTGTTGCGCGCGACGCGGGCAAATCCAAGCTGCCTGGCAAGCCCATCGCGGTTCAGAGGGAAGGCCGTTCCCGCAAGCGCGCCGGCGCCCAGCGGCAGCTCGTCCGCGCGCGTTCGAACCAGCGCAAAACGCTCGAAGTCCCGCAGAAACATTTCGAAATAGGCCAGCAGGTAATGCGAAAAGAGGATCGGCTGCGCGGGCTGGAGATGAGTGAAGCCGGGCATCACTACATCGAGATGCTTGCGCGCCACCCCAGCAAGCGATTCCATCAGCGCCAGGGAAGCTTTCATCAGCTCGAAGGCAACATCCTTGGTGAACAGCCGGCTCTCCGTTGCCACAAGGTCGTTGCGGCTCCGCCCGGTGCGCAGCTTCCGCGCGACTGCTCCCGACTCCCTCTCAAGCCGCGCTTCCACCCATGTGTGCACGTCTTCACTCGATTGCCCTTGCGCCCAGCGGGGATGACTCTGTACGTAGGATTGGAGAGATTCGAGGCCACGATTCAACTGGCGGACCTCGCGGGAATTCAGCACTCCGGCAGCCCCCAAGTGCCGGACATAAACCTGATTGACGCGAAGGTCGTAGAGGATAAGGCGCTGGTCGCGCGAGAACGATTCCGAGAATTTCTCGAACAGGGAGTCTCGCTTGCCGGCTGCGAAACGCCCGCCCCATAGCTTCATTGAAGTTTCCTCTAAGAACCCCCAGAAAAAAAGAAGACGACAGCCCTCTCCCGCTTGCGGGAGAGGGGGGACCGCAAAGCGGTGGGTGAGGGTTCTTCGGTGTGGTCGTGGGGTGACATGACAACTCAGCAGGCTAAGCGTTCAAAACCGGCAGTTCCTTTTTCCACAAACTTCGGACCGTGTTCTCCGCGATGCGCGCCAGATGCTCGGCAAAGGGGCCATCATAACAAAACTGGGTTGTCACCAGGTTTTCGGACCGCCAAGTAATGTCAAGGTTCCATTTGGACCCTTGTGAGCTCCCCATGGCGCGCGCGTCAGCATGAATGCAAAGGCCGCAAATGCGGCTGACAGGAATCTTCAAGAGTTCCTGCCGCAGCTTTGAGATTACCAGGAGGCGCTCGGAGCTAGCGAAAATGCTGACGCGAGGCACCGGCTTACCACCGGCGGGGACAAAAGAGCCGCCGTTGACCACCACCAGGGCACCCAATTCTCGAGCGAGGCCGTCCACAGATTTCTCCTGTAGCCGGGCTCCGAAGAGCAAGCCGGAGACCACCAGAAGGATTCCAAGCGCCAAAACACCTGCGTCAGCGCCCGCGTAAAGAAAGCGAGTGACCAGCCAACTCCCCGCAATCATGGCCACAGCCCGGATTGCCGTCCACATCCAAAACCGCCGGCGAACCCGACGGAGCGCGGGAACCACCAGGACTAACGAGAAGAGCAAACCCATCCCCGCCCGCTTCAGTACACGACCTAGACGGCGGCGTAGAGATAGAGGTTGCACAAGGGCGTATTGGTCTTGATGTGCCATGATGACAGCGGTCACCTCGTGCTTGGCCTCGTAGATAAGGGTAGTCCTGGCTGTGTATCAGTTGGTGACGTCCCTTCGCGACGTGAAGGATAACCTTTCTCCACCCAGTCTTTCGTCAATCCGCGCTCCAGGTAAAGCACACGAACGTGTGTCATTCCTTCGTTTCGTAGTACCGCGAACGCGGGCCGGACGTTTGGACACTCGGAGAACGGACAACATCCACAATAGATCACCACAGGCGTGGCTTTAGGCAGCGAGCGAGCCCAGGCTCTTAGCCGGGTCACGCCCGAGGGTTCGCTCGCCGCGCCTTCATAGAGCGCACCACGAATGTGAGCTCCCCGGTAAAGAGCCATGAATCCTACACAAATGATAACCGGCCGGTGCGGTCTGGAGCGTGTCATTTCCTTGACCAATTCTGCGGGTGTGATCAATTGTGACGGCGACCATCCCGCAGGAACGGCCGCACGCTTTGCTCCCGCGGCATGGGAGCTGGGAATGCCCATACCGGTTCCCACCAGGAGCAGGATGGCAGCACTGAATCTTACACGCATCTGGGTTCCTCAAATAGGAGGTCGGCGCCAGCCCCCGCACTTCTCAACAATAGCGGCAATTGCCAAGACCGCTTCTTCTTCATAAGGGCGGCCAACAACTTGAACGCCGATAGGAAGGCCCTCCGGGGACCGCCCCACGGGAACCACCGCAGCGGGAACGCCGAGGATGTTGAACCACTGCGTATAGGTCATGGCATCGAGGTACTTGACGCCTTTGTTGCCAATCGTCCATTCGCGTTCCGCGTGACGGAAGGCTGGAACCGAGCAGACGGGGCAAATCAGGGCGGGGAATCGCCTCGTTTCAGACAGCCAGCGGGCGCGGAGCCGGTCTTGCTCCACCCAAACCTTCAACAGATCATCCAGTGTGAGGGGCGCGTCCCGGGACACGAGCGCCAGAAATTCTTTCAGCAAGGGACTCAATTCGGTTTCGCGCCCGTCAACCAGAGAGGCCAGCATAAGAGCGCCCGCGCGTCCAAAAACATCCCACCATAACTGGCGCGCCTGGACGAGACCGGCCGGACGAAACGGCGATGCCTGAAAGCCCTCCTCTCTGAGACAATCCACTGCCTGGCGGACTGCGTTCCGGGTTTCCTCCGTCACCGGCGTTGAGCCGTCATCTTCGAACCAGCCGACCGTTATTCTGCGAGCCTCTTCCCGGGTTAGCCCGGTGACACCGGCGGGAATAGAGTGCGGGTCCCCATCGTCAGGGCCGACCATGACGCGGAAAAGGAGCTGTAAGTCAGCGACGGTGCGCGCCATCGGCCCCACCACTCCAATCAGAGCAAAAGGACCGGCGGAACAAGGAAAGTGTCCAGTAGTGGGAATCCGTCCGGGAGTTGGTTTCAAGCCGCAGATTCCGGTAAAGTGAGCGGGAATGCGGATGGAGCCTCCGCCATCGCTGCCTACCCCTGCGGGGGAAAGGCAGCCGGCGATGGCGGCCGATTCGCCCCCGCTCGATCCTCCCGGCGTTCGCTCAGCGTCCCACGGATTGTTAGTCCGGCCGTAAAGCGCGTTGTCTGTCTCGTACGCCATCAGCAGCTCGGGCGTGTTCGAGTTGCCAAGGGGTATAGCGCCTGCCTTCTTCAGCCGCGCGACGAGCGGCGCATCGCCAGATGCCACCTTGCCCGAGCGGAGCCGCGTTCCTGCTTCGCAAGGCCATCCCTCGACGTCAATGCAACTCTTAATTGTGACCGGCACGCCATGCAGCGGGCCCAATTCTGCCTTGTGCATGACGGCTGTTTCGGCTGCCTGCGCGGCTCTTGCGGCGTTTTCGGTATCTACGTGGACTAAGGCGTTAACCTGCGGGTTGAGCCGCTCAATGCGGTCCAAGTGACTTCGAATCAGCTCGCGCGGTGAGACGTTCCTCCCCCGAACCTCAGCAGCCATCTCCGCCGCTGACAGAAAAACGAGCTCATTAGGGTGTGTCAATATAGGAGGTGTTTTGAGGATTGGTTGTGCCCGGCAGCCCCTTCCGCGATGGTCGCCTTCTTTAGATAAACATCTCTTCGTCTTGCGTAGCTTCCTGGATCCCTGACGTTCGGCCACGGCCCAATAAGTGTTCCACGCCCACCCGCACGCCCTTAAAAAACGCCGTAACCTCAAGCAGGGGCGAGACAACATTCTGCTCCACGGCGTCAGCCGTCGTCTCGACCTTATCCAGCACGCTCGAAACAACCTGGTCGGCACGGACTACCTGCGCGTGCGCTCGCTGGGTCACGTCCGCGATCGTCTCGTCCAGAAGGACTACGCGCTCCCGGGCAACTCGGCTGATTTCCTCCAGGTTGACCGCCGCGTTCTTGACGGGCTCGCGGCTGTCCGCCAGGAGTTCCATAACCGATCGCACCGCCTGCTCCACCTTCTGCTTCAGGTCATCGCGGGTTCCCTGAACTTGCCTTCGAAGTTGCTGAGCAGCCATGAATATGCCCAGCAGAGCGGCCCCTTGCAAAATCAGTCCAAGAGCCGCAATGATCAGGAAAATAAGGAGGACGACTCCATAATTCATGGATTCCTTTCTTCAAGCGAACCGGGCTTGATACGGTCTATTGAGCCTTCGATTTCTCATTCTGGTAAGCCTGCTTGCCCGCTTCCAGAGCCGCTGAAAGCTGCTCCTTTTGCTGATTTACCAAGTCCTTAGCCTTCCCGACCATCTGCTCGGCCTGCTGTCGCATGTCCCTGCCACGCGCCGTAACGTAGTCTTTTCCCTCGTTCGCCTTGGAGCTGAGCAAATCTCGCGTTTCCTGGCCGCTCGATGGAGCGATCAGCAGAGCGAACACGGCGCCGAACGCGGCGCCCACGAGGAAGTATGCGAGCCTCGACGAGACCGCGCAACTCCGGCCAGTATCTTCCATGTCAGCCATGATTCACCTCCCGCGATTTTTCACGAATGTCTTGCCAAAAAACAAGACCTGGAGTTGTGTTCCCTAATAGCCGAAAGTGCTGTAGGGAGCGGCTTGCCGTCCCCTTGATTGCCGCGCTGAAAATCAACGACGGTACGGCAGGCCCTACCCCTACACTGCCAACCTGCTAGTACCCTAATATGCGGCCAGGTGTTATCGGCGGATTTAGGGTTCTATTCTGATTCTGTACCTTTCTACCCCCCGCGCCTATATGACGTGTGAAACGAGATCGCTACCCTTATCCTTAAGATCGTTGACGGCCTTTCTTCCCTTCCCGATGGCATCCTCCGCTCGACGCCGCACTTCTTTACCCTTTTCGGAAAGCTCCTCCGCTTTTCGTCGGAATTCTTTCCTCTTCGTCTCCACGTATTCCCGTCCGTCTTCGGCCGTCTGGCGCAACTTCTCGCGTGTCTCTTCCCCGCTTGCCGGAGCAAAGAGCAAAGCCAGCACACCACCTACCGTTACACCTAAGAGAAAACAAAGCATCCCTGTTCCTGGGTTACTTTTTGCCATAAATCACCTCTTTCCATTTCTTCCAGTCTCATTATAACGCCCTCTGTAAGTTCGGGCTCTAAAGAAGTGGTTAAGAGTTCAACGCTCTATCGGTTAGTCACGCGGGACGGTTCATTTTTAAGGATTGCTGGATACGCTTTACCTGCGATGGCCTAACCACCTGTCCCAGCTCCTCAGGCGTCAGTCTCCTTATGGCCTGTAGGCTGCCAAAGTGCAGCAGGAGTTTTCGGGCTGTTTTCTCACCAATGCCGGGAATCTCCAACAGTTCGGAGGTCAGCGTACGTCCCGACCTTCGAGAGCGATGAAAGCTGACTGCAAACCGATGGGCTTCATCTCGAATTTCCTGGATCAGGTGCAAAGCCGGCGACTGATGATCGAGAACGACAGGTTCCTTCTCTCTGCCGTAAACGTATAGAATTTCTTCCCGCTTCGCAATGCTCGCCAACGGCTGATTGATAATTTGCAGTTTTTCCAGGGCGCTGGCGGCAGCGTGAAGCTGGCCAATGCCTCCATCAATTAAGATCAAGCCCGGCAGGCGATGCTTCTCCTGAAGCACTCTTTGATAACGCCGCCCTACGACCTCGCGCATGCTGGCAAAATCGTCGTTCTGCGGTACCGTCTTGATGATAAACCTCCGGTAATCGGATTTCTTCATCGCGCCGCCTTCCCACACAACCATCGCTGCGACGATGTCTGTCCCCTGGATGTGCGAGATGTCAAAAGCTTCGATGCGCTCGGGGGGCTTGGGGAGTTCAATTGCTTCGGCGAGACTTTCCACCATGACGCGGGCCTGGGGCTTGAGAGTCCGAAAACGCCGGTCAAAGGACTGACGGGCGTTCTTGGCTACAAGTTCCAGCATCGACCGGCGAGAGCCTGCTTGCGGCGTGCCAATCCGGACTCGGCCGCCGCGCTTCTCGGACAGGAACTCTTCAAGTGTCTCCCGGTCTTCGAAGTCCACCGGTACATGAATATCACTGGGTAGGTGTTGTTGGTCGAGATAAAGCTGCTTGACGAGCGCGGAAAAGAATTCGCCGGCGGAAAAAGCGTCGATGTCTTCCCAGAAAAACTCGCGCCGGTCGACAACGCGCCCACCGCGAAGGTGAAACAGATTGACCGCCACAAGCTGTCCTTCCTGATGGAACCCGAAAATGTCGGCGTCGTCGCCCCGTGACGCAGCCATCTTCTGCCGTTCGCGAATTTGCTCCATCACGTTCAACTGATCGCGCAGCCTCGCTGCATCTTCATAGCGCTGGTCTTGGGAGGCAACGATCATGCGCTCGTGCAGATCGCGCGTCAGTTCGCTCACGCGGCCTTCGAGCAACATGCGAACCTGGCGCGCCCGGTCGGTATAAACCGCCGCATTGGTTAGGCCCTCAACACAGGGTCCCAGGCAGCGCTTGATGTAGTACTGGAGGCAAGGACGAGCATGGAACCGGCTAAGGTCCACGTAGCAGGAGGGAATCTGAAAGCAGCGGTGAATCAGGTCCACGACGCGATAGGCCAGGCCAGCAGGAAAGTAGGGGCCGAAGTAGAGGGAACCATCCTTTTTCACTCGCCGCGTCACGTAAACCCTGGGCCAGGGGTCCGGCAGCGTCATTTTGATATAGGGATAGGTCTTGTCATCTCTCAGCAGGACGTTATACCGGGGCTTAAACTGCTTGATGAAGTTGTTTTCAAGCGCCATCGCCTCTTTTTCGTTATCGACGAGGACCACCTCTAGGTCCTCAGCCGCTTCCACCATGAGTTCTTGCTTGCCACCTGACGGGAGGCGATCCTGAAAATACGATCGTACCCGGTGCCGCAGAGACTTGGCTTTTCCCACATAAATGGGACAACCCGTGCCATCTTTGAAGAGGTAGACGCCAGGTTGCGAGGGTAATGCTTCGGCCTTTTCGATTAATGAGGGATTCACTCGAGCTGCCAGCCTCAATGATCAACGCCTCAGTTCCGAGCGCGCGTAGAAAGCGGTCGCGGCCCAAGCTCGAAGCTGAGGCAATACACCTTATCTTATTTGATGATGCCCTGCAGGAAACGTTTTTTCTGCTATAATCGCGCCGTGACGGGCCGTGAGGCCGGCTCCGGCGACCATTCCAGACTTGGCTGCATTCCCCCTAAAGCGCCCGCCGTTCGGGACAACTTTTGACAATCCCCTCGCCCCGTTTTGGGGAGAAGGTGGCGAGAGTACCGAGCCGGGTGAGGGGGGTCGCCGGAATCAGCGATCCTCGGAAATTACGTGGGATGCCCCGGCCCAGAGTCGATCTCATGGAACAGTTTTTACTGCCTCTCTTTCCGTTGGAAACCGTTCTTTTGCCGGGCGAGGTCCTGCCCCTGCACATCTTTGAAGAACGCTACCAAGTCATGATTCGTGAATGCCTGGCGCACCCGGCGCGCGAAACCCGTCATGGCGAGTTTGGCGTTGTTCTGAGCAAAGAAACGGAAATCAGCAATATTGGTTGCACGGCGAAGGTGATCGAATTGAAGCGCAAATATCCCGACGGACGAATGGACATTCTGACGGAGGGCAAGCGCCGCTTTGAAGTCCTCTTCACGGACGAAGAGAAAATCTACCTTCGCGCCGGGGTGGAGTTTTTCGACGATGATCCGGCAAGCGCGCCTCCTACCGGCGGAGAAGCCCAGCGCGTGCTGGAATTGCTGCAGGAAGCCATGAAGCGCTTGCGCGACCCGCGCCAATTGAATACGCCTCCGTCGCCGCCTTACCACAACCTCTCGTTTCAGATCGCGGCGCTCTTGCCTTTCGGCCTCGAATTCCGCGAGCGCCTCCTGTCGCTGCGGCAGGAACGTGAGCGCCTGTTGAAAATCGCGGAAGAAATCAAACAGCTAATTCCCCAACTCGACCGGACCATCGCCCTGGAGAGAATAGCCAAAGGCAATGGCCATCCCTGGATAAGATAATTGCCTTCGATTTTTGCACCGCAGCTCGGACTCACCGCCGCAACCAAACCTCGTCTCCTGTCTCGCATAATTCGTCTACTCAGCTCCCCGGTTGTCACAGATAAACCGTAAATACCAGCGTAGGGGTAGGGCTTGCCCCAGGCTCGTCCAAACTAGCTTTCAGATCTCTCGATGCGACGTGCGGCAAAGCCGCTCTCGGTTTGGCTAATTTGTACACCATTGGGGCAAGCCCTACCCTGGTTGATTTTTGGAGAGGCCATCCAGGGGACGGCAAGCCGTCCCCCTACGACTTCGGCCATCGACGGATTAGGTAGGGGTCGGATTCCTTCATTGAGTTGGCCCGACCCCCTCACCTATAATGAAGGCATGGAACGACCCCAAACGCTCAGAGCACTCAAAAAATCCAACTATCAAGCGGTCAGCGTAAAAGATGAGATGCGCGCCAACCTGGCCGGCAGACTGCGGGCTGGCCAAACGGTTTTTCCCGGAATTATCGGCTTTGACGATACCGTGATTCCACAAATTGAGAATGCGATTCTCTCGCGGCACAATTTCATTCTGCTGGGCCTGCGCGGGCAGGCCAAAAGCCGCATTCTGCGCGATCTGGCCTCCCTGCTCGATGAGGAAATTCCCTATATCGCCGGCTGCGAGATTCACGACAATCCGTATCGTCCCATCTGCCGCGCCTGTCAGGAACTTCTCAAGGAGCGTGGGGACGAGACTCCAATCGACTACCTGCCGCGCGAAATGCGCTACGTTGAAAAGCTGGCGACGCCGGACGTAACCATCGCCGATATGATCGGCGACCTCGATCCCATCAAAGCGGCGCGAGGCGGGCACGCGCTTTCCAGCGAACTCACCATTCACTACGGCCTGCTGCCGCGCGCCAATCGCGGCATTTTTGCAATTAATGAGCTTCCCGACCTCGCCGGAAAAATTCAAGTGGGACTGTTCAACATCATGCAAGAGGGCGACGTGCAGATCAAAGGCTATCCAGTGCGAATGCCGCTGGACGTGGTCCTGGTCTTTACGGCAAACCCGGAGGACTACACCGCCCGCGGGAAGATCATCACCCCCCTCAAGGATCGCATTGGCTCGGAGATTCGCACTCATTATCCGCAAACCATCGAGCACGCTCTGGCCATTACCTCGCAGGAGGCCTGGACCGAACGCAACGGGTGCGGCCCGGCGGTTATTCCGCAATTTATCCGGGAGATCGTTGAAAGCATCGCCTTTGAGGCGCGCCAGGAGAAGAAGATCGATAAACGCAGCGGCGTAAGCCAACGTATGCCCATTACCTGCCTCGAAAGCGCGCTCTCGAACGCCGAGCGGCGCGCCCTGCTCAACCGGGAAGGTGCCGCCGTTCCCCGGCTCTCGGATATTTATGCGGCATTGCCTTCGATGACCGGCAAATTTGAGCTGGAGTACGAAGGCGAGCTGCGCGGCGCGGATGTGGTGGCGCGCGAAGTGATCCGGCAGGCGGCGGGGAAGGTTTTCCGCAAGTATTTCGACGGCGCCCCCTTGCAGGGAGTCGTGAAGTGGTTCGAAATGGGAGGCAGCCTGAAGTATCCGGAGAGCGCCCCGGCAGAGGAAGTCCTGGCCCACTTTAGAAAAATCCAGGGTCTGCTCGAAAACACCGGCCCGCTCGGCATCAAACCCAAAGACAACCAGGCCGTCCAGGTTTCCGCCGCCGAGTTTATCCTCGAAGGGCTGGTGGCGCTGAAGAAGATCAGCCGCAACGAAGAGCTCGGCTATCATACCGAAGCGCGTAAGTCCGAACCCCCGCCTGAGGAAGCCGGCCCGGTGGCGGCGCGGCGCCGCTCTTTAAATTGAGGTTTGCGGAGCGCGGATCGTAGCCCGGACCCCCTCACCCGGCGCTGTGCGCCGCCCTCGCCCCAACGGGGGCGAGGGCTGAGGCTCTTTTGATAGTTTCGGGGGTGTCGCAAAGCAACACGGCCAATTGATCGGCATGAAATACGTCAAATACACAAAGTACGTTGGCAATCCCTTCGAGAGCCTCACGTCTGAAGACCTGCTCCAGCTTCTTCAGGAATATCTCCTGGATAGCGGCTTCTACAGCCAGTTCTACGAGTTCCAGGAGATGGATATGGAGCGCTCTTGGGAGGAACTCCACCAAGCGCTCCTGCAGGCATTGCAGGAAAAGGATATGGTCCCTCGGGATTTGCTCGACCAGCTTGCGCAGAATCCGGAGGAATACGGCCAATCGAGGCTGCACAACCTCATCAACCAGCTTCTGGAGCGGCTTGCAGCGGAAGGCTACATCACCATCACCGGCCCCCCGCCGCCCCACGGGGCAAAAGGCAAGGTCGCCGCGCCGCCGGAGACAGGATCAAACGGGCCCAAAGGAAAGATCAAATTCGAGATGACGGACAAGGCGCTCGACTTCCTGGGCTTTAAGACACTCAAAGACCTTTTGGGATCCCTGGGCAAATCGAGCTTCGGGCGGCACGACACGCGCGAGCTCGCAACCGGCATTGAATCCAGCGGTTCGGTGCGCCGCTACGAGTTCGGCGATACGATGAACCTGGACGTGAATTCCACTCTGCTCTCCGCCATTCAGCGCGCGGGCCTGAACATGCCTCTCGACCTGGACTATGAAGATCTTCAAGTGCGCCAGTGTGAATACCAGAGCTCTTGCGCCACCGTGCTCATGCTCGATTGCAGCCACAGCATGATCCTTTACGGCGAAGACCGTTTTACTCCCGCCAAGAAAGTCGCCTTGGCTCTCACGCACCTCATCCGCACGCAATATCCCGGCGACTCCCTGCACATGGTTCTGTTTCATGACTCGGCCGAGGAAGTTCCCCTGAATGAGCTTGCTCGGGTTCAGGTTGGCCCCTATTATACGAACACGCGCGAGGGCTTGCGGCTGGCGCAGCGGATTCTGTCGCGCCAGAAGAAGGATATGCGCCAGATTATCATGATCACGGACGGGAAGCCTTCGGCCTTGACGCTGGAGGATGGCCGAATTTATAAGAATGCCTTCGGTCTCGACCCTTTGGTCGTCTCCGAGACCCTGCATGAGGCTGCCCGCTGCCGGCGCAATGGAATCCTCATTAACAGTTTCATGCTGGCATCCGATTACGGTCTCATACACTTTATCCAGAAGGTGACGGAAATCTGCCGCGGCAAAGCCTATTTCACAACACCTTACACCCTCGGACGATATCTGCTGATGGACTACATGCAAAAGAAGGTGAAACACATCCATTAGGCAGACCGCTTCCGAATTGCTGCTGCAATTCGATCCGCGGTGCTGGTTATGGAATCTACTGGCTGGATCTCGACGGGGATCTGAGCACGGCAGGCCTTTTGCGCGGTGTGCCTGCGGCGACCAAGCCGGTGCACACTGCTGTTTAGTCCTTCCGGCCTGGCATTGAAGAAGGCCAGCCCAAAACAGGGCGAATGTTTTGGAAACTACTTTGGCTTCTCAGCTTCGAATTTACGACGCGCTCGACCGTCCGATGCGCAGCCTGCGGATTTCTGTCACCGATCGATGCAACCTGCGATGCCAGTATTGCATGCCCGAGGACGATTACACCTGGTTACGGCGGGAGCACATTCTGAGCTTCGAAGAGATTGCCACTCTGGCCGGCCTGTTCGCCGACCTTGGCGTGGAGCGGATCCGGCTGACGGGTGGCGAGCCGCTGCTTCGCCAGAATCTGAGCGGGCTGGTGCGGTTGCTCGCGGGCGATTGCCGGATCCGGGACCTTGCCTTGACCACCAACGGATTGCTCCTCGCAGGGCAGGCGCGCGCGTTACGCGAAGCGGGTCTTCAGCGTGTTACTGTAAGTCTTGACACTTTGAAACCGGAGCGGTTTGAGGGGCTGGCCAGAAGCGGGTTGCACGCCGCGGTTCTCGATGGCATTGCCGCGGCGAGAGAGGCGGGCTTTGGCGAAATCAAAATCAATTCCGTCATTATCCGGGGCGTCAACGACGATGAAATTCCCAGTCTCATCGAGTTTGGCCGCCGGTTTAAGGCGGAAGTGAGGCTGATTGAATATATGGATGTAGGGGGCGCCACCCGGTGGTCGATGGATAAGGTGGTCAGCCGCGCCGAAATGCTCCGTATCGCTGGAGATCGCTTCGGGCCCGTTCGGGCTCTGACTGAGGAAAACTCGACAAGGGCCCGTGATCGCCTCCGCGCGCCCGCCGAACGTTTCGTTCTCCAGGATGGAACCACTTTCGGGATTATCGCGTCCACCACACAGCCCTTTTGCCGCTCGTGCGACCGTAGCCGCTTGACGGCCGACGGAATCTGGTTCCTTTGCTTGTACGGACCTCAGGGAACCGACCTTAAGGCACTCCTCAGAAGCGGGGCCCCGCAGCGGATGATTTTCCAGGCCATTCGCGAAACGTGGGAGGCCCGGGAAGATCGAGGGGCGGAAGAACGGAAACGGGTCAGCGCGCGCGGGGTTCTCGTGCCGCTGGAACGGCTGCGCCAGGACCCACACCAGGAGATGCACACGCGAGGAGGGTGAGATCACCCCATGACTGAGCGATACTTCAACCGGGATGAAGCGGAAGAGCTTCTGCCCGAAATTCGAAAATCCCTTGCTAAAGCGCGCGAGCAGAAGCGGGCCCTGGATTCACTCGACCAGGACTTTGCCCAAGCTGCGGCGCGCATCATGGTGCTGGGCGGCTCGGTGCCGCCTTACCAGGAGCTGGTCCGCAAGAAAAACGAACGGGACCACTCCGTCTCTCAGATGGAAGAAGCGGTGAACCGAATTCAGGAAACGGGATGCGTCGTCAAAGATCTCGACGCCGGCTTGGTGGATTTTCCCGCCCTGCGCAACGGGCAAGAGGTCTATCTGTGCTGGAAGCTCGGAGAAGAGCGCATCCGATACTGGCACGGCCTCGAAGAGGGATTCGCGGGCCGGAAGCCGCTCGACGCCAAGCCCGGAAAAGATGAGCCTCCGGGCGCCTCGCGCGTTCACTGACCGGCTTCAGGTGCGGACTTCGGCATGGTGGCGAACGTCAATGCCTTCCACGAGAAAAAGGACATCCTCGGCGATATTGGTGGAGTGGTCGGCGATCCGCTCCAGGTTGCGCGCTATAAAGACCAGACTCAAGGCTTGTGGGACGGACCTCGGATTGTCTTCCATATAGAGGATCATTTCCTTGTAAATGCCGTTCCGGAGATTGTCTACGGCGTCGTCGGAATACAACACGTTGCGCGCAAGATCGGAATCGCGCTTCACAAACGCATCCAGGGCTTTTCGCACCATCGTCTCCACGAGGCTGGCCATATAGGGAATATCGATCTGAGCGTGGATGGGTGGCTCATGAATCAAGCTTAGCGCACGCTCTGCGATGCTCACCGCTAGGTCTCCCATTCGTTCAAGGTCATTGTTGATCTTGATCGCAGCCGTGATCAATCGCAGGTCGATGGCCACGGGCTGCTCGAGCGCGAGTAGGCGCACCGCCATATCGTCGATATCAATCTGCATCTGGTTGATGCGCGACTCGTTTTCCAATACCCGGTGGGCAAGGCTCTCGTCGCGTTCTACAACGGCGTGTACACTCCGGTAAATGGCGGATTCCACCAGTCCGCTCATCTCCAGGAGCCGTTGACGGAGTTCGTTCAGTTGCTCTTCAAAATGGCGCAAAGTAACCTCTCCTGCCCCGATTGCCAACCACGGTAGCGCAGCGCGGCCTTGTGACCGCAACTAAACTGCGGGAAACCGCTTCCCTCTCCCGAGGGAGAGGATTGTTTCCCTTTTGATTTTCGGCCCTCTCCCTGAGGGAGGAGATTGTGGCGCGCAGCGCCGGGTGAGGGGCCGCCCGCCAACGCATCAGCCAAACCGCCCGGTAATGTAGTCTTCGGTCTCCTTCCGTCCGGGCCTCTTGAACAGAATGTTGGTTTCATTAAACTCCAAAAGCCTCCCCAGCAGGAAAAACCCAGTATGACTCGAGACGCGCGCCGCCTGCTGCATGCTGTGGGTCACGATAACCAGCGTGCAGTTCTCCTGGAGCGTAAACATCAACTCCTCAATTTTTGCTGTCGAGATGGGGTCAAGCGCGGAACACGGCTCATCCAGCAGCAAGACCTCGGGATTCACGGCCAAGGCGCGCGCAATACACAGCCTCTGTTGCTGTCCTCCGGAAAGAGCGTAGGCGGACTTATGCAGCTTATCTTTGATTTCGTCCCACAGAGCGGCGCGCCGCAAGCTCGCCTCGACGGCATCCGCGAGCGCCGCGCCGCGCGTGCCCCCGTTTACTCGCAGGCCGTAGGCGACATTGTCAAAAACGGTCTTCGGAAAGGGATTTGGCCTTTGAAAGACCATGCCGACTCGGCGGCGTAGCGCAACCAAATCAACCGAAAAAATGTTTTCTCCATCTAAAAGTATTTCACCTTCAACGCTCGTGTGCCGGACCGTCTCGGACATGCGATTCAAAGTGCGTAGAAAGGTGGATTTTCCACACCCGGAAGGTCCGATGAGAGCCGTAATCTGGTTCTGGGGTACGGCCAGCGAAACGTTGTAGAGCGCTTGCACGGACCCGTAATAAAAATCGAGATGGGAGACCTGGATCTTGGCGCTGCGTGCCTGCGGCGGTTTCCCGAGGGCTTCGTCCTCCATCTTGGCTGGGCTCCCTATTGGCGTTGCTTTTGCGGCCGTACCCATACATTACCCTCGTTGGACCGATTGGCGCCGCGACAAAATG
The DNA here is from genome assembly GCA_030040995.1 of Terriglobia bacterium. GTDB lineage: Bacteria > Acidobacteriota > Terriglobia > UBA7540 > UBA7540 > JASHON01. The sequence goes on along the minus strand of JASHOS010000053.1, from coordinate 36,909 downwards.
ATGTGTGCTCCAATGTTAACAAGGAGCACCAGCGCCAGCAAGATGAAGCCTGCCGCCCATGCCTCTTGCTGCCAGTTCTTATACGGTGATATAGCGTAAAGGTATATCATCATGGGGAGCGACGCAATCGGCTGCATCCATCCCTGGCTCCAGTACTGGTTATTGAAACTGGTAAACAGAAGGGGCGCGGTTTCCCCGGCAACGCGCGCCAGACTCAGCAATATTCCCGTGGCCACGCCGCGAGCCGCGGCGGGCAAGATCACAGTGGCCACCCCCTTCCATCTACTTACGCCGAGAGCCAAAGCACCCTCGAGAAGCGTGGAGGGAACAGCTCGCATGAAATCTTCCGTGCTGCGAACGACGATGGGAATCAGCATCACGCCCAGCGCCAATCCGCCGGCCAGAGTTGAAAAATGTCCCATCGGAAGGACGACCACCGTGTAAATGAAGATGCCCATGACGATCGAAGGCACGCCGTTCAATAAGTCCGCGGCGTACCGGACCGCAAACCCGACCGCCTTGCCTCCGAACTCCGCGAGATAGACTCCGCCGATCAGTCCGACGGGAATCCCGGTCAGCGCCGCAATCAGCAGCAATTTTCCCGTGCCCACAACGGCATTGCCCATGCCACCGCCCGCTTGTCCGACCGGCGCGGGCAGTTGAGTAAGAAAAGTCCACGTCAGATAATGCCACCCGTTCCAGGCAAGATACGCTAATATCGCAATCAGAATAGCCACCGTCACCAGAGCGCAAATGCCGGTTGCGCTGAGCATCAGCACATTCACGAGCTTTCGCCGGGCGTTCCGGTATTGCATTAGTGCGCAGTTCCCCGCTTCGTGGTGGCAAGGATAAGCAGCCGGGCCAGCCCGTTCAGAATGATCGTGAGCACGAACAGCGCCAGTCCGAGTTCGATCAGTGATTGAAGGTAGGCTTGCCCGGTCGCCTCTGTAAACTGATCCGCAATGACGGAGGCAATGGAATATCCCGGAGCAAAAAGAGAAGAGCTGATACTGGGAGTGCCGCCAATCACCATCGTCACCGCCATGGTTTCACCGAGCGCCCGCGCCAGAGCCAGGAAGATCGAACCGAGAATGCCCACGCGCGCATAAGGGACCACGGCCTGCCACGTCGATTCCCAGCGCGTCGCCCCCAGCGCCAGCGCGGCCTCGCGCTGCTCCGCGGGAACCGCTAACAGGACCTCGCGGGATATGGAGAGAATAAACGGCACAATCATGATGGAGAGCACAACGCCAGCCGTCAAAAACCCCACTCCATAGACCGGCCCTTGAAACAGTGGCAACCAGCCAAAATGACTTTGCAAAAAGGGATCTACACTCTCGCGCATGATCGGAATGATGATGAAGATACCCAGGAGGCCGAAAATCACGCTCGGCACCGCGGCCAGCAGTTCGACGATGAACGTGAGGCCATCAGACATTTTGGTGGGTGCAAACTCGGCTAGAAAAATCGCGCCGCCTACGCCGAGCGGGACGGCGATTAAAAGCGCGATCACGGAGGTGACAATCGTGCCATAGATGAAAGGGAGGGCGCCGAAGCGTTCCAAAACCGGGTCCCACGAGCGCGAGAGGAGGAAACTCCAGCCGAATTTATGACGTGAAACCGCCGAGTGCGCATACAGCTCGTAAACGAGCAAGCAGGCCAGCAGAAGAATGGTCAGAGCAAAGACCAGAGTGAAAATGTGCGCAATCTCATCGCCGTTCCGCAGCCGCCGGAAAAATGTCCGCACTTGCCCCTTTCCCCCAGGGGCAGGCTTTCCCGTAAGTGTTTCCGCGGAAGCGCCCATGCTATTGCAGTTGAGAAAGCAAACTCAGGTTGATGTTAACGACAGCTTGCGGCAGAGGAGCGTAACCCAGGGGCGCTGCATATTGCTGGCCATCCGTTAACATCCAGTGAAGGAAGTCCTTGATGATGGTTCCCTTGGCAGCGTCGGAAAACGTCGCCGGAACCAGATAGTAAGTGAAGCAACTGATGGGGTAAGCGTCTTCGCCAGGTGCGTTGGTAATCGAAATACGAACGTCATTTTGCATTTGCGCCGCTGCGCCGGCTGCGGCGGCAGTCACGCTGTCAAGGGTCGCCTTGATGAACTTGCCCGACGAATTTTCGACGGTGCCATATAGAATATGGTTCTGCAGAGCGTAAATCAATTCGACGTACCCGATCGAATACGGCGTCTGCTCTACGAGCCCAGAGACCCCTTCGCTCCCCTTCCCCCCCAAACCAACCGGCCAGTTCACGGCGGTGTTGCTTCCCACCTTAGCTTTCCATTGGGGGCTCACCTTAGACAAATAGTCCGTCCATACGAAAGTTGTACCGCTGCTGTCCGAGCGGTGGACCGGAACGATTTTCCCGGCAGGAAGCTTCACCCCCGGGTTCACTCCGGCAATTGCAGGATCGTTCCAGCGCGTTACCTTCCCAAGATAGATATCTGCCAGGGCTTTGGGCGTGAACTTCAACTCCGCCGTCACTCCGGGGATATTATACATGGGAACCGTTGCGCCCATCACGGTCGTAAACTGAACGATTTTCGTCTTGAAAGTGCTCAGCAGTTGGTCGTTCAACGGCATGTCTGAAGCACCAAAATCCACAGTACCAGACCGGGTCTGCTCAATTCCTCCGCCTGACCCGATCGAGCCGTAATTGAGCTCCACATTGGCGTGTTGCTGATGATATACGTCAAACCATTTGGAGTAAATTGGATATCCAAACGTTGATCCCGCCACGTTGATCAGCACCGGGCTGCCAGAGGAGGACCCGGCCTCGTTCCCGGAGGGTGCATGGCTACAAGAGACAACTGCGAAAGCGGCAGAGACAGCAAAAGCTAAAGCAGCGAACCGCTTACGATTTAGGCTGCGCACAGTGAGTATTCTCCTCGTTTTAGATTTAGAGGAACAATATGCGCCTGTTCTGTTACACCCAGGTTAAGGACCGATGACGTTTTGGCAGGCCGCCTTCAGTTCCAGGCGTGTCCCAGTTCCAGCGGCTTTGTGGAGGGACGTCTCCGCGTTTGCATAAGTGATTTGGTAATGCCTCAGTTTCGGGCGCGTAGAGGCGGCTTTATGCCGCCATTCCCCTGGCGGGGTAAACCCGCCGCTACAATTGCGCCCTAAATCGAGAGATTAAGTTATTTGATATCAGGTATTTATCGGGTACATCGAGTCAAGTTGCTTATTTTCATCAACATAACGGATTGGGTCACTTTTCTGATATTCAGGCTTTTGTTTTCAATAACATAACAGCTTCGTTCGGTAATTTTAATCTTTTCTGTTCGTTCGGCTGGCAGAGCAGGAAGGATTTCCCGGTTGGCAACGGAGTTTGATAGGGACTGTCTTTCGGGCAGAGGCCTCGGCGTGGACGGCAAAAGGGATAACTCCCAAGGGGTAGGCAGACTTGCCGAGTACTTCCCTGGAGGCCGGACTTTTGAGCATAGTAACTAAATGGTAAACGATCAGACGGACGCCTGTCAACAGGAAGGATTCGAGGTGGCGCCTCAGTCGCGTCCGTGGGAAGGTGCTATGCCATCCGGTGCCTCGGCACTGGCCGGCTGGGCGCGAAACTGCATTCGCTTAGAATGGTCCCCTGAATACCGGTGAGATCGTTCAGGGCCTCGGTCAAGGCGGGCCGCAGATAACGCGGCGGCAAGGCAACGCGGAGATTAACAACCAATTCCGCTTTTCGTCTGCGACGACCCGCCGCCAGCACGCGCAGGGTCGGCGACGGAGAGCCCAGGACGGCGTTGGCGGCGAGGACAGAGGAGCCGCTGCTCAGCAGGCATTTCAAATGCGCCGGAGCGGCGCCGGCCTCGCCCAGCACGTCGCATACCCTGCCCACAAGCTTCGGCAAAACGTGTTCCCAGTGCGGCGTCCGCGCAGCCTGGAGCTCGACAACGGCATTCAGCCAGCCCAAGCATTGCTCGCCGCTCGCGTAGACGTCGTAATCGACGTCAATGTGCTGCCCCAGGCCACGACTCTCTAAAACCTGCTCGCACCACTGGCTAATTCCTTCCCCGGTCTCTGCGCTTATCGCAAGGATTTGGGCCCGCGGCACCCGGGCATCGATTTCCGCCCGCGCGATCTCCATTGTTTGCCGGCTGGTGATGTCGCTTTTGTTCAATAACACGATATCTGCTTCAGCCAGTTGTCGCATGTAAATGTAAGCTGTTTCGGGCGGCAGCAGACGGCCCTCTCTCATTCGCAACCAGGCGGCAGGGTCCACAACAGTGGTCAGAGGGCAAATTGAGACGGCAGGCAGGTAATGACTCAAGGGCCGAAGCACCGTCGCGGCGAGATCTACGCAACTGCCCACAGGCTCAACCAAGAGCACATCCGGATTGAGGTCTCGGACTAAGCGGCTGATTGCGCCGGTAAACTCGTCGAACCGGCAACAAATGCAGCCCCCGGATATTTCAGCGGTGGAGAATTTCGCCAGCCGCACAAGCTGCGTATCCACCATGTCGGGGCCTTGATCGTTGGTAACCAGACCCACCCGTTTCCCTTGCCTTGCAAGGCGCTGGGCGACGCGCAGCATGAGTGTCGTCTTGCCAGCCCCGAGAAATCCGGCGATTACTAGCACGCGGGTCATGCGCTTTTTCCTGGTCGCAAACCAGCGACCGCAAGTTCGGTTCCCGGCATCATCGTTACAGTCTTCTCGAAATCGATGCGCCACAAACCCGCTTGCGCGGCCACATCGCCGGAAAGCACACGGCCATTCAGGCGGGCTCTGGGCGCGCGGACCGGCGTGATCAGGCTCCGAAACTCAAGCTCACCGGCAAGGCAGTTCAAGGTCAGCATTCCCGGCACGTAACGAACCCTGCCGAACCCCCGCCCGGAAAACCAGGGCGCATCCAGCGGTGTGAAACGGGGCGCGATTTGCAGACGGCTAGCAGGCTGGTCCGGTTTAAATCCGGTGGCCGCAACTAACGTACACCAACTGCCCATGGCGCGATAGTAGTGATCTCCGCACTCGACGTGGTTCCACCAGCGGCTGGCGCGCGCATAACGCCGATGGATCGCCTCGACCACTGCCAACGCCGCTTCTTGCATTCCATAGTCCAGGAAGAATGACGCCGCGGCATACTCGATGCCGGTCCAGTTGGCCGTAGCTTGCGGATTCATATACGCTGGAAACCGAGGAACGCTTCCCGCAGGGTAACTGGAATTCACCAGGCCCTGTTCCGGATCGAAGTTTTCCCGGAAGATCTTCGCCAGCACCTGACGGACCCGTTTGGCTGGCAGCGCCGGCTCGAGTCCCGCAAGGGAGGTGAACCAGATTCCACTGATCTGGTCCGTCATACAGCAAGCATCAGCCACCCCCTGATTGAACCAGAGATTGTAATAGCTGCCATTCCAGAGTTTTTTATCGAAGCTGGCCTTGGCCCGCCCCAGCAGGTCGCCGATTTTACGCCGGGCATCATGATCGCCCACGTCCAGGGCCATGCGCTTCGCCGCAACGTATGCTCCCAACCACAGGCTCCCGATATAGGAGGGCGTGCCCTGAAACGCCCACTGGTCATAGGTGTTGAGGCGAGTGTTCCGCTCCGGCAGGCCGTCACCGTCTTCGTCCAGCGATTCCATATAGGCCAGCGCGCGCAGGGCGTGAGGCCACATTCGCATCAGGTAGTTCTTGTCTCCCGTCCAAAGATAATCGCGGCAGGCCAGCATGATGAATTGCGGGTTAAGGTCAACCCGGCCCCAGCCGCCCGGGTCAACCGAATCAAAATCGGGCTCGAAAGTATGAGGAACTTGACCGTTCGCACGTTGGTTACGGGCAGTCAGCTCCATCTGGCTTTTCTCGAGATCCGGGAAAAGCGCCAGAATCGGAGCAGAACCTTGATACGTGACGTCGACCGTCTCAAAACCGCAGCACCCCAAGCCTTCAAACACAGCGAACCTTCCGTCGCGCAGCCACCAGGTGCTCTTAAGAAGCGTGGAGAGCTGCGCGCTCCACGAAAATCGCATAGCCACCGGAAGATTCGCGGCCAGCGCGCTGGCGAAGACTGCGGTCTTTTGGCGGTGCTCTTCCGCATTCTCCGCCAGAAATTGGTTCACCTCCAGGGCGTCTGAAAACCAGTGTTCATATTGATGTCCCAGCTCCGGTCCGCGCGCGCTGATGTGATAGGGAAAATACCATGAGAACGCGGCTGGGATTTCCATCTTTTGACCCGGATCGAGACTGAAGGTAGTGCATAGAGCCGCGTTGCCAAAATCAAGCGCGGCGCGGTCCTGGCCGGCATATTGGTCGAGCACGTCGCGCAGCTCAAGGAGCGTGGATTTCATCTGCCTGCCGCGAACGTAGGCTGGATCAACCTTCTCGGCTATATCGAGCACAGACCGGAGAGAGGGGGTTTGGCCAAGCCTGGCAATCAATTCGGAGGCCTGTTGCGTGGTGAGGGCGTTGATTTCCGGCTTGCTGAGTCGAAGCAGGTTCGCAGGGCAGCCAGCGGGCGGCAAGCTGGGCAGCCGGCCCGATTGGCGAAAAGGGACCAGGAAAGATTGGAAGGTGGTGCCGAACGGCCCACGGAACCATCCGCCGTTGCCCAGGTATCGGCCAAAATCTTCCACGATGTAGCTGACCTCGCCACCCTGGAACGATAAGGCCAGGCTGCCCAGCGTTTCGCGCTGCGCGAGCTGGGCCTCCGTACGCATCACCAGGAAGCAGGTATGACCGCTGATCAAAATCTTATTGGATAGCTTTCGCGCGGCGTTATCCGGAGCGCTGCTGGCCAGAGGGTTGTGAAGCTTGGCCATCAGAGAGCACGTCACCGGCCGTTTGCCACGGTTGGCGATCGTAAAAACCACGTGAAAGCCGGGCGTGCCACTGGCGCGCGATTGGTGAGGGATGAAGGCGCTGAAGAATTCAGATTGAACCTCGACGGGCAGCGTCTCATCGATGTAATTCAGCCGCGCCCGCGGGAACTCTCCGCTGAATTCGATCGCATCCACGCATTGCGCCCATCCCAGGCTGTAAAGCTCCTGCTGCTCGCCGCATACATTCAACCGGCGGCAGAGGGAGAGGGAAGCTTCTCCTCGCGGCTTTACCCAAAGAAAAAAGGCCAGCGAGTCATCCGTCACACCCGGATTGGGCGATTGTGCTTGGCCGGGCGGCAACCATGGATCCCAGTCGCCCATGTTGAAGATGAGCCAATCCCGGAGGGTGCCGTCGGGCTTGATCTCAATGGAGCCGGCTCCGATTCCTCCGAGCGGCACGCCGGAATAGCCACGGCAGGTTTCCCGGATGGTCAGCGGAGCGGGTTGTGACGGCTCCGCCGGGGTTGGCAAACCAGCCGTCATCGGAGCGGCCGCAGCAGCAGACCCTTTGGTTACTGCTGCGGCCGATGCACTGCCTACTGCGGAGAGGAATGCGCGGCGATCAATTTTCGCAGCCAAAGTTTAGCTTCCGTCAAGCTCGAATTGCTGTGGTGAGTGTCTTTTGACGATCCGCTCGAGGCCCCAGAGCGCGGAATCCTGGCGCTCGGCTTTCAGCTCCGCAAAAGACTTCGTATTCGTCCCGCCGCAGCGAGGGCACTGCTGCCACCCTCGGCCTACGACCATCACCTTGGGAGCGACGGAATGGAAAATCGAGCGTACCTCTTCATCGCTCCCACTTCCCATGCAGGTGTAACAGACAAACCAGTGTTCCCGGTCGATTCTCTGGAAAAGCTTTCGCAGTCCCATCAGTAAAGCTCCGTTTTGAAGGTTGGCTTTCAATTATGATTGACCCTGCAATCCCTTTTCAAGCCGTGTCCGCGACTAGGAGTCTGTCGGAGAGAAATAGCCGAGATTTCCACAGCGTGGGCTATCAATCAACCGGGCTTCCACCTCCGCCTTCCCGGCAACGGCTTTCTCTCTGTTCCAACGCCGCCTTCGCCTCCCGGATCTTCTTCAACCGGCTTTTCCCTCGCGCCAATTCCGACGGCAATTCATCGCCCCATTTTCCGTCGAACCAGCCACTTCGAGCAGGTTACTTACAATATTTCATATTTCTAGTATTATGGAAGTATGTGCGGCTGCGAAGACAACCAACAGGTCACCCGCTACGCCGATATGTTTGCAGCCATGGGAGCAGAACCCCGGCTGCGCATCATGCAATTATTGCTGACTGCCCATCCACAAGGGCTGGTGGTCGGAGATATCCAAGATGAGCTGGGAATACCCGCCTCAACGTTATCGCACCATTTGGACAAGCTTAAGAATGAGGACCTGGTGCGAGTCCGGCGGGAAGGTACGTTTCTCTGGTATACGGCGAACACGGACTCGCTGCAGGAGATTATGAATTTTCTGTATGCGGAGTGTTGCACTCGAAACAACGCTATTGAACCGAGCGAGCTCGTCTCGATAGGACAGGCGTCGCTCAAGACCTATAAAAGGAAGGACAAATGAGCGCAGAAAGCATCAACGAAGTTGTGAAAAAGAAGTACGGGCAGGCGGCCCTAAAAGTGACGACGGGCAGCGGTGCTTCATGCTGTGGGTCCGGGTCCGCGTTAGAAACCTGTTCCGATTCTATTACCTCAAACCTGTACGAGCAGAGCCAAACCAGCGAGATCCCCTCAGACGCGGTGCTGGCATCCCTCGGATGCGGCAATCCGACCGCACTCGCGAACCTCAGTCCGGGCGAGACAGTCCTGGACCTGGGATCAGGTGGAGGCATCGACGTCCTGCTTTCGGCGAAGCGAGTGGGTCCGGCAGGCAGGGCGTACGGGCTGGATATGACTGACGAGATGCTCGCCCTGGCGCGCGAAAACCAGCGAAGGGCTGGCCTTGAGAACGTCGAGTTTCTCAAGGGCGAAATCGAGGACATCCCGCTGCCCGACAACTCTTTAGATGTGATCATTTCGAATTGCGTGATCAATCTCTCGGCCCACAAGGATCGGGTGTTGCGCGAGGCCTTCCGGGTACTCAAGCCCGGCGGCCGGTTTGCCGTTTCCGATATTGTCGTTCGTGGCGAAATGCCGGTTGAGATTCGACGGAACGTGGAGCTTTGGATCGGTTGCGTCGCAGGCGCTCTGGAAGAATCCGAGTACCGTAGGAAGTTAGCCGCAGCCGGCTTCGAAGCGATTGATATCGAGCCGACCCGTGTCTACAGAACTGAGGACGCCCGGCAATTCCTGACGTGCGAAGGGATCGACGCCGCTGCCATCGCGCCGGTAGTGGATGGCAAATTCATGAGTGCTTTCGTGTGCGCGAAGAAGCCATACTCTTCCTCCTGCCATCAGAGTGATGGCGGTGGGCTGGGTGGGCATTAAGCGATGAGTCTCTCGCGGAAACTAGTCTCCGAAGCTGTGGGCACGGCCCTGTTGCTTGCGGCTGTAGTGGGTTCCGGCATTATGGGAGAGCGCCTTGCAGGCGGAAACACTGCAATCGCTCTCCTGGCCAATACATTGGCGACCGGAGCCGCGCTCGTCGCCCTGATCTTAACGTTCGGCCCGGTTTCCGGCGCCCACTTGAATCCAGCCGTCACCTTGGCCGATGCCTCCCAAGGCGGTCTTCCCTGGCGGGAGGTCCCAGGTTACATTACGGCTCAGGTCTTGGGAGCCTTCGCCGGGGTAGGTGCTGCCAATCTGATGTTTGGCGAGCCCTTGTTTTTTGCTTCCCAACACGTTCGTGCTGGAAGCGCCCAGATCTTCAGTGAATTTATCGCCACCTTTGGATTGCTCTCGGTCATTTGGGGGTGCGTGAGGCTCCGGGCCAGCGCGGTGCCCTTTGCCGTAGGGGCCTATATCACGGCAGCTTATTGGTTCACAGCTTCAACCTCATTTGCCAATCCGGCCGTCACACTGGCTCGATCCGCCAGCGATACTTTTGCCGGCATTCGACTCGCCGACGTGCCAGGATTCGTGGCCGCTCAGTTGGCCGGGGCAGCGGCTGCAACCCTCCTGTTCCGTTGGCTTATCCCGTCGCTTCCGCGCGACGCTCCGGCCGTCTTGGTTCCACACCCTGCCTCGACCCCTGCTCCGGAGATCGCGCAAGCTACTCAGATAAGTCGTGAGAGAGCGCCATGATGAAACCCAGAGTGTTGTTTGTTTGCACCGAAAACTCTTCCCGCAGCCAGATGGCAGAGGGCTTCTTACGGAGTCTGGCCGGAGGCCGATTCGAGGTCTTCAGCGCGGGAGCCGAGCCCACCACTCTCAATCCCTCGGCTGTCGCGGTCATGAACGAGGTTGGCATCGATATTTCCGGCCAGCGCTCGAAAGACGTCAGCCAGTTCGTCGGGCAAAGTTTCTACTACTTGATCAGGGTCTGTGAGAAAGTTAAGGAGAGATGCCCAGTCCTTCCTGGAGCGTTCTGGTATCTGGACTGGAGCCTTGAAGATCCCGTGCAGGCCAAGGGAACTTTTGAGGAGCGCCTGAATGTTTTCCGTCGCGTTCGCGACGCGATCGAGGGATACGTCACCGATTTTATAGCTAAACACGGTTGAGACAGAATCTGAGGGCTATTTGATGATGCGAGTCTTAATCCTCTGCACCGGAAACTCAGCGCGCAGCCAGATGGCGGAAGGCATGCTCCGGCACGATACCGGCGACGGTTTCGAGGTGTTCAGCGCCGGTACAAAACCAACCAAAGTTCGTCCAGAGGCGATCGCGGTCATGCGGGAACTCGGGATTGATATTTCGGGCTACCGTTCCAAGTCAGTCGCTGAATTTGCGGGCCAGTCCTTCGACTACGTGATTACGGTTTGCGACAACGCCAAGGAAAGCTGCCCGATCTTTCCTGCCAAGACACGGCGCATTCATTGGAGCATCGAAGATCCCGCCGCTGCCGAGGGCTCAGAAGAGCAAAGACTGGGCGCGTTCAGACGCGTTCGGGATGAACTTAGAGAACGCCTGTCCAATTTCATCGAGGACGGCCGTGACAACCGTGTCGGCCAAGCATTCTAATTTCCTGGCGTCAAAGTGCGTAGTTGGCTCCAGCTCCTACTCGTCTTTAGTCCTCCACGGAAGTTTCCTGCGAGGGTCGCAGCGTCCCACGACGTAGCGCACGCTCCTTCATAATGGCGAAGAAGACCGGCACCAGGATCAGGACATGAATGGTCGAAGTGATCATGCCGCCCACGACCGGCGCGGCAATGGGTTTCATGAGATCAGAACCAATCCCGCTCTCCCAGAGGATCGGCCCCAAGCTCGCGATGACACACGCGACGGTCATCAGCTTTGGCCGCAAGCGCAGTACGGCGCCCTCGATGGTTGCAGCTTCGATGTCTTCGTGCCTGAGCGGAACGCCACTCGCCAGACGACGGTCTAGAGCCTCATGGAGATACACCACCATGACGACGCCCGTTTCCACTGCAATGCCGAAAAGATCGATGTAGCCGACCCAGACCGCGACGCTGAAGAGATATCCCAAGAGCCATTGGAGGATAAGGCCGCCTGTCATGGCGTAGAAAGTGGGAAGGATGAGCACCGTCGCTTCCGTTGCCGAGTGGAAGATCATGTAAAGCAACAAGAAAATCGCGAAGAAGACGATGGGCAGGATTAATTCGAGCCTTTTCTTGGCGCGCAATTCGAATTCGTACTCGCCGGACCACGTGTAAGTGTACCCTGCCGGTAAGTGCAATTTATCTTGCAGCAAGCGATTCGCGCGCTCGACGAAGCCGCCATAGTTTGAAGTGTTCAGGTTGACGTAGATATAGCCCGTGAGCTGGGCGTCTTCGTCGCGGATCATGGCGGGGCCACGCGAAAAGTAAATGCTTGCCACTTCGCCGATCGGAATCTGAGCACCGGTGGGAGTGGCGATCACAACTTGCCGCAATGCATCGAGGTCGTTGCGAAAATCCCGGTTGTAGCGCACGTTGACCGGAAACCGGTCACGGCCTTGTATGTTTACCGCGATATTTTCGCCGCCGATCCCGGATTCGACAGCACGCTGCACATCTGCCACCGTCAGGCCGTAACGAGCCGCATCAGCGCGATTCACCTTGATGTTTACGTAAAAGCCCTCCGATACCTTCTCCGCAAAAGTGGAGCTGACCTCCGGCATTTGAGAAAGAATTTGTCCGATCCGAGCCGCTACCTGCTCGATCCCTTCCAGGCTCGGGCCCTGAACCTTCATGCCCACCGGCGTCTTGATTCCGGTTAGTTCCATGTCCAGGCGGTTTTCGACCGGCATGGTCCAAGTGTTGGTGAGGCCGGGGAACTGAAGCTTTTCATCCATCTGGCGGATCAGCATGGTGTATGTCATTCCGTGGGGCCACTGGTTGCGCGGCTTCAGCATAATTGTCGTGTCGTACATATCCAGAGGAGCGTTATCCGTCGCGCTGTTCGACCGGCCAACGCTTCCGAAAACGCTCTTCACCTCGGGAAAGGACTTGATGATCCGGTCCTGCTCCTGAAGTAGCACTGAGGCCTGGGTGATCGAAATGCCCGGAAGCGCAGTCGGCATATAGAGCCCGGAGCCTTCATAAAGCGGTGGCATAAACTGGCTGCCGATGCGCAGCGCCAACGGGATCGTGAGGGCAAGGAAGGCCAGATTAAGGATCACCGTGAGCGCACGATGCCGCAGACAGAACCGTAGGATGGGTAGATAGATCGCCTGCGTGAGGCGTGAGACGGGATTTTCCGATTCCGGGCGAAGTCTTTTCCCCCGAATGAAAAGCAACATCAGCACCGGTACGAGGGTGATGGCGAGGATGGAGGAGAAAGAGATAGCCGCGGTCTTGGTCCACGCCAGGGGACGGAACATTCTTCCTTCCTGGGCTTGCAGAAGGAAGACCGGCAGGAACGACACGACGATGATTACCAACGAGAAGAACAGGGCTGGACCCACTTGTTTCGCTGCATCGATCAGTATGTGGCGCCTTTCCCGCTCGCTCACGGGCGCCCGTGGCGGGACCACCACGGCAGCTTGCGGCGTTTGCCCCGAGCGGCTCATATCGTCACTGGCTAGATGGCCTTCCGACGGTAAAGGGGCAGCAGGGCGGCTGTGTTCCGCCAGGTGCCGATATCCGTTTTCGACCATGACGATGGAGGCATCCACCAGTACTCCGACCGCGAGCGCCAGGCCGCCGAGCGACATGATGTTGGAACTCACGTGGAGGTAGTACATGAGGATGAAGGACGCAATCACGGCAATTGGAAGCGTCAGGATGGGGATGAGGGCCGAGCGAAAGTGAAAAAGAAAAACGATAATCACCAGGCTCACGACGATCATCTCTTCCAGAAGATCCCGCTTGAGTGTGTCGACCGAGGTGTTGATCAAGCCGGAGCGGTCGTAGCCGACTTTGATTTCGATTCCGGGAGGCAATGAGGATTTGATTTGCGCAAGCCTCTTCTTGATCCCGTTGATCACATTGAGCGCGTTCATCCCGTAACGCATGACGACAATGCCGCCCACCGTTTCGCCCTCGCCGTTCCATTCCGCGACTCCGCGGCGGATGTCCGGCCCAAAAGAAACCGTGCCGAGATCACTCACCAGCACAGGAACGCCATTTTTCGTCGTAGCGACAGGAATATTGTCAAGGTCCTTAAGCGAACTAAAGTAGCCCAGTCCTCGCACTATATATTCCGCTCCCCCAAGTTCGAGCAGGCGGCCGCCAACCTCGTTGGTGCTCTCGCGCACACGGTCAATGACTGCAGAAAGCGGGATGTTGTATGCGCGGAGTTTATCCGGGTCCAGCTTCACCTGGTACTGACGCACGAATCCGCCGATGCTGGCAACTTCAGCGACGCCTTCGACGGTTTCGAGCTGATAGCGTAAGTACCAGTCCTGAAGCGCTCGCAGATCCGCCAAACTGTGCTTGTGCGTGTGATCCACGAGCACGTATTCGTAGACCCATCCGGCGCCGGTGGCATCAGGACCGATCACCGGGTGCACATCGGGCGGCAGTTGCCCCTGAATTTGCTGAAGGTATTCGAGGACGCGCGAGCGAGCCCAGTAAAGATCGGTCCCATCCTCAAAGACGACAAAGACGTAAGAGTCGCCAAACATGGTCTGCGCGCGCACGGCTTTCACGCGGGGCGCAGCCAGCATGGTCGTCACAATGGGATAAGTAACTTGGTCTTCGATGATGCTGGGCGGCTCGCCGGCCCACTCTGTATGGATAATCACCTCAACGTCGGAAATATCCGGCAGCGCATCGAGAGGAATATGCTGAATGGACCAGATGCCGGCGAGCACAATGAGGGACGTACCTGTAAACACCAGGAAGCGATTGCGAGCGCAGCATTTTATCCAGCGGTTAATCACGTCACATCCCTCCGGCGGCATCCACGGTCAGTTGTTTCGTGGCAATCGTCTGTCCGGCTTTTTTCGCCACGACGGTTACCTGCCACGTACCCCCAGACTTGAGTTCCCCGAACCCCTCATACATGCCTGCCCTCTTGTCTGCGAGCTTGCTCATCACGCGCATCGCCGCCATTCCCATGGCCGGCATAGCGGGCATGAAGAACGTGACGGTCACCTCGGCGCCGGTGACCGGCTTGCCGTCGGGTCCAGTGAGCTTCACGCGAAATGTGTTCGGTCCTTTATAAGGAGGCGACGGACTGGTGGTGAACTCGATCGTTGCCTCGGCCGCCGCGGCGTTCATAGCAGCCGCAGCACCGGCGCCGGGCGGTGGTGGTGTGAATGATCCAAGCGCGGCCTGAAGCTGGCTTTCAGAATCAATCAGGAAGTTCGCCGAAGTCACAATGCGTTCGCCGGCTTTCAGCCCTTTCAGGACAATATACTCATCGCCGGCCCGGGGCCCGAGCTCCACATCGCGAGGCTCCAGATACCCGCCGCCATGATCGACAAAGACGATGTTCTGTGTGCCGGTCTGAAAGACACCCGAGACTGGGATGACCAAGTGCCGACCCAGTGGAATATTGAGGGTGACGTTCACGAACATGCCCGGCATCAGCTTCAGAGAGGGATTGGGAAATATCAGCCGCACTTTGGCCGTACGGGTTGTGGGATCGATCTGCGGCCAGATGTAATCGACCCGGCCGTTAAAGGTACGACCGGGATAAGAATCGACGGTCACTATGGCCGGATCACCGAGACGAATCTGCCCGATTTCGTTTTGAAAGACATTGGCATAGATCCAGACGGTGGAGAGGTTGGCAATGGTGTAAAGCTGCGTCTCCGGTTGCGCATACATGCGGGGCAAGGCATTGCGTTCCGTGATGAAGCCTGAAACCGGCGAATCGATTTCAAGCTCATCGCACACCTGGCCCGTGGATTCCAGGCGTGCAATTTCCCGCGCTGGAACCTGCCACTGGCTGAGGCGCTCCGCGGCCGCGCCGAGGAGCGAGACGGCCCCTGCAGCCACGCCGGGCACGGTGCTCGCGGCGAGCAGGTTCTTGTTCTGCTTCGCGATCAGATATTCCTGCTCCGTCGTCACGAGGGTAGGGCTGTAAATGGTGAAGAGTGGCTGGCCTTTGCGGATGTATTGGTAGGTATAATTCGCAAAAACCTGCTGGATCCAGCCGGCGAAGCGAAGCTGCACGTAAGAAAGCAGTTGCTCGTCTACGTCAATGTTGCCGACGGTGCGGATTTTATTGAACGCTGGTTTATCTTCTACCACGCCGGTCTTCACGCCGATGGTCTGTAAGCGTTGCGGCGAGAGTTGAACCGGAGCAAGGCGTGCCTCTGGCGGAGTAGCCGGAGTTGTTTCTTCTCTCTCGCCTCCCTGCGGCGGAGCCGGATTTGCGCCCGTTGATTGGGGATCAACGGCCGGAGCGTGCGTGCGACCATAGCTCCTCCACTCCACATAACCCAGGCCGGCCGCGAGAAGGACGGCAACAATCAATACAATGAGGAATGCATTACGGTAGTCTTTCATCTCACACCTCATGAATCGCCGCGATTCTTAATCAATGGAAGTCGGCTCCGGTGATCTGTTCGAGCTGTGCCAGTGCTGTTTCGTGATCGGCTAGCGTCCGCCAATACTCAAGATCGAGATTCAGCACGTCCAGAAACGAACCGAGAAGGGTTTGGAAATCTTCCCGCCCGGTCTGGTAGGCCGCTAATCCCGCATTGAATGTTGCGGCCGCTTGAGGAATTAAGCCCTCACGGTAGATCGTGAGCACGCGGGCGTCAGTCTGGGCGGCGAGGTATTGATCACGGACATCAAAGTAAGCCTGTTGCACTTGGGCTTCATAGGACCGGCGCGAACTGCTGAGGGTTTCAACCTCCTGGGCCAGGTGCGGTCTCTGCTTCCGGCGCCAGTGGACGGGAAGTTGAACGCCAAATGTCAGCATGTAGTAATCGCGAAACTGCTCGGCATTGTGCTGCCACATGTATTGCACATTGAAGTCCGGATAAAAGTCCTTGTGCGCGAGCGCAACCTGCAAGCCCTGCTGGCGCACCCTTTCCTGTTCTGCCTGCACGTTCGGATTTCCAGTGCGAATGAGCGCCATCAACTGGTCGGCGGTGTAAGCAAACGGTGTTTCGGTAAGAACTTCGGCGGTGAGGTCGGGCGAATCCGCAGGCCGGTTCAAAAGCTGTTTCAGGCGCGCTTCAATCATCCCCATGTGCTGGTGGTGTAAGGCAATCTCCGGTAGCAGTTTGGTCTCTTCGAGCTGGGCTTTAAGGACATCCTGTTGATTGCCTTCACCCACGCGGTAGCGCGCTTCGGCGATTTTCTCAACCTCAGCAAGTAATCTTTGGTCGCGCTGCAGGATGCCGAGCGTTTGCTGAATGTAGCTGAGCTGGAAGTAGGTAGCTTTCAATTGCTCGATCACCCGGCGGCGGACGAGCTCGGACTGGTCTTGTGTGACTACGGCTCCCCGCTTTGCGATTTCCCCTCGCAGACGCAGCTTGCCCGGATAAGGCACGTCCTGGGAAATGCCGAACCCGATGTAAGCAAAATTGCTGTTGCTGAATCCTGCGAACGGGCGCGGGCTGCCCACTGCAAATTGCTGGACCGTGAACTGCGGGTCTGGCAGAGTGGAGACCTGTGACGGAACCTGGGTGGCGGCCTGCCAGTCGCGGCGTGCTGCGATGATGCGCGGGTTGTTGCGTTCCGCTTCGTCGATCAGTTTCGCGAGCGGAGTTACGGATTGAGACTGGGCCGTGACCTGGCCAGCCCCGATTTCAAGCGGTAGTTTCGGCGAAGACGATTGCTGACCGGCGCACACCCCAGGCAGCATCAGGAACACTGGGAGAGCGGCTAACAGCACAATTGAGACTCGTGAAGCGGACTTCTGCCCTTCTACATGAAGCATATCGGGGTACCCGTGATGCCCTACGGCTAAGCAGGACACCAATGCCCCGAAAAAATCTGAGGTCTTGCCAAAATGACGAAGCACCTTATTCACCTCCTGAAAAATGTGTCATGATGCAGCCGTGCCGAGGATTGCCACGCTTGACTTGTGGCCGACCGCTGCGCCGGCTGAGTTACCGGAGTTGCCCGAGGCGGCAACACGGCAACGGTTGAGACCGCAAGCACAAGAGAAATCAGAAAACACAAACGGCGTCTAGACACTTGTCACCTCAACTCTGGGTAGCGGTGTAATCCGCAAACCGGGAAATGTTTGAGAGAGTCGTGGGTTATGCCTCAGTTTCGGGCTCGTAGAGGCGGCTTTATGCCGCCATTTCGTGTGGCGGGCTAAACCCGCCGCTACCGATGAGCCTGAGGCTGAGGCATTACAGTCGTGATTATGTTTTGATCGGAAAGCTTGACCGGACCGTGACGAAGTGCAGCTTATGTTTTAATAGGGCGTAAAGACGTGTCAGTCGAAGCCGCGCAGACACACTGCCGTCACTGCCGGTCAGCAAGGAAGGGCTAAATCAGCAGGCTGGAATGGAGGACAAACAGTGGCACATTTCCGGGAGGAGAATGGCCCCCAATCGAAGGAAAGCAAACATGAGACGATCCAGGCAACGCAGAGAGAATCGCCAGCGGAGGCAGCAGAACTGCAAGAAGAACCGGATGCGGGCAACTGAGTCCCCGCGCCGCTGTCACAACCGCCACTGGCGCAGGAGCTGTCATTTTGTGCTTGCAACAGGGTCCGCCCCCAGCATTCTTGTTGCAGGCATAGCCCATTGCGCCGCAGCAGGATGACTCCGCCTGCTTTGTCGTTATCGCGCCCCCTCCGCAAAGGAGCGCCGGACCTAGAAAACCTACCACCACCACGAAGATCGTGGGCCACACCAGCCTGTGGAGGACTAGTCGCCTCATGAGCAAAGTCTAAAATTGATTACGATGAGAAGTTAACCGTGCGTAAGCTTTGCGAGCGTTGATGTAAGCCTTGGGACCTGTTCGTATACTACGCTAGGTTATATCGGCATTGGGTTGGTTGATGGTTGTTAAAGAAGTGCCTGATGCCGCTTAGATATTTAGGCATAATGCAAGACACGTCGATCGCAAGCCTCTGAAGGGGGTTTGTCGCCCGAGGTGGGGATCGAACCCTCACGGTGGTTGTGATGCAGGAAGCGAGTAGGCGCCCGGATCGCTAACGTAGCGAATTAAGCCGCTTCACTTCTCCTCAATGTGAATCCCCAGGGGATCGAGGACTCCGTGAGCTTGCTTGGCCGCCGCGATCTCCGGCGAGGCAAGCGCCGCCTGCATTCCTGCCAGGTCGTGGACGTCCACACTCACGGCGACATTGTTGCTGCCGTCGGCGGCGAGGTAGTCGATCACGTTCGATCCCCATGCGGCAAAGGCGGCGGTTCTTTCTGAATGCTTGCTTGCCCAGTGAGCGCGGTCACGGACAGGGTGGGTGAATAGGACTCGTGGCATGGTTCCTCCTTGTTCGAGCGGGGATTTCCGATTTGGACAGCCAACTAGCGTACGATACACCTCTTCTGCTCTCCGACACAACGAATTTGCCGCCAAGCAGTCCCCGCGACTGTTGAACAGGAACAATGGGTGGTAACAGGCCGACTCAAAGTGCCGGTTGTAAGTGCTGCCCTCCTGCTCACCATGAACCGGGCTCTCACTGGAATCCATGTCCAGCGCGACGCGGTCGGAGCCGTCTAGAGCGGAATTTCCGTTTTGCCTCTCGGCTGCTCAGCAATGTACCATCAGTAGCTTCCGCTCGCAATCTTTTTTGCATCCGTTTTCATCCCAAAGCTCCGGGAGTGCCTGGCGGAGCTGCCTCTGGGACCCCAAAACCATCATTTGCCCGTCACCAAGTTTCCTCAATTTTCCAGAGACAAGGGAATGATAAATGCTCCGTTATTAATTTTTATGGTGTTGGCTGAACATTAAAAAAATTGCTTGACGCCTGCGTCGCACTTTGATATAAAACCGGGTTCCCCCCAACGTTTCGGCGAGAGGCTCGCTGTCACACATCCATTAATGTTGTCACCCACTAGTTGAGAGCAGGTCCGAAAACAAATTCGAATCCAGGAGGGTGCACGAACATGCCGAATTACATGACCCAGAAAATGAGCTCTGGACAATGCATACCAATCACCTACTACCGTAGGCAGACTCAGCCGCACGTGAGCCACGACGAATCGGGAGCTTTCACCCAGGCCGCAAAACAAAACTACGCAACGTTCAATCACATTAACGTGAATCAAGTAGACGAGGGCAAGTTCAACCGCGGTCAAGGAGTACCGACCGGCGGTAAGGTTTTTGGAATCTGACGCGATGGGGTCTTAACGAAACCGTGCTGCGCGCCTCTGCGAGTGCTGTCAGTCGCGGCGGGGCCGAAGCGGCCGGACGGCGAGCCAAAGTAGTAAAAGGTGATGAATTACTGCGATTTCCGAATCGCAACCACCTAATTCCAAATTCAAGGAGGACCCAAATGGCAGATGTTAACTTGATCATCGCTCAGTTGAATATCATTGGCGCCGCCCAGTATAAAGGCTCGCCATCAAGCCGAAAAACTTTCGCCGAGGAGTCTTTCGACAGGCTTAAGGGTACAGCGAGCCAGGTCGCGACAATCCTCACGCAGAATCCAGCGCCGAATGCCGATCAGCGAGAGAACATCGGGACCATGTTCACGGCAATGAAGAAGGCCGTGGACGTTTACTGCCCCAAAACGGCCGGAACGGATGATGTTCTCCGGGCTTTCAACAAGGCCTCTACGGAGTGGAATTTGCTAGTCAATGGGCACTGAGAGCACCACGCAACCCACACGTTCAGTCAAGCGAGAGGAGCCAGGTAACCCGCAGCGAAGGCGGCTGGGGGATAAGAATTGATGGAATCAGTGACGGGTGACGCGGACCTCGGAAATTCGCTTGACATCCAAGGGGCTGCGGCGCGCGTCCTTCGCTGCCCGAAGAGTAGAAATTCCGAAACGTTAAATCTAAGGAGGAACCAGAATGGCAGAAAACGACGAACAAATTACCAAGGAGAAGGAATCGGTCGTGCTTTCAGGGGTAACAGACCTGCTCCTGGATGGTCAGACACACATAGGACTTGCAGTCGTGGTATCCAGTGGTACGGGTCAGTCTACTCTGATGATTCCCGATGTTACCGGAGTCAAAACCGGTCAACCGGTTTACATTACAAAGCCTATTGGGCTGGTGGGCAAGAATTTGGCTGATTTCCTCAACGCTAAGGATGTCACGCTACCCAAGCAGGTGGAAAGCCTCCTCGGCAATGCCACACTCTCGTGCAATGCGTTTTACTATTCGAAGGATGCCATGCTTATGATGTTCGCGCTGGAATTCAAAAAAGGATTGATAACAAGTCTCATCAGTGAAGAAGGGAAGCCAGATGAGTCCTTTGAAAAGTTGTTTGACATCAAAGGGGCCGCGGTGCGCGTGATTAAATGCCCCAACAAGGATTCCTTCGAAGTGCTTAAAGACTATGCTGCCGGCCTTTCAGCGGAGTCCGCTTCAAGCGGCTCTTGATCCGATTGCTGTCAATGGTGGCGAAAAAGAGGTCCATTGGCGGGTAGGGACCACCATCTCAGCCTTTCCCTCTTTGGGGGAGAGCTTGCTCAGAACGGCCCGGAGCAGCCAAGGGTGCGCCTTTGTTTGGCACGGCGAAGCGAAGTCTGGATGATGGGGATCGTTCTGCGGGGCTCCTAAGAAATAAATCGCTGCTAACACCGATTGCCCAATTTCCCCGCGAGAAGGGGCTTGATCAGATTTAGGGTGAACTGTAAATGGCGACGACAGAGACCACCATCGAGTTGATTCCGGAGCTTAGTATTATCGCAATCCCAATTACAAAGCCTACTGGTATTAACGGCAGGAAATTGAAGGATTTCCTCAAAGGTGAAGAGGTCGTCCTACCCCCGCAGGTAGAAAAACTCATTGCAGGTACCACCATCTCGTGCCATGCGTTTTACTATTCGAGGGATGTCATGCTTATGATGTTCGCGGTGACATCCGACGCCGGATTGATAGAGAATCTGTCGGGTGACGCCAAGCTCGGAAAGTTGTTTGGCTTCAAAGGGGCCGCAGTGCGCGTGATTAAATGCCCCAAGGAATCCTTCAACGTGCTTAAAAAGTACGTTGCCGGCCTTTCGACGGAATTCGGTTCAAGCGGCTCTTGATCCGATTGCCATCAATGGCAGCAGAACGGGGTTCATTCTCGCGGGTGGACCAGTATTTCAGCCTTTCCCTTGGAAGCTGTGAAATTATTGCAACCTCCCACTACCTGCCCGATCTTCTCACAACAATGGGTCGATTCCGGGCGAGAAATGGAGGGGCGGGGTTGAAACCCCGCTCTTCCTTCAACCTCGTGAGCGATCCAGGCCAGACACAAAGACACCGAGAAAAATGGGAAGCGTCGAGAAACAAGCGGCATCTTCATGGAGTCTTCTTTGTTTCCTTGCTCTTCTTGGTGTCTTCATGCCTTGGTGGTTAATTTTTCCATGCGGTCCAAAATGGACCGTCAGTAACACCGATCGCTCAATTTCTCCTTGAGAAGGAACTTCATCAGATTGTGGTGAATCGTAGATGGCGACGACAGAAACCATCGTTGAGTTGATTCTGCAGGCTAAGCTTGCCGGAATCCCACTGGAAGTCCGCGGTTCAGTGAAGGATGGAAAGCTCGAAGAATTATCCGGACACTGCAAGATCGACAAATCGTTGAATGAATCGTTGGGAAAATTTCTCAAGGCTCTGGGCGATTTCGGCGGAGCAAGTGACACACTGAATAACCTCACGGACGGCAACTCAGATATTAAGCTCGACAGTCTGGCATTTGGATACCGCAACATCGAGCCGAAGTTTGCCCAGGTTGCCGTGACGTTGACCGTGGGTCGGAGCGGTTGCCGGTTTGTGTGCTTGAAGCCGGTCGGAGGGGGCAAGAGCGGGTTTGTTGCCGGCATGGAATTGCGGCTGGATAAAGACCTCTTCAAGGATAATGCGCTCTCCGGTCTGACTGGAGAGATCTCCCTCGGCGACCTGGGCATATACTGGGCCAGCGAAAAGTTTTCGGGTGTTCCCTACGACCCCGACCCGCCTTTGCAGCAATCCGACAGCCTCCTCTCGGTTAAACTTTCGGAAAAGACTCGCGATTTCACGAGCGGGCTCAATTGGATTGCACAGGTTTCGATCGGAAAGCTATTCGACTGGAGCGCTCCCGCTCCTTCGGCGGACCAACCTCAGGCCGAGGGATTGGAGCAAGCAAGCCCCCCTAGGAAGGAAGGGCTGAAAGGGCCAACCAAGTGGTTCGAGGTAAACAAGTCGCTGGGGCCGCTCTCGCTTCGCCGGATCGGATTGGGCTACGAAGCGCCGCGAGTTGGGATCAAGTTTGACGCCGGCCTGCAGTTGAGCGTTCTGACGCTCTCTCTCGATGGTCTGGGCATAAGTTACCCCCTGGACAAGTTTTCCGAGGTGAGCAGCGACCCCTCAAAGATTTTCGAAAATCTTGAGTTCAGCCTGGACGGCATGGGTTTGGCGCTCGGCAAAGGGCCCGTTGAGATCGGCGGCAGCCTGGTGCGGGTCCCTGACGCTGAACTGCTACCTGGCTGTAAGCTGCAACTCGATGGCGCACTGCTGGTTCGAACCTCAGTGTTCAGTCTTTCGGCAATCGGTTCCTACGCCGACTTATACGGCACTCCATCCGTGATGGCCTACGCGGTCCTGCTCTATGCGATTGGAGGGGATCCCGCTTTCTTTATTACCGGTCTGGCGTTTGGTTTTGGCGTGAACCGGAGGCTCAGGCTTCCACCTATCGAAGAGGTACAGAACTTCCCCCTGATTCAGGCCGCCATGGGGAAGCAGGGCTCTGCGACCATATTGGAGTTACCGAAAAAGCTGCGCGACTACGTGTCCCCGGCGGTGGGGAATTTCTGGATCGCGGCCGGGATCAAGTTCACATCGTATTCGATGATCGAGTCGTTCGCATTGCTTTCGGTCTCTTTTGGAGTGGAATTCGCAATCGGTCTGCTGGGCTTATCGAGAATGAGCGTGCCGCCGCTCGCCGAGCCAGAAGACAAAACGATCGCCTGTGCGGAACTGGCGATTCGGGCGGTGATCAGGCCGGACGACGGCGTGTTCTCGTTGGAAGGCAGACTCACGAGCGAATCGTACATTTTTTCGAAGAGCTGCCGGCTCACGGGCGGATTCGCCTTCTTTGTCTGGTTCTCCGGGCCGCACGCGGGGGATTTTGTGGTCACCCTCGGCGGCTACCATCCGGAGTTCGTACGACCGCCGCACTATCCCATCGTGCCGCGCCTGGGCGCCAACTGGCAGGTGACGGATCAACTGGCCGTGACGGCGGAGTTGTACTTCGCCCTCACCGCCTCCTGTCTCATGGCGGGCGGTAAGCTCAGCGCGGTGTACCAATCAAAGAGCATCAAAGCCTGGTTTATCGTCTACGCCGATTTCCTGATCGGTTGGAAGCCTTTCTACTACAAAGTGCGCATGGGGATCTGCATCGGCGTCGAGGCCGACCTCGGCCTGTTCTCGATAAAGTTCCACCTCAGCGTCCAGATGCAAATCTGGGGTCCGGAGTTCGCAGGTCGGATCGACGTCGACCTCACCGTCGTCAGCTTTTCCGTGCTGTTCGGGCCGCCTGAGACCTTGCCGGTTCCGCTCAAAGCGGAGGAGTTTAAAGCGACGTTCCTCCCCAACAGCTCCCCCGTTATTGCAAGTTCGTTGACCAGCGGGCTCATCCGCGAGGTGACACGGAAAGTCGATGGCAAAGAGCTGCGAATCGTCAACGGCCATGCCTTGGAGCTGACGATCCGCTCGAAAATCCCGGTGACAGGCTTCCTTGACCCCCTCGACCCAATCCAACCCAAAGTCCTACCCGAGGCGAAGCTCGGCATCAATCCGATGGGCAAAGAAAAGCTCGACTCAAAGCTCAAGGTCAGTATCGATGGCTTCAAGGACCCCAAAAATCTCTTGGTCGAGTCGATCCAGATCGGCGTTCCAGAGGCGCTCTGGGGCCCCGCCAAGGAGGAAGGTGAGGTCCCCACACCGCTCCCGAAGGCGGAGATAATCAAGGCCAACGCGGGGTTACGGATCTCGTTCAAACCCCGTGACCCCGGTGGCAGCCTGCAGCCGATGCCGATCCGGCGGTTCACGTACCTAAAAATCGAGCAACCGATTCCCTGGGACGAAAATATACACTTTGCCGACCCCCTCAAGGCAGGCTATAGCCCAGAGGAGAAGCCAGAAAGCAGGTTGGCGGCCCTCGAGATTGTGGCAAGCCCCGGCGTGACCGCCAAGCGGCAGGCGATTCTCGACGTGCTCGAGTACGAATCGCCATTCAAGCTGAACAAGGTCGACCTCAGCATGCTCGCTGCGAAGGAATACCGTTTGACCTATTTCCAGCATGACCCCGAGATCTGGTCGACGGGGGGGGAGTTCCGTTGATGAAACATCCATCAGATCTCGATCCCGGGCAAATTAAATTCCACCAGTCGTGCCGGCCTCCGATCACACCCGGTACGTACACGGTCAAGGTCAACCAGAAGGTTACCCAGCTTGGCGACTTTGACGGTGAGCCGTTCGAATTCTCCGTGGCCGGGCCGCGGTTTTCGCTGAGTCCGTCCGACGTCTATTCGGTTTATCCCCCGAACGAGAAAGCTGGCGACTTCGCAAGCACGTTGCCGCACGTGGTCTTTTCGCGGCGCACCCTGCCGTGGGAACGGTCGGTTACGGGCGAAAAGGACGATTCAAGTCCGTGGATGGCGCTGCTGGTGTTTTCCGCTGCCGATTTCCCGACCGGGAGCAAGTTCCCCGACATCGTGACACGCCCCGTGGGAGAACTCATAAACCCCGACAAGGGCGAGTCGGTTAGCCCGAAGCTCAAACTGCAGGATGATGAATCGCCCCTAGACCTCTGCACCACGGTTGACATCCCGTGGGACGTATTTCAGGCTAACGCGCCGCGCTACACGGATCTCGAGTTCCTCGCGCACGTCCGGGAGGTCAATACCGGCGCCAAGGAGACGTCCTCGTTTCTTGCCGACGGCTGGTTCTCGGTAGTGCTCGCCAACCGCTTTCCGCAGCCGCAGGTGGGCAAGGAGCCCCCCGGCGGGTGCGAAAACAGGGCCTACCTCGTCTCCTTGGAGGGGTTGAAGGAGTATCTTCCCAATTCGACGCAGAATCCGGCGAAGAAGCCGGTGCGGCTGGCGGTGTTATCCAGTTGGTCATTCCGCTGCAGCGAAGCTTTCACGTTCATATCATCCATGAGAGATCTGAACGTGGCGCGGATCGAAATGCCGTGGAAAGGCGGACCGCCGAAAGGATCGCCAGATGCGAAGGAATCCGTGCGCGCGGCATACCAGCGGGGCTACACTGCGCTGAATCATTCCACACGGCTGGGGGAGAAGGCGGTGTCATGGTATCGCGGACCGCTCGTGCCCCTCTACTTGGCCAGGCAAACGAGTTACACGTTTCGGCTCGTCGCCGACGCCGCCCTGCGCTACGACCCGCTCCAGGGGATGATGGACGTCACGTACGCCGGAGCTTTCCAGCTCGGACGCCTGCTGGCGCTGCAGGATCGGCAGTTCGCGGTGTCGCTCTACGCCTATCGCACCCGGGTCCGGCGGCACGTGAATGGTCTATTGAGCAAAAACCGGCTTGGGAAGGTGCTCGGCGTGGCCAGCGGTCTTGAGCCTGAGCGCAACATGATGCGGGCTTATCTGTCCAAGCCACCCGGAGCTTTGGCGAGACGGTGGAGCGAAGCGACCGAGTATGGTTTCGAGCCGGCGCAGATCAAAAGTGACACCGAGCCGAAGCCAGGCGAAGAGGATACCGATCTGGCCGTCCCGGAGAATGTCCGCCAGTGGCTCGGCCGGCTGATGCTTCTTTACCGGGTCCCCTTCAACTACCTCATCCCGGATGAACGGATGTTGCCGAAGGATAGCATCCGCTTCTTCTACCTCGACCCGGGCTGGCTCAAGTGTCTGCTGGAGGGGGCGTGCAGCGTCGGGCGTGCCAGCTCGCGGGACGAGCTGGTAGACATGGAACTGCGCGACAACTTCCTCAAGTACGCCATTGAGGAATCCCGGAAGGTCCGGACGCAGGAATCCCTCGACGCCGGCAGCGCGCAGGATCGCCTCGATGCTGGCAGTACGCAGAAATCCTTCGATGATGGATGGACTAAACTAACCGGGTTTCTGCTACGCTCGCCCGCCGTCGAAGGCTGGCAGGGACTCGAGATGCGGGCATGGGAAACCTGGAAGAAGGAATGGGATGACGAGGCGGCCGACGAGACGACGAAGGAAAAAAACGAGGTCGCGAAGAAAGAAAACGAGCTCAAGCCCCTCAGGATCGATCGGCTGGCTCCGGACATGATGCTCTGCATCTTCGACGGGAAGTTGAACCACATTGAGATTAAACAGCCTCCCGAAGGCATGCACTTCGGCGCCTCCGCTGATAAAAACGGGTACCAGAGCTCGCTGCGTTCGCTCGTCAAGAGCCCAGGCGAGCAGATCAGCCCCGCCGTTTGGGTTCAGGTCAAGCTTCGCGGCAGTACCGCGAACCGCGTCATGGACGTAGCGACTTTCGCCGGAGTATTGCAGGAAAAGCTGAAGAAGGACACGGGAGGGAAGCCGCTCACCTCCGCCGGGCTCGGGGTCGAGATGGTCTTGAGTCCGGGCCGGGTCGTCTTCGACGTTAACTACAACAAATCCGGCCAAGGTCGACCCAAATGAGCAACGGCACGAAACTCCTAGTTCCAATCCGCATCGATGCCCTCGTGGTCGGAGGGCAAGCGCCAGAGCAACAGTTTTTCCAGTGGACGAATCTGACGCCAAACTTCTATTCGTTGCGCGACCCCGATCTGTACCCACTCGGGTCGGACCCGGACCTTTACAAAGTGTTCGAAACGATGAAGGCAGATCGGAATTTTATGCCGCCGGGCATTCATCTTCACTTCCGGTTGCCGCGAGCCCTCACCCACGGCACCCAGAAAGGGTCAGAGCCTATCAAGTTTCCCCGGATACCTAACCGTTGGCTGGTGCAACGCACCTGGCTCGACCCGGCCAACAAACGGAATCACAAAGCCTGGCTCATCAAGAGCGATGCCGAAGCGAAGCTGCCGTGGTCGAGTGCCAACCCCGGAGTGACGTGGCCCGAGTTTACCGCAGGCGAGCCTGCCGTGTTCAAGTCGATCGGCCAATGCGCGGAACTGTCCGGGGCAGTCGACGAGGGTGATGAGCCGGCGAGGCTCGACCTTACCGCGATTGGGCCGGGCGACCCAACCTTCAGCGCATATTATCCGGCTTGCCGGAGCGTCCTCGGTTTTCACGACAAGCTCGCTGACTTTAAGGCCGGCAGCAGCGAGATATCCTATCTCGTCACTGGATGGTACTCCACAGCCGCAGACGACGCGTTACAAGTTCTCGTGACTAAGTTCCGCGAGAGGGAGAAAATTCAGTTTGGAGATCTCAATAAGGAACAGCGTGAGAAGCTGCGCTCCGAGCTAGAAGCAGAGTGGAAGTGGGCGTGCCCCGCCCTTGACGGCCCGGAGCCGCCGACGCGCCTGGTCTGCCATGGGCTGATCAAAAACGTGAGGGGAAAAGGAACGACGGGACTTGATGAAAGAGTTTTTCCCCTCAACCTGGATGATCACAAGAAAAACTATGAGGTCGCAGTCGGTGAAACCCCAGGCGAGGCGTTGGCGGCACTTTTCAAAAAAGAAGAGGAGGAGGTTGACCAGGATCTCCTCACTGCGCTGCAGGCCGGCCTTCTCTCCCAGGACACCACGATTTCCGATCTGCGATACCAGCTTCACGCGCTCCGCTTCGGTAGCGTGCAGGGCGGGACGGTCTTTCACGTTCAGCCCGAGTCCGATGAGTTTCCCACGACGGATGGCCAGCCGCCACCACAGCGCGCTGATACCGGCGTTCTCCCCAAGCTTCTGCGGGAGGAGTTGGGCTATCTGAACGAAGCGCAGGCTGCGCTTGACCGCCAGGTCCGCCGTGTCGACGACTGCATTTGGCAGCATTACGGGTGCTGGTACCTGTGGATGCGTCAAGTCATCGAGTCAGGCTCCGGTTCGCCGGAGGCGCAGCAGCGGAAGAGTCAGCTCGATTCTTTTGCGAAGCTGCTCGGCGCTGAGCTTCGCGTCCTCAAGGAGCGCTTTCTATCCGATCGGGACGCGCGCAAGAAGACAATCGAAACCACGCTTGAAAAAGACGAATACCAGCGCAAGCCGGCCGGCGGGGACGGGTCCAGGCCCATGTACCGCCTGACCGAGTCCGCGTTCCGGCCGTTCGAGGAACCAAACGATCTGATCGTTGCCATCGAAGGCCCGGCCATGCAGCGACTGAACACGTGGCAGGAGGTCCAGGCGCTGCCCTGCCGCCTGTCGAATGCGGTGGCGAAGGGCCCCACATGGCAGACCGTCTTCGGTGCGGGCGCGACCGGCCCGGGCGGTATCCACAACGACTTGCTTCTCGAGTTCTTGTCCAACGCGCTGCCGAGGAACGACTCGGCCAAAGCCGAAGGGCCGCCTCCCGATTGGGTTGGGAACCCGTGGATTCCACTGTTTCTCGTCTGGGAAGTCGCATGGCAGTCCGACTACTCTTCCAAGGACCACATCATTGCATCGGAGTTCGTCAATTCCCGCTGGACTCTGGCGTGGGACAAGGATGCTGACGGTAGCCCTGATCTCGCTCTCAGGCCGGAGGCCGTGAGACCGGCGCCCGCTTCCCCTGTTACGTATCAGGGCCGCGCGATCCTCACGCCAAGCGGCGCGAAAAGCTTAAAGGACGCACTGATAGCACTAGAACCCAGGCATCCAGTCATCGGGAAGCTGGACAACCAGCGCGTGATGTCCCAGGCCCTCGATGGCTTTCATGAGGCTCTGACGCGCCGACGGGTCGGGACCCGGCTTCCGGCGCTCGAAAACCCCAGCAAGAAAGTCCCGGACAACCCGGCGACTTTCCGCACCATGCCCTCGGACGACCCGTTCCTTCCCATCCGCGCTGGACGGTTGAAAATCCTGCGCCTTTACGTCGTGGACGCCTTCGGGCAGACCGTCATGCTGCCTGTTGAGCCGGGTCTGGCAGGTGGGGACGCCACAGAATTCGACCGCAAAAAATACGTGAGGGTACACCGGGCGCACAATACCTTCATCTCGGGCCTGAAGCCAGGCGAGATCGCGCTCCGGCCGAGGTTCGCGACGCCGATGCGGTTGCGTTTCGAACTGGAGAGCGCGTGTCCGGCGTGCGGCTGGGTCTTGCCGAACCACATGGAGCACAGCCTCGGGATCTACTCTGCCAGCGGTAAACCTCTGGGCGCGTTTCAGAAGAGACTCAAGCGCGAAGTCGGTGATACGGCCTTCTACTGGGTACCCTTTCCCCGGGAGCCTGAGAAGGGCGGCCCGCCCGGCGACCCCAAGGCGGTCGATGCCTTCCACGAGTGGGTCCTCGACGGTGACGCCGATGAGCGCGCGGGGCGCGCTGCGCTCGGCGCCTTCTTCGACTGGGTTGGCGGCCTCGGGGCCGAACCGGGAGATACCTTCTCCGCTCTCCTAGACGAATCGATCCAGGCTACCGACCAGCGCGTGCCGGACGAGGACCCGGGAATTTCGGTACTTGTCGGACGGCCACTGGCGCTCGTTCGCGCGAGTCTGTGGCTCGAGTGGCCGGGCCTACCGGCGCATTCCCCTGAACTGATCCCCGAGTCTCTCAAGGAGCCAGTGCAGCCGAATGCCCTCGAGAAAGCGATCTTCACACGCGGGTTTGAGAAGGTCCGGTGGCCGGTTCGCGTCGGTAACCATCGGGCGCGGAACGACGGAGTCGTCGGCGTCTTCAAATGCTCGTCCTCCGGCACGCCTGAAGGCCCGTTCTATCCCACTTGGGGGAAAGATGACCGCAACCAAAAGAAGTTCGGAACCCAGGATTTTTCCCTGGATTGCGAGGGCCCGCTCCGCCTGACGATATTGATGGACCCGCAGGCGCGCGCTCACGCGGCCATCGGTGCCCTACCCAGAGTCTACCTCGAGCTGCCTGCGAATATTTCCTCCGGCGCCAAACGGGTCCGTGACGTGTTCTTCCAGACCGCGCCGGTGCTAGGCGAGTTCGATACGCCCCATATGCCGCGGCCGTCCGACGATTACGGTGAATGGTCGTGGGCCTGGCGTCCGGACGTCACAACTGGCTGGAAGGAAGACCCGGCACTGATTGAGGCGACGGACCGCGGGGGCTTCTCAGGGATATGGCCCGCCATCGCCGAGGGTTGGCTGAAACTGCGAATCGCGTCCGTGAAGGTTCTGAGCTTCTGGGTGCGCGAGGGGACGGAAGTGCCTCCCAACGCGAACATTCATCTGGCGTGGTCGCTGCAAAACGCGCAGGCCATCGACCTTGAGAGGTCAGAGGACGGGAAGCACTTTGTCTCCGTGCAGAAGTGGACTGAGCCGCCGCTCCCGCGGGAACACCAGGTGAAAGTCGAGTGCGCGGTAACGTACCGCCTGACAGCGACCGCAGATGACGACGTTAAGCCGA
Organism: Terriglobia bacterium; assembly: GCA_030040995.1. Classification (GTDB taxonomy): domain Bacteria; phylum Acidobacteriota; class Terriglobia; order UBA7540; family UBA7540; genus JASHON01. The sequence continues at coordinate 6,155 of JASHOS010000053.1, read as the reverse complement.
GTTGTAAAGAAATCAAAATCGAGATCCGAAGGAGCTGAAAAGCATGATCACCCTGAGCGGCGCCTTATCTTCCGTCGAGATCGGCGGGGCCGAGAATAAGAACTGCATCGTGATCGAGGTGAAGAACGACACAGCAACGAGCGCCACAACCCGAATCACGGTCACACTGGGGTGCGGTTCCGAGCCGGAGGACCTGCTGAGCAACAAGGACGAGAGCGTCGTCACGGCAATTTACGCTCTGCAAGGCGGCGAAGAGAAGGAGCTGCGTAGCATAACTAGCGGTAGTAGTAGTAAGAGTTGGCGAACGCCTGAGGTCGAGATTCCGGCAGGAAGCGTTCTGAGTATCACCCTTAAAGAGTTTAAGTGCGAGACGCCACCCGGCGACGCGAAGATCACCGTTATTCACGAAGTGAAGAAAACGGCTGCTTGGGAAAAAACTCCCGAGAGTCCCGCTGGTTTGAAACTGGAAAAGAGGCTCGAAAAACCCGATCAGCTCCAGCTTCGCTACTTCCGGGTCGATCCGGATTACATCCTCCACGCCGGTAGCCAGAAGGTCACCGTGAGCTTCCTGGCAACCGGCTACGGCACAGCGTTCCTTTTCCGGAACAACGAGCAGGTCCGAAACAAAGAGCAGGACCAGGACGGATGGAGCCAGAAGCAGCAAACCATCAACGGGGTTATAACTAAAACCATCCAAGGGGCTATTGAAGACTCCCCTTCAATTACGTCAATCTATCGGCTTTCGCTCAGGGTAACGCCGCCTGGCACAGATAAAGAGGAAAGGAAGGAATCCTCGCGAACCGTCCAGGTCATGTCCTCCGGGTGGAACCGGATCTCCCTCCCGCAGGGTTCGCCGACCCGCCTGTTCGCAGTGGAGAGTGATTTCGAGACGGGCAAATCCGCCAAGGTTTATGGCATTTTCTATCGCAAGTGGTACGCGGACTGGGAAAAGAAAATTGGCCTGAGGTCAGAGGCCGGGCTTTACTCGTCGGTGAACGGCGTCGATAAATGGGACGAGCTGCCCGGGACGGTCCCGAAAGGGATGGAGGCGAGTCCGGGGGTCTACTACGGGAACAGGCTCTGGCTGATCGGGGGCAGCGCGGCGGACGAGAATCCCGACAAGATGACCAATGACATCTGGTGCTACCTGAAGAACGAGAGTACTAACACGATGGAGTGGAAGAAATCGGACCTGCAATTCCCGCCTGCAGAGTCACTGCTCCCGCCTCGCTTCGGACACTCTTGCGTTGTGTTCGACAATGAGATTTGGGTTCTCGGTGGCTATGACACCGTCGGGACGCCGTTTCAGGACATCTGGAGGATTCATACTCCTGATAAATACAAAACTTTCGCTTGGGCCTCGGAGACTCCTGAACAGGCGCGTTGGGACAAGCGCTGTCTGCACAGTTCCGTCGTGGTGCACGCCGGAAACGAGGAGACACTCTGGGTCTACGGCGGCGCGGAAACGCCCGCCGGGACCCCTTTCTTCGACCTTTGGTATAAGCGGAAAGGCGAGGACTGGCAGAAGCGAGGCGCCATAACCGCCATCGTGCCTGATCCGGGAAAGCCGCTCGGCTCAGCGCTGTTGGCCTACTCTGACGGCACCGAGGGCGCGGTCGAGCGTCTCATGCTGCTTGGTTCGTTCGCTGAGTGGAAGCCGGATAAATCGCCGAGCTGGGTGGCTCCCGATAAAGCGGAGTTGGGAAATCGGATCTCGTCCTTTCACTTTGAATGGCTAGAGAGAACGGGAAGGTGGGAATCGAAGCCGGTGGTCGACGGCTGGCAGCAATTCGAGGGGGAGAATTTCTCGATGCAGACTCTCGCATTCAACGGGTTCATCTACATCTACACGCTCTTTGGCGATGCGCTTCATCCAAAAGAAGGAGCTGAACTGGTCGATCTCAAGCTCAACATAAGGATCCCATAATGAACAAACCAAGATTCAAACTACTGTGGGTAAAGGTGGCCCTTGCGATCGTCGCGCTAACCGCTGTGCGGGGTGAAGCGCAGGTCCTCACATTAGTCCCGATAAGGGTCGAATCCAACGAGGCCATGACCATCTCGGCAAATGCGGACGGCAAGCCGCAGGGGCTCGTCGCTCTGACTTTCAAGAGCGACGCGATGCCGGCCGAGGTCGCGATCGCCAAGGTCGAGTTGATGATGAACATACGAGACGAAGGGACTAAAGTGAGACAGACTATCAATGTCTACGTCCGGAAAACCGGGACCTGCAACGTGGAAGAGATCTTCCAGGACCTCCGGAAAAGGGCATTTCCCACCGCTGATGAAGTCAAGGGATCGGACGGACAGTTGTGCACCTACACCCTGAGTCGCCTGTTGGCTACTCCTCGGATTGATGATGATGCCATGCGGGCCACATGGCAGGCAGAACCCCCCAACTGGAAAAAGCTCGGAGTGAAGCTGAACGATGGGTTCACGCTGATCCTTGGGGGGCAGGGCGGGGGCCCAATGGGCCGGAAGTTTTACGGGGGGCTCGACGACGCGCAAACCAAACTCCAGCCGCAACGGCGGCCGCGGCTGATCGTTGAGTACACGTCCAGCGACCAGCCGACCGTGGCGCAGCCGGCTTCCGTTCAGAGCGGAAAGGGCTTCCTGCCGTCTGGAGAACCGGGGGGGGCGCCGGGCTCATACCGGACCGTGGCTCTGAACCCGCCCCAGGGTCAGGCGTGGTCGTACGCGCCAGCGTTCTATAACGGTTTCGTCTACCTCATGAGCGACGTGGGAGGGAAAAAGTACCTGTCCTGGCGCCGGCCGCTCGGGGCAATTGTGGGCCAGATAGACATCTCCAGCCCCTCACCAGGGCAGCATTTGCTGGTGTCGAGATCGGGTCATCTTTACATCGTCGGAGACGGGAAGATCATTCCTTACCGGATCGGCTCCGACGGCAGGCCGGAACGGCGGACAGTTTCGCCTGAAGGCGCGCCCACGGACGTCGTGCCCGTGACCGGCCTGAATGCCGCGCAAGACGCGCCAACCGTGGGCGCGGATGGCAGCATGTTCTACGTCACCAAATCGGTGGAAAAAGGCTATACCGTCGTGGGCCGCAACCCGGACATGCAGGAGCTCTGGAGCGTCAGCGTGGAAGGGCCGACGAGTCGCGCCATGCTCGGTCCGAGCGGCCGGTATGTCTACGTGACGACAAAGGGGGAAGGCCTTGTCACCATAGACGCGCGAACCGGCAAAAAATTCGTCAATCCGCTCCCGAACGCACAGGCCCTGAAAGTCGCTCAGTCTGCGTACCTGCAAACCCCGGTGGCGTTCAAAGCAAGTGATGGAACGGAGAAAGTCTATGTCGCGGCAGATTTGGTCGATAGCGGCGTCCTGACGCTTTTCAACAACAACAAGACGAAGAATGGAGCGAACGGCAACGGGACAATCGAGATAGGGGGGGAACAGACAGCGTTGATGTTCGGCCAGCCTCTGGTCACAACAGGCAGCGTCTACATCGTTCGGGTAGATAGCACAAATAAAAATTCAGCCTACGTTGAGCAACTAGATCGGTGGACTGGGGCGGAGACTAAAGCGGGGCCGCCGTTAATGATCGCCACGGACAATCCATATCTGGCCAAGGGGGGAAACCTTGCTACAGACAAGGACGGCAACGTCTTCGCCTGGAACGGGAATAGCCAGTTGGGCGATTTGACAGCTTTCAGCCCGTCGCTCAATCCTCTCTTTCCCCCAGTGAATCTCTCGGGACAACTTGAGCCGAACTCGAATCTGTTCTTCGGCACCGATGGGACGCTGTATGCCGGGGCCCAAAAGAGCGTCCTGCAGGCCATCGTGCCGTATTACTCCTTGGTGGGAGTCACTTCACCCGTCACCATCACCAGCCCGACCCACCTGTGGGTGGCGGGTGTGGATGAGAGCACACCAGCAATTTTGAAAGGGATGGGTAACGCGCTTACAGCGGCGGAGAGCGTGATGCTTGGCCCGAACTTCGGAGTCGAGAAAAACGCCACGCTAACAGTGACGATTTCGAAATGATAAGGAAAGGCAACGAACCTGATCGTGAACGTGATAGAGACAAGAAACAGGGCGCGAACCGCGGTTTTACCCAAGGAATTCGGCATAGCGCCTCACCCGCAGCCTCGAAAGCATGTGTTGATGGGCCGCACCGTGCTCGCGATGCTGGTACCTGTAGCGGCAATGGCCCCAAAACCGCTCATCATCGACAAAGGCGGTAAAGCGGGGGATTGGAGCCGTCAGGCGATGGCCGGCGGCTTGGGAGTCCCGGTTGAATCCCCGGGGGAAAGAGAGCTTTGCGATGGACGAAATGTCGAATGACGTCAATTACAGCAAAATGAAAGCCGAACTTCAAGCGCTCCGGAAGGAGCTTGAAGACTTAAAGGCTGGCTTCAAGATCAGTACCCATCCCACTGTACGCCGGCGATTTCCCAAGAGACTGACCGTCGCCTCGATTTCGTTGGCGGCACTGCTGGTGGTGGGTGGTCTGCTCTGGGGTCAAGGCGCTATCCAAGCGTTATTCATCGACAAGAACGGCAACGTCGGTATTGGGACAGCGACACCGGCCGCGAGTCTAGATGTGGCCAGTGGTCTGCTTCATGTTGGGGGTAACACCACTCCAACGACGACCGCGCAGGGGGCCTACCTGGGCTGGAATCTGACTGGCAGCACAGGAGAGACGGATTTTATCAACAACCAAGGCCAGGGAAAAGGGGGCTTCGCGTTTATGAATACGCCTCCTTCCGGAACCCCCAGGGCCACGTTGATGGTTATTACCGGCGCCGGTCGCGTCGGCATCGGGACGGGGACCGCCACGCCCAGAGGAGTCCTAGATGTCAACGGAGAGATAGTCGCTGTTAACCGGTTATCCTTGGCACAAGACACGGATGAGAAAACGACCACCTGGCATGTCGACAACTCGAGGGGGCTGTTTCGGCTCTTTTGGCAACCAAATATCAAAACAGGCGGAACACTCGCGCTGACGGCTACAACCACTGGCTACGTCGGCATCGGAACAGATAAGCCAAACGCCAAATTGGACGTGCGCGGCGATATCAAATTCGGCGCTGACGGGGGGATGTACGCGACAGCGAGTCCCGAGAACCTGCGGATCGTGCGGGGTACCGTCAACAGCGACGGCACAATCCGGGCCGGCAGCGGATTTACGGTGACAAGGAACGGGAGCCGCGGAGGGGAATACCAAATCAACTTCACTCCGTCGTTTTCGGGCATGCCTTCCGCTTCCGTGACCCAGGTCTTCGCTGGCGAATGGGATCGGCAAATAGGCTGGGGTGGGAGGACGACGGACAACGCAGTGATAGCCGTCATTGACGGCCAGAAGATGAGAGTGGCTACAGGGGATAGTAACGGAGTTCACGGCAATCGCGATTTTTCGTTCATTGTCATCGGGCCGCGGTAGGCGGTCGGAAAACTTCGTACCCCAACAGCCCGCCAAAGAGGACAGGAAAAAACAACCACGGCGGGTAATATTATTCTTAAATGGCAAGATGATTCACTAAAAGTAACATTTTTGGTAGCGTCCTAATTTAAAATCCTCACCGCTCGACTGCGGTATTCAGTGTTGTGCCTCGCCAAAACTCCGTCGGACCGGAAATAGTTGACTTCGCCCCCTACGGCCCTCACGCTGGTCCTTATGTTCGTCCTCAATTTACCAAATTTCTCCTTACTTTTAATCGAGATCGGTCGTGCTGCTCGCTGGCCAAGGGACGATTATCGTGCCATTCGGCGCAGAACTCCTGGCCCTGAACCCGGATCATGTACCAATTTCTGATTCGTATTGCCGATGTGGTTCACATCTCAGAGCGAGACCTTTCGAGTTGCCTGCGGTTCGTTGAAATCCGAAACCCGAATCCCCGGAGTGAGAGCAGAATTTTGATACGGTGCAGAATTGTGATATAATTCTCGGTAAGTTTAGATCTGTGGAGTTCTTCGCTAACATGTAAGTTATAGAATTCTAAGTTAAAAACAATAAATAGTGCGACTAATTAATGGCAACCAGGGCGTTCAATTCCTCGATTCCTTTGCGTACATTTTCGACCAGTTCGTCAAGCGAGTTGAAAAGGAAGTTGGAGGCGTGACTGGCCTTGAGTTGCCTCCAGGTACGCTCAATGTCGTTCAGGTCAGGGCAGTATGGAGGTAGCCACCGTATT
>JASHOS010000052.1 GCA_030040995.1 Terriglobia bacterium | reverse complement strand
CGCCTACTCCGTTGGAAGCGCAATCAGCAGCGGTTGCGCCTACGGTGACGTGATGATGGCGGTAAACGCTGGAAAAAGCGGCAGCACTGCGCCGCGGTGGAATTGCGGCAGCGGTACATCCCGCTCCCTGGATTTAACTACCGCAGATAATAACATCGTATGGCGCGATGTCGGCCAGTATCCAGGCGCCAACGGCGGGCTACCCGACCCGGTAGTGGGGACCATGCTCACCGTCCAAGGGATCGGCATGGCTAATGCACGGCCTGTGGGGGTGGCTTATGGTTCGGGATCACCCTCGGTTCCGTGCTGGCAAGGAAACCTCTACGTTAACCTGGCGGGTGGCGCCGGAAGCACGTTGTACGTGTGCGTGTCCGGAAAGTGGGTTGATGTCAAATAGCAAGTGACGAGTGATGAGCGACGAGCAGGGAAGAGCCTAAGACCACGGCCCCGGCGATACGAAATGGTGAAAGAATCCCCTGCGAGCACTGCGGAGACGCCGAAGTATTGCGAAGACGGCGTTTGTTTTTAGCTTTTTTGTCTCTGTGTCTCTGTGGTTCGAAAATGAGGAATGTGAATTTGCAGGTATTGGATGAGAACCGGGTGCGCGGTGACGAGCGACAGGAGCTGGACGCGTTGCTCGCTATGGCGCGAGCTGCGCGTACGGCAGGAGCTAACGACGTAGAGCACATGGACGGGGCTGCTGCCGCGTTTAACTATATCCGCGTTGCGGACCTCGTGTCCTCATATCGTCACTCCGTCAAGACGAACCAGCCCGTATTGGATTGGGGTTGTGGTTATGGCCAGGTAAGCTGGCTCCTTAAGCGACGAGGAGTCAATGTGCAGTCCTGCGATGCTGAGAAGCGAGCGGCGATTGATGCCATTCCCCAATTGGCCGCTATCCCCGTGAGCTATATGACCGATCCAGTGCGCCTTCCCTACCAATCAGAATCCTTTTCAGCCGTGCTTTCTGTGGGAGTCTTGGAGCACGTCCCGGACTTGAAGGGATCGCTGAAGGAGGTTCACCGAGTTCTCCAACCGGAAGGCAAGTTCTTCCTCTTCATGTTTCCGAATCGATTTTCGTGGGCAGAGTGGATTGCGACGAAACGAGGTATTTCGGCTCATCCTGACAAGTTCAGCCTCAGGCAAACCGAATCCCTTCTTCAAAAGCACGGATTTCGGGTGGAGAAGAAGTGGCGCCGCAATTTGCTGCCCAAAAACCTCACTGGTTTCAGTCCGGCTTTCAAGTCCCTCTACGGAACATATTACCGCCAGATCGATGCGCTGGATCGGGCTCTATGCTCAATTCCGCCTGCTTCGTGGTTTAGCGGCGTTTTGGAGCTGATCGCGAAGAGAGACTGACGCGATGACGCCGCTGGTCACGATCGATGCGAGAATGCTGGCCTCGTCGGGCATTGGAACCTACCTTGGCGAATTGCTTGCAGGCTTTGCCGCGGTTGATCACGAATTCCGCATCAGGGTGCTTTGCGCGCACCCGGAGCGCCTAGGTGACAGAGAAGCCGAACAGGACAGCCTTACCACAGGGGCACAGAGACACGGAGAGAGAAGACCACAGCACTGGTCTGAGGGGGACTGCCGCGATGAAGAGCCTAGCTTATCTCGCGGGACCGAGGATGGCGACATAAAGCCGCAGATAAGCGTTTGTGAGCAGTTCGAGTTCGTTCGTGCAGCTTCGCCGATTTACAGCCTTCGGGAACAATGGGAAATTGCTCGCCTCGCTCGCGAGGCAGACCTGCTTCATTGCCCGCATTACAACATCCCGTATTTTTATCGGGGCCGGCTAGTCGTAACGATTCACGATCTGACGCATCTCGCTCGTGCCGACTTTGTTCCCAACCGCGCCGCACATTATTACGCTCGATTCATGCTGAAGGCGGCGGCCCGTCACGCAAGGCAAGTGATCACCGTTTCTCAGTTTTCGAAGAAATCCATTTGCGAGACTTTAGATGCTCCAGAAGAAAAAGTCCATGTAATCTCCTATGGAGTTCCACAACGAATCTTGCAGAACAGTCCCGCCAACCTATCACTCGCCGATAAGCTTAAAGTCAGGAAGCCCTACGTTCTATTCGTCGGAGCGCTTAAGCCCCATAAGAACGTTCAGGCTATGCTGCGCGCTTTTGCACTCCTTCCGGAGCAACTCAAGATTTCGCATCAGCTTGTCGTTGCGGGTAAACTCGACACCTCTTACCCGGCGCTCTCTGAACTCTCGCGCGAATTGTCGCTCGACGATCAAGTGGTATTTACGGGTCACGTTAAAGACAACGAGCTGTGCGCCCTCTATGCCGAGGCTAAAGTCTTTGTGCTTCCGTCTCTTAATGAAGGCTACGGCTTGCCTGTACTTGAAGCGATGGCTTACGGAGTGCCCGTCGTAGTTTCGAACACCAGCTCGTTGCCCGAAGTAGCAGGCAACGCCGGTATTCTGGTAGACCCGCGCGACGATCAGAGCATTGCCAAGGCGCTCGAAGGCGTCTTGGGAGACGCCGAGCTTCGCGCGAGCCTGGGTGAGCGTGCCCGGAAGCGGGCGCACAGCTTCTCCACAAAGGGGTTTGCGCTGAAACACCTGGAAGTCTATCGAGCGGCCCTCTCCTGATTTTGGAGTTTAGATTTTCGAATTTAGATTGGCGGTGAACCGCAGACCTTGTTTTGGGTCCGCGCCAGTTGTGGAAGGCATTGGGGCAACTGGCCACTAACCACTAACCGCTGATCTCTAACCACGCGCTGTCGTTGACATCTCGACGCGCTGGCCTATATGCTTTTGCATGTGCCACGAACTACCTTAGTGCGTTTTCACCGTGCGGCGCGAGAGCTGCTTCGGAAGCTTGCGGAGGGCTCGGCTCTCTGGGCTAGCCCCTGGCCCTCTGTTTATGAATTCCTGAGAAGGCCTTGGTCAGCGGACGGTTTCGAATAGTAGTAGAAGGAGTGGGCGGGATGATCACATGACAACGCCAGTCATCGTTCGCGACCCGGAGATTCTCGGAGGGACCCCGTGTTTCCGCGGTACTCGAGTCCCCTTTCAAAACCTCCTGGATTACCTCGAAGCCGGTGACCCGCTGGACGACTTCCTGGAACAGTTTCCAACCGTGACCCGGGAAATGGCGATCGAAGCCCTTGAGACCGCCAAAGAATCGCTCCTGGCGAGGATCGGTTGAAGATCCTCTTGGACGAATGCCTCCCGAAAGACCTTCGAAAGTACCTCGTTGGGTACGAGTGTGGGACCGTACCAGGAGCGGGTTTCTCAGGTAAGAGAAACGGCGAACTGCTCGCCCTCGCGGAGCATGCGGGCTGGCAAGTATTCTTGACCGTCGATCAAGGAATCGAATATCAGCAGAATCTTGCCGGTTTGGCGAGCCTGGAAGATGTTTTCACAGCCTCTCGCCGATCACTCGCCACGGCTTGCGGATCGCTGATGGCTGAAAGCTGACTGCTTTTTGCTCGTCACTCATCACTCGTCACTGCTTGTTATGCGGGTCGCATTAATTCATGATTGCATCGTTCACGTGGGCGGAGCTGAGCGAGTGCTGCAAAACCTGCATACTATCTTCCCTGACGCGCCCATTTATGCGCTGGTTTGCGACAAGAGGGTAGCCCAGGGGTTACTTCCCGGCGCTCGCATCCATACTTCCTTTGCGCAGAGTTTGCCCTGGTCAGCGCGCCTTTTTCGCGCCTATTTCCCTTTCTATCCCGTGGCGGTTGAGTCGTTCGACCTGCGTGGGTTCGACGTAATCTTGAGCGCATCGTCCGCATTCGCTAAAGGGGTTCTGCCGCCGCCCGCAGCGTGCCACATCTGTTACTGCTATACCCCTTTAAGATATCTCTGGTCGGAGTATCACGCTCATCGAGCGACGGTGTTTCGGGAGCGCTGGAAGCGTGCCGTGACAGATCCGCTCTTGAGCTATCTCAGGATGTGGGACCGGCTGTCGGCAGACCGGGTTGATTACTTCGTAGCAATTTCAAAGACGACGGCGGCGCGGATCGCAAAGTACTACCGGCGGGACTCTACAATCATTTATCCCCCGGTCCGCGTTAAGCCCATATCTCTCTCGAGAAACTCAGAGGACTTCTTTCTGCTGGTTTCAAGGCTGATGTCCTACAAACGGGTTGAGCTGGCGATTCAGGCTTTCAACCGGCTTGGACTTCCGCTTAAAATAGTGGGTTCCGGCCCAGAGGAGGGTGAACTTCGAAAACAAAGTGGGACGCACATTCAGTTCCTGAGATCGCTGAGCGATCGAGAGTTGGCGGATTGTTACTCGCGTTGCCGGGCTCTTGTCTTCCCTGCGATCGAAGATTTTGGGATCGTGATGGTTGAGGCTCAGGCTTATGGGAAGCCAGTAATCGCCTGCACGGGAGGCGGGGCATCGGAAATTGTCATCGACGGCGAGACGGGTGTCTTATTTCCCGAACAGACTGCCGACTCGCTGGCCGGCGCAATAAACAGGTTCAAGGAGCTCGAATTCGATCCCGAGCAGATCAGAAGACATGCCTTGGCGTTCGATGAGAGCCGATTCCGTGACCAGATGCTCAGCTTTGTACGAGCCAAGTCAACGCAGTGCTAAAGAGCGTTCGAAAGGTGCTAATGACCTCAGCCAAGACTGCCGTGGGTAGAAATACCGTCACGGGAGACGCCGAAACGCTGCACAGCGGCGGCGTGGCCCAACTCGATCCTCGTGCGATGACGCGCGGTCTCGCGGACCCCAATTATCGTCGAGGGCAACAGGTTATCAAGAGAGGCATGGATATTGCGCTTTCATTAGTCGGGCTCATTTTCCTGGCGCCCGTCTTTGCGGTGGCTGCGATGCTGGTGAAGCTGACCAGCAGCGGACCTATCCTTTATCGCTGGAGGGTCGTAGGTCGAAACGGGAGATATTTCACCGCATTCAAGTTTCGCAGTATGGTCGAGAACGCAGACGCCATGAAAGATAAGCTTATGGCGGGTAACGAGATGGAAGGTCCTGTCTTCAAGCTTACGCGCGATCCTCGTGTGACTCCGGTTGGCCGCTTCCTTCGAAAGTTGAGCATCGATGAGCTTCCGCAGCTCTGGAGCGTCCTGAAAGGAGATATGAGCCTTGTGGGGCCGCGCCCTCCTTTGCAGACGGAATGGACGCAATTTTCGGACGCGCAAAGACGGAAATTGGCGGTCAAGCCCGGGATTACTTGCCTTTGGCAAATCAGCGGGAGAAACAGCATCAGGAAGTTCGATGACTGGGTCAAATTCGATCTGCAGTACATCGAGAACTGGTCGTTGTGGCTGGACCTTCGCATTCTTCTTAAAACGATTCCGGCCGTTCTTAGCGGCAAGGGTGCGTCATAGCAATGCCGAAAGGAGTAGCATGCTTGCCTTAGTGACCGGCGGATGTGGCTTTATAGGGTCGCACCTCGTCGACAGGCTGGTTAGGGAGGGACTGGAGGTCCGCGTTCTCGATTCCCTGCAGAAACGCGTCCACCCGCGGGGGATGCCTCCGTGGGTCAACCTTAAGGCGCGCTACATTGTGGGGAGTGTCACTGACACAGAGGTCCTTCGCAAGGCGCTCGACGGCGTCGGTATTATTTTCCATCAAGCGGCCTATCAGGATTATATGACCGACTTCAGCCGGTTTACGGACGTAAACGTGAATGGCATCGCACTGATCTATGAACATATCGTGCGCGAGAAGCTTCCGGTCAAAAGAGTAGTTGTCGCCTCCTCGCAGTCGGTTTACGGAGAGGGCCAATACCAGTGCAACGAGCACGGGTTTTTTCTTCCCAAGCCCCGAAACC
>JASHOS010000051.1 GCA_030040995.1 Terriglobia bacterium | reverse complement strand
GCCCTGAGCAACCGTTCTCGAATTCGAAAGAGACATCACCGATTCCCCAGTGAATTTTGGATTGCCAGGCTCATGGCGGCACGTTAACTTAATAGTAAACACAGGAGCCAACCTCGTCAAGAGAAATCCGCGATAGGGAAGAAGTCGTAGCGCCGGGCTGTAGCCCGGCACGTGCCGACCTGAGGGCCGGCGCTACGGAAGGTCAAGGGCGAAGCCTTTGGCTGGTTGGCGCATGGATTCTTGACACACAACCCCGCGGACGCGAGAATTAAAAGATTGTGCCGCGGTAGCTCAGGTGGTAGAGCGCAGCCCTGAAAAGGCTGGCGTCGGCGGTTCAACTCCGTCCCGCGGCACCATCTTTTCTGTCATTTACAAAACTCAAAAAACTTTCCTCGGCTGCGCTGTTGTCTTCGTCGGGAGGAAGTTTCGAACTTGGCGCGGTTCCAGACGATCGGAAGTGAACGTGATCAGACTTTCGTTTAGTGACACTAAACGAAAGCGTACCTGCATTTGGTGCAGCCTAATTCGGCATGCAGGACAGGTGAGTAAAGGGAAAGACGAACGCGAGAAAACCCTTCGCCGTTGTCGCCTTCTTCAGGATCTGTCGGGGCGAGGCTTACGGCGTGGGCAAGTCGGAACTGTCGTGGAAACGCTCGCGCCGAACGTGTTCGAAGTAGAGTTTAGCGACAACCGGGGCCGAACCTACGCCACGCTTGGTCTACCTTCCGACCAGCTTATGGTCCTGCACCACGACTTGGTTGAGGTCTCCTGACCCCGCCGCGCTGGCAGAAAAGCTTTGGCGCTGGAATGCAGATGGTCTGCGGATAACTTCGATCCAACTGACCTGCGGGCTCTTCGACAGCAGCACCGGCTCCGGGGTGCAGGGTCCGTTGCGAGCGGTCGCGGAACGCTCAGCGGCAGAAATCGAGGCTCGGGAGGAAAAGGAGGTACGGAAGAGGTTAAAAGAGAGGCCGCGCCCGGAAGGGCCGAATTCGAATGAAAATTTCTGACATGTGCGGCTGTTGCGATCAACGCGGGCTCCACACCGGTTTATCGTCTATCGGACCCGGGCGGCCTCGGAAGCTATGCACCAAACGCAGGTAAGCTTGCGTTTAGTGCAGCCGAGACGCTACGGGCTCCTCAAATTCAGTCAAATGTCTTCCACTGTGTTCGCGATGCGTCGTCGAGCGCGGCCGCAAGTAGCCTCTTGCGGATGATCGGGTGGCCAAAAAACATGTCCGGGGAGTACGGAAATGACCCAGGCGCGTAACCGGGAAACCCGGTTGACCTGGCAGAGACGCCATGCGGCCACTGTTCTTTAGGCTGCGGGAGGCTGTCAGGGTGTGCCCGCCGCCAATTCCAAGCCTGTGTGAGTTCCTGGGCTAAACTCTCAATTAGAGACTTGGTGCTTATCAGCAATCCCTTCAGGGTTTGCTCCGCGTCCTCTGTTAGAATGGGCGTCACCGAGGGCTCTAGAAACACCTCCACGTCCGACAGCCCAGGATCGCGCGGCAGGTGAGTAACCGCGCGAGCTCGCAGGAGCGGCATGCTATTTGGGCCAAAGAGCCTCGGTATTCTCGGAACCGGCTGCCCGATCTCAATCCTACGCCCACGGTGCACGAGCATATTCCTGAATTCCAACGCCCATTCCAGCCACCCTCCCGGACCGACTGAACTAATGAGACGTTCCAACTGCGTAGCGAATCCTGCCTGAATTCTGTCGCCCTCGGTCGCGGTGGCCTTGGCCCTTCCCTGGAGGAGCCTGCGCACTTGACCAAAGTCCGCTCTGAGGATCGACGAGCGGAGCGCGAGAACGCCGATGATCGCCCCGGCCACACAGTCGAGGGCTCCAGCAAGCGCGCGCACGCACCCCACGTAGTGTAGACGCATTGTGTAGAGACTAATCTCGTCGAGTGGACTCTGCGGCTGGGGGAACTTTATAGTCGGCTTGCCGTCTTGCATTACTATGGCGTTTGCGTATCGGTCGCTTACGCAATCAGACGAGTCAAGGAACTCCAGCCAGTGTATCGCCGATTCAATCATGTTCGTGCAAACGCTCTCGGTACAGGCATAGAGCTGGTCGGCGATTAGAATGCGCCGAGAAATTCCCGGATGTGGCGTCCACCATGCGACCCCGTACGGCGGCTCCGTGCTCAGGTCCTGGAGAATCATCTCTGCAAGCTGCCGCCATGATGGCAGATCCGCTCCGAGCGCCGATGCGGGTCCGGGAGGGGGTGCGTCAGGAACGCCATCATAAGGTATGGCTAGGCGATTTTTGTCAGAAGTCCGCATACCGTATCGTCCTCCGGCGGCAGGAACGTACTTTAGGGGCGTGAGCTGCTGTGATTTTCGCAGATTTTAGCGTCGGTCCCCGTTGGCCTAGCGATTCCATTCACCGCCAAATGGCTTCCTCGTATCGGCGAATCGTCCGCAGGCCCTCGCACCCGACAAGTACGCAATTATGTAACGGCTCGCCAAGGTTGCATACACGATCGAACACGGGCTCGACTTCAGGCCTCGTCTCCCACCGGAGCATAATCGGGCCGCGATCGCTTGTGTCATCGCCCTCGTTGTTCGACTAACTCACCTTGTTCGGTGAGGGTCACGTGGGAGACTGGTCGGAGCGGAATGCTGAGGCGATAACGGGCGTAGCGGAGTTCGCCCTCGCGTACAAGCGCGCTCCTCGCAACTAAATCTGCTAAGTCACGTGTAGTCGTGGCCGGCGAGGCTCCAGTGATGGTGCTGTACTTTCCCGCCGAGAGTCCGCCCCGGAACCCTTCCGGTCCTTCGCGGAACATCCGCAGCAGCGCTTTTTCCTGCCGTGCATTGAGCTGACCCTTGAGCCGATCCAAAAGCTTTGTTTTGTCGATCAGGAATTCTACAAGCGCAATAGTGCGGCGCTGCGCTTCGATGGCGACGCCGGCAAACCACATCAGCCAGCGCGTGATTTCGTTTTCCTTGTTTGCCGCTTCGAGCACTTCATAATAACTCTTGCGACGAGCAAGAATCGTTGCGGCCAATGCCGTCAGCGTCGGCTGGCCGAACCTCTGCGCGAGAGCCTTTTCTGCGATCGCTCGCCCGATGCGTCCGTTGCCGTCCTCAAACGGATGGACACTTTCGAAATACAGGTGAGCGATCCCAGCCTTGGACAGTGCAGGCAGCGACTGTTGGCCCGATGGTGCAGATCGGTTGAACCATGAAATGAAGCGCTTCATTTCGGACGCCACGCGGGATGACGGTGGCGCTTCAAAGTGCACTCTGGGCTCGCCAATTGGGCCGGAAACAACTTGCATTGGTTCCACACCGGTTCGATAGCATCCGAGATCTCTCAGGTTGTGGCTGCCGCTCATGACCATGCGATGCCAGCCAAATAGCATTTCGTCGGTTAACGGCTTGGCGAACGAGCGGTGCAAGTCAACCATCATCTCCGCGATACCGCGCTCCGCGGGCCGCACGCGCCGAATATCTGTAGCGAGGCCCAGTTGCTTGCCGAGTGAAGACTGCACGCTTGCTCGATCCAGAACCTCGCCTTCAATCTCGGAAGTCGTCACTGCTTCCGTGGTCATGGCCTCAATGATTAGCTGATCGTGGTCCGCTTTCCCCAGGTGCCGGGCCGTGCCAACGAAGACGCCACCGCTAACGAGAAACTCCTTCTCAGCACTCTCCAGGCGATGCCGATCCCACCCGAAGTTAGGCCAGTCCGGTTTTTCCCAGTTCCAGGTCATGAGCGATAGACCAGCTTCCTATCGCTCACATTTTAGCCTATTTCTGATTGATAAGGCTACGTCTTATTCCTCAGAACCTGTATTGCAAGCCCCTAAGGCAGAGATTTAGAGGTCGGAGTTAATTAGACAACGGTGTAGGCGCGCATCAGCGAATATAGAACTTTGAATAGGTGCTTGGTGTGATACAGTCGTCGAAAGCGAGGTTGGTTTGAATATCGTCGCCTCAGGCGGTTTCCTAATTAGCGCTGCGAGCGCACAGCCATCCTCGAAGCAACGACTAACACGGTGGTTGTCATTTATCCTTATCGCTAAGCCGCTGGTGCGGAGGAAAGCTTCAATAAGGCCGAACAAGGCGGGCTTGCCCAGGAGATTTTTGCACGATTGTGACTACTTGCGCAGGGTTGTGCTTCCGGTCCCGAAATTTAGTTCGACATCGCCTCTTATCGGGACCGACCTGCCATCCAGCGTCGCCGGTTTGAACCTCCAAGTGCGAACGGTTTTGACGGCAATTTCATCGAAGTCGTCGCCTAAGTTAAAAACAATAAATAGTGCGACTAATTAATGGCAACCAGGGCGTTCAATTCCTCGATTCCTTTGCGTACATTTTCGACCAGTTCGTCAAGCGAGTTGAAAAGGAAGTTGGAGGCGTGACTGGCCTTGAGTTGCCTCCAGGTACGCTCAATGTCGTTCAGGTCAGGGCAGTATGGAGGTAGCCACCGTATTTCCAAACGGTCGCCGTGTTCACTCACATAGGCGTCCACTTTTTGCGT
>JASHOS010000050.1 GCA_030040995.1 Terriglobia bacterium | reverse complement strand
GCGTTACCACGGCGACAGCCGTGAAGCCCAGATTCCGGCGCAACTGGCGCAGGCCGTAGCGCAGGTCTTGAATCAAGTCCTCGACCCAGCGCAGCCGGTTTGCGTCGCGGCACAGTTCTTTTTTCTGCTCCACTCCGCCGAAAGACCGCAGCGCCGCATATCGAGCGTCTTCCGGCGACATCCCGGCTTCGATGTTTTCCTGCGTTTTCAGCTCGATATGGTGTTGCAGCTCGTCGTACAGGTCGCGCTCAGATTGCCGCGAGTGAATGATCGATCCAATCCTCTTCAGCCAACCCATGATCCTTCCTCCCAGCTCAAGCGATCAGCGATCAGCAAGTCGAAAGACCACATTCGTTGTCACGCTCGGCAAGAGCTCGGCGGCTTTGTAGCGCAGGGTCCGTATCTTGACCCTGCGGTTTTTGGCCGGGTAAACCGGGGAAAAGCCGCAGCGTTGTAAGGCGAACGCTGCGCTACAACTGCTCCGCCACGCAAGGTTCAGTTTCCGCTGCCGGACTTCAAGTCCGAAGAAAAGCCGCAGACCTGCGCAAAACGCAGGTCTGCGCTACCCGCGGTCCGGCCATACGAAGGAAAAACCCACGGCGAGGAAGATCGCTCGCTGTGGCTACCGCGGATAGGCGAATTCCAAGTTACAGCTCGAAGATGCCGGCGTTAGCCCTGCAATCGTCAACCGAAAATCGACAATCCCGCTCACGCATACCGCAGCACTTTGGCCACGCCTCCGGCGACTCTCGCCCAGTTTTCCTGCTCTTCCGCAAGGCGTTTTCTGCCTTTTGCAGTCAGGTCAGTTTGTCATATCCCATAATGCCTCCTAGTTGTCTATGACAGAATGCACCGTTGCCGGCTCAATGTCAAGCGGTCCAATGCTTCGGCGTCAAGAGGTGTTTCCCGACACTGCGCCCGGCGAAATGTCGTTAATCCTCCCGAAACCCCAAAGAGCTGGCGCCTGGCTAACGTTTCGCAATGGCTTCCCGGCGAACTACCTTCAAATTGTCGATTGATTTCAAGTCGTATGTCGTACCGCGCCATTCAATGCGGCGAAGGAAAGCGGCTGTGACAAAGTTGAATAACATCACCCACGGTATCACGGCGGTCAGGTGCCAGTAACATCCTCCGTAACGTCGGAGTCGCGTTTCCCAAGGGAACACTTCTCGCGCGATAATGGCGCGCAGCCATCCCTTGGCAGCGCCCAGGGCAAGAACGCCTGCGAGGAAGATGCCGGCAACAACCTTCCACGGCGCCGCAACCCCCGGCAGTATCAGCAAGACCACGCCCCAGATGAAGGCGACGGCATAGAGGCCATAAGAGGCCAAGCCCATTCGCCAGTAGTGGGGTGCATAGACTCGGGTGATAATGATCTGGCGGTTCGTCCAGGAGAAGAACGTTTTCAACGGGCAGTTGCCGCCGGAAGGCATCAGGCAGCGAGGCTCGAAATGGATGGAGCCGCCCGCTGCGCGGACGGCTCGGGTGATGCTGTAATCGTCGCTCACCGTTCCCTGCCAATACCGCTGGGCAATTTTAAGCCTCTCGAAATCCACGTGGCGAATTGCCATTGAGCCGCCCCAGGCGAAGTTGTGATCGTGCTCGCCCATCATGGTGGCAATCGAAGTGTCCCACGCCGCGCGCAGACGCGAGCCAATGCTCTTTGAGGGAAGATACCACCGGAAACCTGTGCTCACCGTGATGGCGGGATCTGCAAGCGGAGCAACCAGGGCCCGCAGCCAATCTTCGCGCGGGCGGGCGTCGATGTCCGCGAAAACCAAAACCTCGACCTCCGGCCTAGCAGCGGATACCCCGGCCAGCAGGTTGTTTACCTTCTCACCGTTGGTCTGCGAATAGCCGGCAACGATCGCGCTTGCCTGCCGATGCTGCCCTTCGTCAGGCAGCTTGGCTCTGCTGATTATTTCAGACAGGCACACGCGCGCTGGCTCTTCTTCCGAGGCGACGACAAAAATGAGTTGATACCGATCATAGTCCTGGCTCATGAATTGTTCCGCATTCTCTCGCAAATCTTCGTCGAGTCCTTTGCACGGGATGATGACTGCGGCGAATGGCTGATAAGCTCTTGAAGGGCTACTCTGGTTCCGGCGCACCAAGGCAAGAAACTGAAACCCGCCCCGGAGCGACCAGATGCTTTGAATCGTCAGTGCAACGGCGGGAATCAGGAAGAATGTCGTCAATTCGACCCCCTGGGGCTAGTGTGAACTCCAGCGGCGCACTCTAACCCGTTATCGGCCCAAGAACGAGAATTTTGCACGCGTATGTAGCGCCGGGCTTTACAGGCTGCGGAAAAACTCCCCTGAGAGCCCCAAATGGCGCTCGTCAAGAGTTGTAAGTTATTGATTCTCCGTTCGAGCGACCGCCATTTTCGGCCGATCTTGGCTCCGAAAAGCCGTTTTTCCGCAACCTGTTTAGCCCGGCAGGTGCCGACCTAAAGGTCGGCGCTACGAGATATCCAGGGCGAAGCCCTTGGCTAGATAATCTTGGGCCGTCCCGGACATCAACCCGTTAATTAGAAAATGGAAAACATTTTCCCATTCAGGATAGCTGTCACCACAGTTTGACCTCTCTGGAATGCCTCGCTCTGATCGCAGACCCAAGCTACAGGACCGGATATTGCAGATACGTTTCCGCGGAGAGCGTTGAAGGCAGGAACATGAGCGGGGTGCCGGAACCACTTAAGTAACAGCCTCTCAGATATTTACCGATTATTAGAAGTAAGAGCGACGAACTGCGGATAGAAACCGCCCGAACGCCAGCGAATTGAAGGATGACTGGTACCGTTTGGAATAGCGCTTGCTCAATGAGTTTCGTCTAGTTTTTCTTCGCGTAAGCGTTGCTGATGTCAATGAGAGGGAGCAACCGGCTTATGAATCACCTAAAGCATAGCAAGTCCAGGCGCTTTTCTAATACCAGGCCTCGCGCTCCTAAGTCCAGTTCTCCAGGGGTCACGGTCGCAACCGTAGCCTTGCTTTTCATGGCAGTTGCGTATGG
>JASHOS010000049.1 GCA_030040995.1 Terriglobia bacterium | reverse complement strand
CCATGCCCTCGGCAGCCATCAACACGATCCGGGCCCGGAGCACGAGTTTCTGTGCCGTGCTTCGTCCTCGTATCCACCGATTCAGTATCGATCGTTGTTCTTCGGTCACTCTCAACGGCTTCGCTGGTTTCCACATGAGCGAAGCTAACACAAAGAAGGCCTCATTGTCTACCTATTTATGTGGCATATGACTAGGCGGACGAGCGGCCCAGCCGCTGCCTGCGAAACATTACTTCGTTTCTGTTATCACGGAAATTGAGCTACTCTCCTATCCCACTCTGGATGCCGCGGCGGAGAACCACGTTCGGCAGTTTCTCTCTCAAATAACCGTCGTTGGGCTAACCCGCGAGGTGAAGGAGTCAACAATCCACATCCGCCGCCAATATGGGCTGAAGCTCCCTGACGCGATCATAGCCGCGACGGCATTGGTCCTGGATGCAGATCTACTGACCAATGACGTTCGCCTCCTGAAGGTCGCCGGCCTTTCCTGCAAGGCGTTGAAGCTCCGCTAGAGAAAGCACGACCGTCTGATTTGTAACCCTAGCCGGGCTCTGGACATGGGGAGCGGCTAACTCTAGACAAGCCAGACATCACAGCCGCTCCTTGAGACTATAATGGAACAGGATAAAGAAGAACATCATCAAAAACTTCAGGGGTGCGCGCGATTAGCGTAAACAAAATCCGCTTCAAAGCTAAGGAGAGCTTATGTCAACACCACAGACTGCAAAAGGAGCCGCTATGCCATTTACACTTCCAGCCCTGCCCTATCCGGCCGACGCGCTGGAGCCTCATATTGACAAGCTGACGATGGAAGTCCACCATGACAAACACCATGGCGCTTACGTGAACAATTTGAACAAGGCGTTGGAGTCCGCGCCGGAGCTTGCGGGCAAGTCGCTGGAAGAATTGCTCGCCAACAATTGCGCTATCGTTCCTGAGAGCATTCGGACGGCCGTCCGCAACAACGGAGGCGGTCACGCCAACCACTCCATGTTCTGGCAGATCATGGCTCCGAAAGCCGGAGGCCAGCCCGAAGGACAACTTGCTGATGCGATCAAGAGCGCTTTCGGCGGGTTCGACGCATTTAAGGAAAAATTTAACGCCGCAGCCACGAGCCGCTTTGGGTCGGGCTGGGCATGGCTGGTGAAGAAGGACGCCCGTGGTCTGGAAATCATCTCCACGGCGAATCAGGACAACCCTCTGATGGAAGGCAAATTCCCTGTAATGGGTCTGGACGTTTGGGAGCACGCCTATTATCTCAAGTACCAGAACCGCCGCCCGGAATACATTGCGGCTTGGTGGAACCTGGTGAACTGGCCCGAAGTAGACCGGCGTTTTCTGCAGGGAAAATGAACCGGCTGTTCAGGCCATAATTATGGCGGTTTCGCAACCCGCAGATTTGGAGGCCCGAAGGGCCGCTCTATCACAGCCCTGGGCAACGCCCAGGGAACCAAGTCTGCCTTGCGAAGAGGAACCCTGAAAGGGCGACCTAAAGCGGCCCCAGTCCCGCACGTACCGTTCGTCAGGCTCGACCTCGTAAATAGGGGCATATTCGATGGTACGCCCTTTCAGGGCTTCAGCCATACAAAACGTATCATGCCTTTAATCCAAGCCGGCTGGTCCCGCAGGGCGGGACTGCGATAGAGCGCCGCTTCCCGGCTCAGAATGTAGATACTCCACGGCACGGCTCGATGCCGTGAGCGGATACAGCCGTCGTCCAGCAAGAAACATTGGACTACGCTCAGGGCATTGAGGGAGAACTTGTGGACGCAGGAAACCGTGAACCCTGGCTCAGTTCTGCTCTTTCGCTGATTTTGCTTGCCGCGGCAAGCTGCGCCGCACTTCAATGCGGTCCCGCCCGCAACACGGCGCGCCTGCGCGAGCCTGCCTACCGTAACCCTTCTTTGCCAATCCCGCGGCGCGTAAGCGATTTGATTTCCCGAATGACGCTCCAGGAAAAGGTGCTGCAGATGCAGCACACGGCTCCGGCCATTCCCCGGCTTGGAATTCCTTCCTACGACTGGTGGAATGAAGGCCTGCACGGCGTCGCTCGATCGGGATACGCCACGGTGTTTCCCCAGGCGATCGGGATGGCTGCCACGTGGGATCCGCCCCTCATTTACCGTGAAGGCAGGGTCATTGCCACTGAAGCTCGCGCCAAATACAACCAGGCTCAGCGCGAAGGTAACCACAGCATTTATTTCGGGCTCACGTTCTGGGCGCCCAACATCAACCTGGTTCGCGACCCGCGCTGGGGCAGAGGCCAGGAAACCTACGGTGAGGATCCGTTCCTCACAGGAAAGCTCGCTGTGGCCTACGTTACCGGGATGCAAGGCAACAACCCCCGGTACCTGGAGGTTGTTGCCACGCCGAAACACTATGCGGTTTACAGCGGGCCTGAGCCGGCGCGGCATAGTATGAACATCAATGTGTCGCCGCGCGACATGGAGCAGACCTACCTCGCGGCATTTCGCGCCGCCGTGACCGAGGGTCACGCGGATTCAGTGATGTGCGCGTATACGTCGGTCGATGGGGCACCGGCGTGCGCCAACGATTTTCTCTTACAGAAGACGTTGCGCGGAGCGTGGAATTTTCAGGGCTACGTCACGTCCGACTGCGGCGCGGTGGGCGATATTGCTTTGGGACACCATTATGCGCCGAACATCGAGCAAGCCTCGATTGACGCCGTGCGTGCGGGAACTGACACCACCTGCGGCCAGGAATACGCCACGCTTGTCCAGGCCGTGCACGTTGGCTTGCTTCCGGAAAGCGTCATCGATACCGCGGTAAAGCGGTTGTTTACGGCTCGGTTTCGTTTGGGCATGTTTGATCCTCCAAGCATGGTTCCGTTTAACGCGATCACGATGCAGCAGGACGGCTCGCCCGCTCACGAGCGCCTTGCTCTCCAGGCGGCGCGCGAATCCATCGTACTGCTAAAAAACCGCGGTGACGTGCTGCCCCTCAAAGCCAGCGTCAGAACGATCGCGGTCATTGGTCCTAACGCCGAATCGCTGCCAGCAATCGAAGGCAATTACCATGGCGTTCCGTCCCATCCCGTCCTCCCACTTGACGGCATTCTTAAACAGTTTCGTGGTAAGGCGCGGGTGCTCTATGCGCAGGGCTCGCCTTATGCCGCCGGATTCCCTCTGCCTGTCCCGCGCAGCGTCTTTCATGCTTCGGGACAGGCAGCCGCTTGGGGTCTGAGAGGCGAATATTTTCCCAACACAAATTTCTCCGGGAATCCGGTTCTCGTTCGTGTTGACCCTCAGATTCAGTTTGACTGGAGCGCCGCTTCGCCTGCGCCGGGCATTCCCATAAAGAGCTTTTCGGTGCGGTGGACCGGCACCCTCACCCCGCCCGGCGCGGGAGATTACGAATTCAGTATCCATGAGCCCGGCTGCGACCGTTGCATAGACCATGAGACCTTTCGGGTGTACTTGGACGGCAAATTGATCAGCAGCGCCATCTCCTACAACCGCCATCCCCAGGCGCCATTGTTTCAAACTCATTTTTCAAACTCAAAACCTCATACCTTCCGCCTCGACTACGCCCACAGTAGCCCTCTCTTCGGCGGTGGTATCACGCTCAGTTGGCAGCCGCCCGCCGGCGTTTTGCTTGACCAGGCGTTGAAGACGGCTCGGGCATCTGACGTGGTGGTGGCGTTCGTCGGCCTCTCACCTCACCTGGAGGGTGAGGAGATGCCGATTCACATTGAGGGTTTTAGCGGCGGCGATCGCACCGATCTTCGGCTGCCGGCTCCACAAAGGAACCTCTTGAGGGCTCTGGCCGCGGCCGATAAGCCGCTCGTCGTGGTTCTTATGAGTGGCAGCGCCGTTGCTGTGGACTGGGCTCAGCGGCACGCCGCGGCGATTCTTGAGGCGTGGTATCCCGGAGAAGAGGGCGGGGCCGCCATCGCCGAAACGCTTGCGGGTGCGAACAACCCCGCCGGCCGTCTGCCGGTTACCTTCTATGCCTCCGTGGCGCAACTCCCTCCCTTTAATGACTACTCAATGCAAAACCGGACGTACCGGTTTTTCCGGGGAAAACCGCTCTACGGGTTTGGCTATGGCTTAAGCTATGCGAGCTTCGCTTATAGCAATCTCAGCTTGTCGGCGGCAAACCTCGATGCCGGCCAACCGCTCACGGTCGAAACCGATGTGCGCAACACAGCCAGCATTGCCGGGGACGAGGTGGCGGAGCTTTATCTCGAGTATCCGCACATGGCCGGTACGCCGGTGCCGCTCCGGGCGCTCAAGGGCTTCGACCGCATCCACCTTGTTTCAGGACAAACTCAACGCGTCACATTCACGCTGGCCCCCCGCGACTTAAGCGTGGTCACTGCGAAGGGCGAAAGTTTGATCATGCCGGGCCGCTACACCGTTTACGTAGGTGGCAGCCAGCCCGCCGCCGGGACGCATGGCGTTGAGGGGCACTTCCAGATCACTGGCCTGAAACAGCTTCCCCGATAGACACTCATGCTGTGTTGCGTAAATAAACGGAACTTTAGCTCCCTATCAGTTGGTTGCGTTGCTTCACGACACTCGCGAACCTATGAAAGGAACCCCTGCCCTCGCCCCCTTGGGGGAGAGCGCGGCGCGCAGCGCCGGGTGAGGGGGTCCCGATGAACTTTTCAAGACAGGACACGACACCAGTCGTGCCGTGGTACCACGCGTTATAACGCCAGCCCTGCAACAACCTTGAACACGAGTACACCTACACCCCGGCAAAAGGGTCCCGGCCAGGAAAAGCCGTGCATCGTCACGCTCGATATAGGCACGTCATCAGTTCGCGCTCTGGTTTTCGATGCTCGTGGCCGGCAGTGCAAGGACCTTGGCGCCCAGATCCCGTATAGCGTGGAAACAACGGCTGACGGAGGAGTGGAAGTGGATGCTGGCCGCCTGGCCGATTTGGCACTGGAGACTCTGTCAGCGCTTCACGAGCAGATGCGAAGGCAGCGGGTCCGGCCGGCGGCGGTCGCAGGATGCACTTTTTGGCACAATGTGCTCGGAGTGAAAAAGAACGGTCGCGCGGCGACTCCGGTCTTGCACCCGTTTGATACTCGCGCGGATGGAGCAGCGGCCGAGCTTCGAAGAAAACTTGACGCGCGCGCTCTGCACTCCCGAACCGGCTGTGTCCTTCACGCCAGCTACCTGCCCGCCAAATTGCTCTGGCTCTCCGAAGCTCGCCCGCGGGCTTTCCACGCGGCGCGGCGGTGGATGTCCTTTGCCGAATACTTCATGTGGCGGTTATTCGGCGAAGGCGCGGAATCCGTCTCGATGGTTTCCGGCTCCGGCTTATGGAATCAGAACGAAAACTGCTACGACGAAGAGGTATTGAGGGTGTTGCCCGTTGAGCCTTGCCAATTTTTCCCGCCTAAGGCGATGGATCAGCCGCTCACGGCCCTCCGAAAGCCGTTCAAAACCCGCTGGCCGCTTTTTGATGGCGTGCCCTGGTACCCAGCGCTGGGCGACGGGGCCTGTAATAACTTGGGAAGCGATTGCCATTCCCCACAACGTTTTGCGCTGATGGTTGGGACGAGTGGCGCCCTTCGCGCGACGTACCAAGCTCCGTACCCGGAGCTTCCCGGCGGATTGTGGTGTTACCGGGTAGACCGGCGGCGGCTCCTGCTGGGCGGCGCGCTTTCGGATGGCGGCGAAGTTTACGCTTGGATGAGGCGAACCCTGGCCCTGCCTTCCGCGAGCGCTATTGAATCTCGACTCGCAAACCTTGCTCCCGGCTCCCACCGCCTCACAATTTTGCCGTTGTTTGCCGGCGAGCGCTCGACGAATTGGCGCGCCGGCGCGCGCGCGGCCATCGCCGGCCTGGGAGCGGGCACGCAGCCCATCGAAATTCTCCGTGCCGCCCTCGAGTCTGTGGCCCTGCGTTTCCGCATGGTCTACGATCAGATGTCAGGCTCGCTGGGTGCTCCGCGTGAAGTCGTAGCCTCGGGCGGAGCATTGCTCCGCTCGCGTGTCTGGACTCAAATGATGGCCGATGCCCTGGGTCGTCCGGTGGTCGCGTGCCTCGAAAGCGAAGCTTCAAGCCGGGGCGCAGCCCTCGTGGCGCTCGAACGCCTGGCAATCGTTGAGGACGCGCGCGAGTTGAACGGTCGCATGGGCCGCGTCTACGAACCCATTCCCGCCCACTGCCGAATTTACGAAGAAGAGCTGCAGCGCCAGCAAGACCTCTATTCCCAGCTCTACCCCAACTGATTATTGTTCGAGGCGGGCGGCGGGTAGCGCAGAGTCTCTGCTTTTGAGACTCTGCGGCTTTTTCGCTCGCGCCTGAGGGCCGCAACCAAACCTGCGATAAGCCCTTGCCCTCTCCCTCGGGCGCATCTTCCTTTTTGATTTGATCGGGATTCTCTGTCGAAGTGCCTGAGTGCAAGGCGCTTAGCCCGTTTCGTGATGGGCCAGGCTCCTGTCTACATGGCCGGGAGCGCGACGCCCAGGGCTCGGAGTATTTCTCGCTGGCGGGCATCCGGCTGAGGCAGCTTGGTCAGCGTCGTTTTTTCATCGACCGGATAATGCAGCAAGCATAGTCGCGTCAAGGCCAGCAAGGCATCGGGCAGCGTGATGGCGTCCGCCCGGGTATCGGTGGTGCCGAAGGCGGCTTGCAACCGCCGCTCCATCTCGCGGCTGACTTTCAATGCCAGCATGCAGCAG
>JASHOS010000048.1 GCA_030040995.1 Terriglobia bacterium | reverse complement strand
GTCACGGGCTATCCCGTAGGGACGCCCACTTATTCGCTCAACACGCACGCCCCGGACCAGGCAGCGCTTACGGCCTCGATGGCTCCACTGCGGCTTCGGCCTCACCGCTCCGGCTGCTACTATCCTAACTCGCAGCCCATTTTCATGAGTTTTCGCGGGCCAGGGGCCCTAAGAGGCAGCCTTGAAAATGCTCCTGGTTTGAGCGTGGATCTTCTGAAAACGAAAGACTTATGGCGTCGTCAGTTCGTCCGCCGCCGACAAGGAGCATTTTCATTCGGTTTCGCGGGCCAACGGCCCATCATGACAGGGCTATAAAACGAGCCCTGCGCTACAAAAACGCACTCCAAACCGTAACAAGCCCGACTTTGACGTGACCGTGAAACGGTAGCAGACTCGGGTTTACAACTTGCGCGGGCGCGCAGCATAATGTCTTTCACGTCTCGTCGCGAACATGACTGAATTCTCCACACCCCTCATGCGCCAGTACAGCTCGATCAAGCAGCGCCATCCGCAGGCCTTGCTATTCTTCCGTCTGGGCGACTTCTACGAGCTGTTTTTCGATGATGCTGTGCTTGCGGCGCGCGAGCTGCAGATTACGCTCACTTCCCGGAACAAGGAAAAAGGCGAAGCGATTCCCATGTGCGGAGTTCCCTACCACGCCGCGGAAGGCTATATTGCACGGCTGGTGCGGAAGGGTTTCCGGGTAGCGGTGTGCGACCAGATGGAGGACCCGCGTGTTGCCAAGAAGCTGGTGAAGCGCGAAGTGACGCGCGTGGTTTCTCCCGGAACCTCGATCCACGCCGAGGCGCTCGAGCCGCGCGCCAATAATTATCTTGCCGCGGCGGTCGAGTGGGATGGCGTCATCGGGGTTGCCTTTGCCGATCTATCCACGGGAGATTTTCGCGCCACGGAATTTTCAGGCCCGGAGGCCACGTCGCGTTTTCAGGAAGAAATTGACCGGATGCGGCCAAGCGAACTGCTGCTGCCGGCGCCGGGCGATCCTCCCGAAGCTGCGCCGGGCCACGGCAATTTACGCGCCGCAGCTCGCGGCCCGCAAGCGCCGGAACTGAAGAGCCTGCGATTGGACTCTGCGCTTCCGCCCACCCAGACTCCGCTTGACAGTTGGGTTTTTCATGAAGATTATGCCGGCCGCCTGCTGCGCGATCACTTTCGCGTCACCACGCTGGCCGGCTACGGACTTGAAG
Organism: Terriglobia bacterium; assembly: GCA_030040995.1. Lineage (GTDB taxonomy): Bacteria > Acidobacteriota > Terriglobia > UBA7540 > UBA7540 > JASHON01. The sequence goes on along the minus strand of JASHOS010000048.1, from coordinate 29,371 downwards.
ACCACGGACTTGCCGTGGCCGCGGCAGGCGCCATCCTTCACTACGTCCGCGAAACCCAGCGAGGATCCCTGCTGCACCTGGACGGAGTCCGTTACTATCAGCAGCGGGAGTTTCTGGCGCTTGATCTTCCGACGCTTCGCAATCTGGAGTTGATCGAGCCGCTTTACGGAGGCTCACGGGATTCGACGTTGCTTGCGACGCTCGATCATTGCATGACCACGTTTGGAGCGCGTCTGCTCAAACAGCGGTTGCTGCGCCCTTTCGTCAACCGTGACGAAATTGAAAGCCGATGGACGGCGGTAAGCGAGCTCGCGGGCTCGACCATCGGGCGCGAAGAACTGCGCCGGACGCTCGGCAAGATCCAGGATCTCGAGCGCCTGCTCAGTAAAATTACTCTCGAAACCGCCAATGCGCGGGACCTGCTGGCGCTCAAGCTCTCCCTTGCGCAATTGCCCGCTGTCAGCGGGGGCGTCCGCCAGTTTCAATCGCCTAAATTGCGGGAGCTTTCGGAAAAGCTGGATGAGCTTGGAGACGTGTGGAAGTTGATTGAAGACTCCATTTATCCCGAGCCTCCCCTGGTGCTCACCGACGGCAATCTCATCCGCCCCGGATATAACCCAGATCTCGATGCGCTCCGGGAATTGAGCCAAAACAGCAAACGCGTCATCTCCCAAATCGAAATCCGCGAGCGCCAGCGGACAGGCATTACAAGCTTGAAGGTACGGTTCAACAACGTTTTCGGCTACTACGTTGAAGTTTCCAAGCCGAATATGTCTCTTGTGCCTTCCGATTACGAGCGAAAGCAGACTCTGGTGAACGCCGAACGCTTCACCACGCCGGAATTGAAGGAACTTGAAGCCCGGATTCTCGATGCTGAAGAAAAGCGCCAGACGCTGGAACGCGATCTCTTTGTTGAAATTCGCCGTCGCGTGGGAGCCGAAGCGAGGCGCATCCGGCAAACTGCCGCCGCGCTCGCAGAAATCGACTTGCTCGCCTGTTTCGCCTGGCTCGCCGTCGAGCGCGCCTATCACCAGCCGGAAATCTCGGACGACGGCGAGTTGGTGATTGTTCAAGGACGCCACCCGGTCATCGAGCATCTGCAAGGCCCAAACGGTCCGTTCGTGCCGAACGACCTTTACCTCGACTCAACCCAAAGCCGGATGCTGATCATCACCGGCCCCAACATGGGAGGCAAGTCCACCTACCTAAGGCAAGCGGCGCTCATCACTCTGATGGCGCAGGCTGGCAGCTTTGTCCCTGCCAGCCGGGCGAAGATTCCTATCCTCGACCGCATCTTTACGCGCATCGGAGCATCGGACAATCTGGCACAAGGCCGTTCCACTTTTATGGTAGAGATGACGGAAGCCGCGGGTATTCTGAACACGGCCACGCCTCACAGCCTGGTGCTGCTCGATGAAGTGGGGCGCGGCACGGCCACTTTTGACGGTCTCGCCATAGCCTGGGCGGTCGTCGAGTACCTGCAAACCCACACGCAGGCCAAAACTCTCTTCGCAACGCATTACCACGAACTCACCGAGCTTGCCGATCTGCTCCCCGGCGTGCGTAACTACCACGTCTCGGTGAAGGAGTCAGGGTCCAATATCATCTTCTTGCGCAAAGTCGAGCCGGGCAGCGCGGACAAGAGTTACGGAGTGGATGTAGCACGGCTCGCGGGTCTCCCTCCGCCTGTTATCGAGCGCGCGCGCGAAATTCTCGCGCGCCACGAACAGAGCGAGCACACCCTCAGCGAACGCCTGGCGCCTCGCAGGAATCATCGCACCAGCCGCCCCGTGCAGCTTACTATTTTCACTCCGCTCAACCCGGAAATTGTCCGCGCCATCGAGGAGGCCGATTTGGACAATATGAAGCCGCTCGAAGCGCTGAACCTGGTGGCAGAGCTGAAAAGGCAACTGCAATCATGAGCGCGCGGGTAGCGGCGGGTTCATCCCGCCACGGTGGAACTGGCAGCATGCAGCCGCCTCTGCTCCCGAAGCTGACGCAGAGCGCGGGTCGCAGGCGATGGACGGTAGGACTGATTTCCGGAACTTCCATGGATGGCGTCGATGCCGCTCTGGTTTCGATTGAAGGGCGGGCCGAACGGCGGCGGATCCACCTGCGCGCTTTTCAAACCACTTCCTACCCTCCGGTCACCCGCAAGGCCCTTCTGCGCCTCGCCAGCGGAAGTCCCACGACCGCGGAGGAGGTCAGCCGTCTGAATTTTGTGCTGGGCAGCCTCTTTGGGGACGCGGCGCTCGCCGTCTGCCGGCAAGGCCGCATTTCTCCCCGCCAACTGACCGTCATCGGGTCGCACGGTCAAACCGTGTTCCATCAGGGCGCCAGGCCGCGAGGCCACGCGCGTCCCTTGCCTCTGCGTCCCCCAAGCACGTTGCAAATCGGCGAGCCCGCCGTAATCGCGGAGCGTACCGGCATCCCTGTAGTAGCAGATTTTCGCCCCGCGGATATGGCAGCGGGCGGTGAGGGAGCGCCGCTGGTTCCCTTGATCGACTATTTGCTTTTTGGCAATGCCCAAGCTGATGTTGTGGCTCTCAACATCGGCGGCATTGCGAATGTAACCATCATCCCTGCCGGCGCTGAGCCGGAAGAGGTACGCGGGTTTGATACCGGCCCGGGAAATATGGTGATCGACGGCTTGGTGCGGCATTTCAGCCGCGGCCGGAAGGCTTACGATGAGGAAGGACAGAAGGCGCGCCGCGGCAAGCCCATCGAATCCACTCTGGCGCAAATCTTGAGCCTTCCTTTCTTTCGCCGGTTGCCGCCGAAGAGCGCAGGGCGCGAAGAGTTTGGCGACGCATTTCTGGAACGATATTTTCTGGCAGACAAAAACGCAGCGCCGGAAGACCTTCTTTCGACGGCGACCGAGCTGACGGCAAAATCGGTTGCGCAAGCTCTGCGGCACGCTAGGCCCCGGAACGCCAAAGCGCGGCGCCTGGTGGTCTCGGGAGGCGGCGCGCACAATCGGTTTCTGGTGGAGCGAATCGCCGCGCTTCTGCCCGAGATGGAACTGGCCGCATCCGATCGCTATGGGATACCGGTAGACGCCAAAGAAGCCATCGCTTTTGCCCTGCTTGCTGACCGGACTCTGCAAGGACTTCCGGGCAATCTTCCCGCTGTCACCGGCGCTCGCCATCCCGCGGTTCTTGGCAAGCTCGCGCTACCCTAATCCGACCTTCTCGCCAGGTTTGCTGCTGCGATCGAAGGGCGGGGTTTCTACATTTGCCGACCTGAAGGGCCGAGCTAGTACAGCCCTGGGCAACGCCCAGGGTTGGCGGTTTGCTCTGGGAGGTTGAGCCCTGAAAGGGCGATCCCAAAGCCCCTTTTCGGTCGCACATGTAGCGTCCATCATAGGGACCCAGGTCGCTTGGCCTGGGTTGGAGTAGATCGGGCCTTCGGCCCTCCAAACTGCTTACGCGTTAGCGCTGTGAATGTGGCAACTATGAAACGAAGAACGTTCCTTCAACGCGCAATGAGCCTGCCCGCCGCCGCTGGCGCGCTTGGCATTCAGCGGAAAACTCCGCCAAGTGGGCGAAAACTGCCGCAAGGGCACTACATGCCGGGCAGGATTGAAAATGATTACAGCTTGTTCCTGCCTGGCGAGCGAGAGGCGTTGCAGAAGTGTCCCCGAGTCGTCGAAATCAAAAGCGGAGCCATTCGAGCGCGAGCGGACGAACAGGAGAAAACTCTCCGGGTGGGTGAGTCCATCGGCGGTTGGCGCTTGGTGGTGATTCTTCCCTCGCTCAACGGCGTGGCCACGGCGGTCTTTGAGAAACACGTCACCCATCAAGGAATGCTCGTTTACATCACCAAAGAGGGAGAGATTACGAGAATTCCCAAGCGAGTTGGCGAGCTTTCAGAAATTCGGCCTCGGCCAATAAACATACTCCACGGGATCAAGTTTGAACGTCCGGCTGAATACGTCCCGGGTCCGGATATTCCTGGAGAATACATCCTCAATTCCGATGAGGACCCGAGTTACGAAAACGTGGCTGCGCTGGGGCCGGAGTTCATTGGATGGACCCTTGTCGCTAACGAAGAGACCGCCCCCCAGAAGTCGCTGTGGCTTGAGGCAGACGGCACATCCCGCGAATTCGGCGCCGATCCACAATCCCTGTGGGCGCCTGATCTCACCGGACGCCTTCTTGACCCCCACCAATTGCTCCCGTCGGAATACCTGTATGACTACGCACCCGGCTACAGCAAGCGCACGCTTCTTGGCGGTCACTTGCCCGCCGCTGATATTGGCGTCTGGAACCCGAGGTTTCGTCTTGGGTATGAAGTGATGGCGCTACTTCCGCCTGGGCAGGGTGCAAACCCAATTGCCCGCGTTCGCGCCATGCTGCCACCGGGACCGGCAAAAGGGCATATTCCGGCGAACGAATCGAATGCTGAGCAGCCATCATCCGCGCTTGCGGATCGCTACTGGAACGGCTCTGCCGAGGATTTCTTCTCCGCGCTGGCCGGAGTGTGGAACAAGTGGCGCCACTTCTTTGAAGGTGGAATACGCGTCCAGATCCCCGACGGGTGGCTGCTTGACGCGGCGCGAGCCGGAATCGTCCTTTGCCGCTGCAGTTATCACGGCCTTGAACCGACGTACCAGATTGGCGAAGGGGCTTACACAAAAATTCCCGTTCGCAGCCACGCTTTGTTCCCGGTGGCGCATTACGAATTCGTCTGGGCTCACCAACTCTGGGGGCTCACCAAAAGTGTGGAACCTTACTTCCAGCATTATCTTGATAACTACATCCTCCCGGACGGGAACTTCCTCTATAACACTCAGGACCAAGTCGAGGCCCCGCTCAATGCCGGCGTGTTCCTGGAGAATTCCGCGCGGGCCTATGGCTACACCCAGGATATTGACGCGCTGCGAGAACGCCTGCCGGTGCTGAGGCGCATGATCGGCTTTGTTCTCACGAGGTACGAGTACAGCAAGCAGGTCTTTCCTGTAGATGACCCGCGCTACGGGCTGATCTGGGGCTCGCCCGAAGCTGATAAAGGCGATCCCCGCAACGATCACCCAAACTCACACCCTTATTACTACCAAAACGCCTCCTGGACATGGCGGGGCTTCACCGAGCATGCTCGCTGCCTCGATCGCGCCGGCCGGGAACACGGCGACCCGAAGCTGCAGGAGGAAGCGAGGAAGATTGCCCGGCTCGCCGCCGAGATGCGATCAAACATCCAACGCTCACTGAAAACTGCCTTGGCGCGGCGCAATGCTGCGATGAAGGAAGCGAAGATCACGCCCTTTACTCCCTTCGATACTGACCGGAAGCCCTCTCACTTAACGAGCTACGAAAATCACCGCTATATGATGGATTGGTGGACCAGCGATTGGGGCGATCCGGCTCTCGATGAAGGCCATCTCATTCATCGCCAGATTGCGGGCGAGCAGATTCTGGGAATGAATACGGATGGCCACTATCCCCGCACCTCGAACTTCATGGCGCACGGAACGCTTGCTGGAAAAATTCGGCGCGATGATTACCGCTCTTTCTTGCTCACCTTATACGGGATTCTCTGCTACGCCATGGACTGCGGCAGCCGTTACGCCCCCGAAGACGCATTGCTCCCAGGCAGCTACCCCGGCGAAGGAAGCTCTTATGCGTGGTCGGCGGTTGTGAACAGCGAGCTGCAAGCTGCCCTGGGCTTGCGGTGGCTGCTCTGCTACGAGGAGCACGACCGTGCCGTTGTGCATCTGCAGAAAGCCGCGCCCAAGCATTGGTTCAACGCCGGTGAGTTGATTCGCGTGGAGAATTGCCCAACCCGTTTCGGAAACATCACCTGGAGCACAGAGTCGATTTCAGGAAGCGCAACTGGTGTTCGCTGGCACGTGACCCTGAGTTTTCAAACGCCGTTTCAGGCAGACCTTATCGTTCACATACACCCGCCCGCCGCGCGGGCATTGAAATCAACTTCGATGGGTGAATTGCGGCGATCGTGGGTTGTTCTGCCCGCTCCGCTCCTGGCAGGGAAGAAGACGATCAACTTTCAAGTCACATAGCCTCATGTCCCGCATAATTGTTGACAATGTCTGGAAACGTCCCAGCTGCGCTTGCCGGCCTCCAAGATGCGGAAGCGCCCTGGAGTGCGCTAGCACCAGCTCTGAACCTTACACGCATCTTGGTGACTCTTAGCCGGTCGGGAATTGCGAGGATAGTGCTGGCCCCGAAGGGGCCTGCTGTGAATAGCCGCAGGTGCAACCTGCGGAAAACGCCGGCAATCACGAGGGTCAACCCTGACGGGGTTGACCTGCAGGGGATCGTCTCGTTCGAACGCCTGCGAAAGTAGTTCATCCGTTCCGATCCCCCAAGGTGTTGCGCGGCCCCTTCAGGGCCGAACGGTGTTATTCGCCTCATTCCCGTGGGTTTCACCCACGGCTATTCATGGTTTGCCCCTTCGGGGCAGCCGACCGACGGAGCTTGTCAGTCGAAACGGGTGACGGCGACGACAAGGCGCGTCTAAGGCCCAACACCGGCTACCATCTTGGGCGTGCCGCGTAATTGTTACCGTAGTTCATCCCCCGCCGAACAATGCCTCGAATCGCTTTTGGGCCACCAGCCGCACGGGACCCAGCAGGCCTGACGGCGGAAGCTCTGCGACTTTGCCTTCGCCATAGAGGCCCCAACGAATGCCAAACGTTTCTGCTACCGCCTTAAAATCCGGCCTGGGAAGCGACTGCATCTTTTGAATCCAGAGGTTACCCACTTCCACTTTTAAGTGGTTCACTCCCCTTCTCAAAGCGGTTCCACAAGGCAGGCGGCGTAGCCCCTTCCAAGCAGCTCCAAGATCGACGCCGTTCAGCCACGCTTCGGCGGTCTCGTGAACTTCGCCCAGATCGAGTGCCCACTCAACGCCGTCACTCCAATTCGCCATTTCACAGGCGGCCTCGTAGCTTCCCCAACCGCTATAGTCTTTGCCCGCCGGCAAATGCGCCCAGGATTGCAGGCGCGTCAGACGGCGAGTCGCCTGGTCTCCAAGTACCAGATTCCAGGGGCCGCTGATGTAGACAGGCGGCGGCACATCTCGCACAAGAACATGATGTTCCCTGCCCCGGCTATCTTTGAAAACGTATTCGCCATTCTCTTCCGCCAGCCCTGATAACCGGACCCTTCCGAAATCACTTTCGATCCGCAACGCGCCCCAAAAATTGGTCCGCGTCAGAAGCGGCCGGCCTAGCCCGGCAAAGACGATGAAGCAGGAATCAAACGGGTCAAGGTGAATCTGAACATCCGTAGCCTGGGAATGTCCGGCGTAGTCAAAAACCAGAGACTCCACAACGGCGCCGGTTTCGGGGTTCCATCGCTGGGGGATTTTGTGCCCAACAGCGAATCGTGCTCTGATGTTCTGAGAAAACGAGGACACGTTGCTGATGAAATAGAGATCGGTCTCGTCGTCTCTACGATGCAAAAATCCAACGTTCTCTATGGCCTGTTGCATCCCCTGCGCGCTCCGGTCGCCCGCCTCGACAATTACGAAGTCCGGCGGGACCGCGGCGCTCAAATGCCGGGTCGCGCCCGCCGGGCCGGACGTCAAGACCACAGCGCCATTTCCAGCGCTCCGCGCCGATTCGATCGCCGGCTGGCCGTTGCCCCAGATTCCCAACAGCGCGGCGCGCAGTTGGGCGGTCCGTGATTCCTGGTCCTTGAGTCCCGGCGCGTTTTCCGGCAGACGGTCCACAAAAATCAGCAGTCCGCCCCGGCGGACGAATGCCGCCAGCGGCTCGATACTTTCCGGAGGCATGGTGCGCGCGCCCGGCACAATGACGGCAGAATACAACGCTGTTCCGGCGCGCAGCTTCCCGCCTTCAACGCGGGCAATCCTTTCGAGAGCGTGATCGTTAATCAGGTCGAAATCGTATCCGGTGCGGCGCAAGTCCATGAAAAGATCGGGGCCGAGCCACCGCTGAATTTCCGTGTCCATGGTGAGCGAGCCGAGGCCGTAATGCGAATAAATATCGGCCAGCGGCACGTAAACGGCGACAGGATTGAGCGAAACGCCTCTCTGCAAAATGGCCGCGGTGCGTTGAATATACGCGGCGAGGCACTTGTAATGACGCCACCAGACATTGTTGTGGTTGACCATGGTGGAGGCGTAGAAGACCCAGCCCGGCTCGCCTGCCTCGGGCGGAGAATATGAATATCCCTGATTGACAATCTGGTTGATTCCGTCGAGAAAGCTCGAGTCGGTCGCGCCTTTCATCATTTCGAGAGTTACCGTGTAGAGCGGAGAGCGAAGCCAGGTGTACGACTCGCACGAAATGACCGGCTTTTGATATATGTGACCCGCGGAGGAGGCGAGGCGCCGGTGGTCAATGATCACCGCGTAGCAGTCCGCGTGGTCTCCCTCTTCTCCCTCGGGTATATCCGCGAGGCCGTAGCCGCGCATTACGTCGCCCATCGCGCCGTGAGCTTGCACGCGCGACGTCATGCCGTGCAGATGGCTCCAGGCGCTGAGACGGCCGAAGAAATTTTCCATCATCAAGTCCGAGAGTGTGAGATGGTAATCGTAGCGGATGCTGGGCGTAGCTTCTCCAGCTTCTTCCCAAAGCGCCGGAAGGTAGGGCGCGAGATCGTAGCCGCGGCGTTTTTGAAATTCCTCCATAAAACGCGGTGTCCAGTCGGCGCCGTAAACTTCGAGGCTGTCGCAAAAAACGGAATGGAATGGCGGGTCAGCAACGGCGCGCAGCTCTTCATGGGTACGATTGCCTATGGCGTCGAGGAACAAATCGAGCGCCCGGCTATTGAAGTGATCGATCACGTATCCTTCCATGCCCACGGTAGGGCGCTTCACCATTTCGCTGGTGAGGTCATCCACGAAAGCCAGGATTCGCCAGCGCCCGGCGGGCACCGGCCAGTGAATCCCGCCCCCCAGCCGTTTCTCGACCGTGACGAGCTTGGACTGGCTGACATCAAGTCCGCCCGAGTCGAGCACGGGCACCGCGACGACCGCAAAGACCAGCCCACCGCCGGTGAGATAGGGATAAAGCGTCCAGGTGAACTCTCCGGGACCCTGGGCGTCGCGGCTGAGAACGGTGATCTTCTTCGCGGCGAGTCTGCCCGGAATGAACGGACCGCCGTAGGGCCAGCCACTGCCGAGAGTGAAATCAAACTGAAGTCCCAATCGTTTCGTTTCGCTCAGCGTGTGCCGGAGAAGGTGAAACCACTCCGGCGAAAAATAGCGTATATTGCGGATTCCGGGCTTTTCATTGTCGACCGCGACGGGATAGACCGGCTGCAATTCCACTCCTCGCAAACCGCCATCGCGCATCATCGTTAGCTCACGCGTGATTTCTTCCGGCGTTGCCGCAGCGCCGAACCACCACCATCGCGTCATGGGCTTGGCGTACTCCGGTGGGTGCAGAAACACCTGCTTGAGCGCTTCTATACTATTCCCGGCTGGCGTCACGGGGTGTTCGGGAGCGCTCTGCTCTCCCGCGCTCAAGACCGGCGGGCCGGCAAGGGCCGAGAGGCTCCCTGCCGACGCAAGCAGGAATTCACGTCGAGTAGCTTGTTTGCCTCCGTTGATTCGAGATTTGCTCATGAATACATTCACCTAACCCGGTCCGAGCGGGTAGCGCGGACCACCGGTTTTGCGGTCCACGTCTTTTCGGCGGCCAACGTGCTCACAGTGATGTATTACGTCCGGCTACAGGATCTTCTGCGGCACGCTTTCAAGGTGGGTCTCGGGAACTGGCGGGCTGAGCCAGGCATTGAAACCACGCACGCCCGTCAGGGCAAAAGTTGGCACACCGGAAGCGCGCTGCGCCCTCACATGGATAAAATCCGCTCCACTGACGTCGTCAAGCACGAACGCCGGCCGCAAGTCTTCGTTCACGTAGGCAACTTCCACGTTACTCATCTCGATGCCCTTCACGTGACGAATATAGAAGCCATAACACGGCATCGTGCCGAACATGGTTGGCTCCGGATAACCTTTCTCTTTTTCCGGAGGTATAACGGCAGCGTCTTCCCGCGTCCCGCCGCCTTCGCTCAGGATATAGATGTCGCTCAGCTTCACATCCTCAATTTCATAGCCAGGAATGCCACTCAGAATTGATGCATACCGGCCCGCCGTGTGGGATGCGACGAGATTGCTGAGGTTGACGCGCCGCAGCTTGCCTACAGGAATGGATGCCGGACCTCGCATCCGGCTACCCAATCGCAGGAAAATCGGCAGGTTCACAATGTGCCGCATCGTAATATTGCTAATCGAAACGTCTTCCAGCAGCGCGCCGTCCACCGTCTCGAGCGCAAGACCTTGACAGTTATCAAAGACGCAATTGGTGACCGTAATATTCTGGAAGCCGCCGTTCGACTCAGTGCCGCATTTGATCCGTCCCGTATGCGGCACACGCCGGCCGGGCGGAAAAGGCTTAAACGTCCCATCGATCACCGTTCCTAACTGGTAGCCGCCCGTGACGAAGCAATCGCTGATCGTCAGATTTTTAGTGGGTCGCGCGTAACCGAGCGCGTAGGAGCTTTTGGGGCAAAGCCCGTCGTCCCAAGGGGAATTGATAGTGCATTTCGAGACGCGCACGTTCCAGCAACAATCGATATCCATCCCGTCGCGATTGGTGTCTATCTTCAGATTGTCGACGGTGAGATTGTCAACCCCGGTCGCCAGGATCCCGAAATGCCCTCCCTGCAAGATGGAGAAATCACGGAGCGTCACGTTATGGCAGTTCTTCAAGCTGATCGCTTTATCTCCCAAACCCGGGTACCCATAGCGGCCCACTGACCTTCTCAAGCCTTTGCCCCAAATCAGTCCCGGTCCCGTGATTGACACGTTTTCGAGCCCTACGCCCCAGATCAGGGCGTTGTGCCAGTGCCGGTGTCCGAAGTCCTCATACTCATCCGCCGTCGGGTTTGGCTCCGGCGCATCGTACCCGCTCCCACTGCCCTGCACAGGCGCCTCGGCGGCAAGGATTGTCGCGCCCGGCTCGAGCACCAGCGCGATTCCGCTCTTAAGCCGGATGGAGTAACACAAGTAAGTGCCCGCAGGAATCGAGACCGTACCTCCGCCAGCAGCCGCCGCTGCCTCAATCGCCTTGTTGATGGCCGGCGTATCCAGTGTCTTCCCGTCTCCCGTCGCGCCGAACCTCCTGACATCGTAGACGTCTGAAATGCTCGCGGCCTGGAATGGCCCGGCTTGCGAGAGCGCTGGCGGCGCGGTTTGCTGCGCCGCGAGCCCGGCGGGAACTGCCAATCCCGCGCCCACCCCTAACATTTTCTGAAGCGCATTCCGCCGACTCGCTCCGGCGTTGGCTCTGTTGTCGAGCATTCGATTTCCTCCGGATTATGAAGCGCCGCACCAGTAACTTCGGCCTCAAATCCCACCCGGCTCCCGCCCTCGTCCTGTTCTCATTCGGCGTGGAGCGTTCAGGGAATTCACCTATCTTACCGCAGAGACACGAATCCGGCCGGCCAAGCCACGCCAGACCAACTTTCACTCACTATCGACTCTCGTGCGGATTTTTGCGGTCAAGTGGCAAGAGCAGGAAGCACGCTCAATCAGAAGTGGTACTTGAGGGCAAATTGCAAAATCCGCTCAGAGTTGACTCCAGTAATTTCACCAAATTGGCTGGAATTGAGTCCACTTGAGGGATTATCGAAGTTCACGTTGTTGCCGAGGTTAAAGAACTCAAAGCGGACCTCGATGCGCTGGTGTTCGTTTCACTCCATTTGGAAAAACCGGCTGAGGTCGGCATCGATATCGAAGTGGGGAGGGCCCTCAACGGAATCCCGCCCGACATCGCCGAAGGCGCCCAGAGCATCCGGAAACATCCCGTAGCTCGTTCCGATTGAGTATCCTGCGGGGTCGATGGATTGCGCCACCTCGGGGGCAGACAACGCACCGGCGTGACGGGGCCTTGCATAGCTAGAATTCCTTCGGGGATGCCAGCTCGCTTCAACACTCCGTTAGCCGCCCAGTTGCTGATTGTTTGAATCGCAATATCGGGGACAGGGAGATGCGGACTCCCAGATTTGTTCAGATGCCTGCCGAGCTCCGTGGCGCTTCTCCGGTCAGAAGCGCGCGGGCTATCTTTACCTTTTGAACATCTACTTTGCCCGACGGCTCTTCCGGCGTGCGCACTGCGCGGCCCAGGTGAAATACATGGAAGTCGGTTTCCCGGCGGAACGCGCCGAGCATGTCCAGTGTGATCCCGCCGCCTATGATTAGTTCCCGATCCGCCCCAAACGCCTCCTTATACTGCCGAAGGCGCGCGATCCGCTCGGGAAGCGGCTTGTCGCTCCCCCCATGGACGAGGGCGCGATCAACATTAGGAAATGAGCGTAAAGCCCGTAGGGCCTGCAGTGGATCTTGAGTGCGCTCGATCGCGTTATGAATCGTGAAGCGCGTGGTTGGGGACAAGTTCAGGATTTGCTCGAGAGCGCGGAGATCAAGCGAACCGTTTCGGATGTATCCGACGACCAATCCGTCAACCTCAAGGGGCGCGAACGACCGCACGCGCTGCTTGATAATCTCCAGTTCGTCAGGGCCAGCGAGCGTGAATGCATTGCACTCCCGAATCATGATTCGGGCGGGGATCGGAGCCTGCCTCAGGATTTCGCCAATCATCGGCAGCGGCGGCGTCAACCCGTCCTGCGAGAGGCCGACAGTGACTTCAAGCCGGCTTGCACCTCCTTCATAAGCCGCAACCGCATCTTCAACGGAGCAGGCGATGATTTCAAGCTCGATCATGATCGTGAGCCTTTAGGTTGTAGTTCAGGAATCACCCGCATGGATAACACGTGATGAGCCCTCGGACTCCACAGACATCACACGCTCCCGTTTCAGGGTCCAACCGCCATATCCGTCCCCGTGCTGCCCAGCATCGAACGTCCTGGTTTTTCGCTTCGTTTGGAGCCTTATCCTTCTTGCCCAGTAGCCATTTGACTACGACTATCGCTGCTCCAAGTAGCGTGCCGACTAATTCCACCAGATGCTGCAGCGCCTCTATCTTTTTGTCGTTGATCCGGGCGAAGTGCCCCAGATGAGGCAGCCAGATTCCTGCAGTAAGGCTGGCAGCCACGAGGACCACCGCGGCCATGATCGTCACCGCCCATTTAGGCTTCACGGTCCAGTTCACCACGTTGAAGAGTGTTTGGCAACCAACGGGCTTACAGCGGCGAGTATAGCGGAGAATCCAATGTCCAGAAGATTTTTTGGTCAACAGCCGTGGCCGAGCGCGAACGAACGCCATGTATTTCGCCAACGAGCTTGACCGCCATCTCCCTGTACTTATAGGGGCTGCCGGGCGAAACGGAGCTCAGATGTGGCAGGGCATCCCAATAATCCCGCCAAAACTCCATGTGAAGCGTGATCGGCCAGTCAGAGCCTGGCCTGCCCTCGCGCAAGAGAGAGCTTCTGCTCATCATCATTCCCACCGAACTCGCCCGGCGCGAATCTTCCAGCTCCATCGGGCAAAGAGGCAAGGAAACCCTGCATCAGACCGGGATGGGGAGTGCTTCCGCTCCTCACTCGCAAGGTCCGCAGTCCGGGACGCTTCAAAGGTGACGAGACTGGCAATCAAGCATCCCAATAGAAGCGAGGGCTTGCATCTTTACGGCTAAGGCATGTTATAAGAGGGTTGTCGCCTGCGCCGAATTTAGCGCCACCACGGCCAAGTTGCGGAGGGCGGAGGACCAGAAGTAGCCATGACGCCGGTCGGTCCCGGCGCAATTTAAAAGTACGGGCCCATAGCTCAGCCGGTCAGAGCAGCGGACTCATAATCCGTTGGTCGCAGGTTCGAATCCTGCTGGGCCCACATAAGCTACAGATGAAGGCGCATTTTCCTCCATGTTCGCTGTTATCTCCGTGAGCGGTGAGCCCGGAACGCGCACGGCTCGTGCAACGACAATGATCACTTCTGGTAGCCGCCCCTGAGGGTTCGACTCGGTGGTTGACCTGACGCAGGGAACTACTGTATCGTCGCTCCAGTGCTTTATGGCTATTCTCACCCATTCGATTGCCCCGCTTCCGGAGCGCTTCGGCGAGTATCTCAAGGAGTACTCGACCCAGGCTGAGAACGCAGCTCGACAGGGTAAGCATCACGACCACCGCCGGGCACTCCTGATGGACTTCTTGCGCAAGGCTTTCGGAATTGAAGTGGACGAAATCGAACTCGAGCATAGGGTCAAGGCGGCTTCGGCGCGCGGACGTATCGATGCATTCTACCGATTCGTGATCTTCGAGGTAAAAACACAGCTCGAGGCCGAACGTGAGGACGCCTTGAGGGAGCTCAGCAAGTACTTTGATTCCCAAAAACATCCCGCTGACTACGTGGCTGCTGTCACAGATGGTTTGGACTTCGAGGTGTTCGATTATGACCAGCAGGCTAAGGAGCCGAGGCTGGTTCGGGCCTTCAGGCTGGAGGCGGAGCACCCACAGCTTGCCTACCAGGAACTGGACGAATTACTGGCGTCGGGACGCAAGGTTCCCCCCTTATCGGGCGAGGTCGTCGTACGATTTGGTTCCACGAGCCTCACTTTTAACCGGAGCCGGCAGGCTCTCCGCGCGGGTTTTGAGCTAGTCAAGGATTCTTCAGAAGTCAAGGTCAAGTTCCAGGAATGGAATGCGCTGCTGGCCAAAGTTTATGGGAGTTCTCCAGATGACGTAGATCTGTTTATCAAGCACACCTATCTTACGATGGTCTCGCGCGCGGTCGTCACCCTCGCGCTTTTTCGTGAAGCCCGGCGTGACACAGCGTTGTACCGAGGCTTGATGAACGGGGAGTTTTTTCGAGATCGTAATATTCAGAATCTTGCCGAGGCCGACTTCTTCTCTTGGGGGCACGGCAATTCGGCCGAGCCAGTATTTTTCGAGTTCTTTGCCAATCTCTTCCGGCGCCTGGACGCGTTTGATTGGTCTCGTCTGGATGAAGACTTGTTGAAAATGCTGTACCAGGAATTAGTTGATCCGGATGACCGGCAGCTACTTGGCGAATTCTACACACCGGATTGGCTGGCTGAACTGACGCTCGAGCAGCTTGAATACAAGGGAGGAACCGTGCTCGATCCAGCCTGCGGGTCAGGCACTTTTCTGTTTTGCGCCATTCGCCGCCTTCGAGCTGCAGGTGTCACGGGCAACGAACTGGTAACCTCGGCGATCGAGTCCATTACAGGAATCGATGTACATCCCGTCGCTGCTTTGATGGCGCGTGCGAACATTCTCCTGGCGCTCGCAGCAGAGCTTCCCCAATATCCCCACGATGTATATCTCCGTGTGTATCTCGCGGACACGCTGATGACCGGGGAGGATACGACGAAAAAGGCGCTGGTAGTTAGGACTGGCGGGCGCGAGAGCGAGCAGTTCTTCATTCCGCTAGAGACACTCGATAAAGGGAGCGACCTTGATGCCCTGATCGATAAAATGGGACAGCTCGCAAAGCGCGGTGCGGTTTCCCAGGAGGCAGAGAAGAGAGCTGCAGAACGATTCACGAAGCTTCTCAACGGATACGGTCCGCATGAGGTTTTTCTCTGGCGGCAAAACTTCAGAGTAATGATCGGCGCGGTGAAGGGGAAACGTGACACCATCTGGGCATTTATTCTCAAGAACGCCTACCGGCCTGCGTATTTGCGGCGGCAGAAGGTTGACTTCATTCTTGCTAATCCGCCCTGGCTGTCCCTGCGCGACATCAAGGATGCCGGTTACAAAACGAAAATCAAAGAACTGACGTTTAAGTACGGTTTACTCGGCAAAACCGAGCGTAAGCTGTTTACCCAAATCGACACCTCGACGGTATTTTTTGCGCATGCCGAGCGCGAGTTCCTGCGGCGTGGTGGGGCGATGGGCTTTGTAATGCCGAAATCGGTGATACTCCCCGCCAAGCAACACCTTGCGTTTCAAGGAACAGGTTTCACGGCGATCCATGATTTTGGTGGCGTTAAACGGCTCTTCAAGGTGCCAACCTGCGTGCTGATTCGGAACGGCCACACTGCCACGGCCAATATCCCGATCACGCATTGGAATGGGGACTTTTCTCCGGGCCAGCGAAACCTACCGTGGGCTCAGGCTCGAAAGGTCTTGAAATCCGCAACAGGACGGTGGTCATTCCAATATGCCGGTGTCGCGCGATCGCCGTATTATGCCCAGGTGTTCCAGGGCGCCACACTTGTGCCACGCTCTTTGTGGTTTGCCGAGCCCCCACCCGACCGTCCTATCAACCTGAGCACCCCATTTCTACGCACAGCAAATGCGATCAAGGCAGGCGCCAAGCAACCGTGGAAGAGGATTGAAATGAGGGGGAGGGTGGAGAAGGAATTTCTTTTTGGAACGATACTCGCGGAGGATCTGCTGCCGTTCGCAGTTCGTCGTCTCCGCCTGGTTGTACTGCCATTGTTAGAAAGGCAAGGGCGCCTTGTTCTCCTGAGCTCCCTGGATGTTCTCGGGGAGGGGGGATTAGGGGCGTCGGAATGGGTCGAGACTGCTGATAGAATATGGGAGAAACGGAAGAAGCAAGAGCAGCCGACGATCTACGAATACATCAACTACGATCAAAAAATCACGAATCAGGATCCGTCGGCGGAGTTCGTCGTGCTCTACAACAAATCTGGGACGAACATCGCTGCCGCATACCTAACCCCCACGGAACATGCTCATGCCGGCCGAATCCCGATCCGGGGTTTCGTTGCGGACCATGCCACCTACCGGTACTACGCGGATTCAGAGGATCACGCGCTTTACCTGACCGGTATACTGAACAGCTCGGTGGTCAATGAGGCGATCAAGCCATATCAGTCCCAAGGATTACAAGGCGAGCGGGACATCCACCGCCGGCCGTTTGAAGTATGCCCCATCCCCGTGTTCGCTCGAAAAGAGCGCCTCCATCGCGACATAGCGCGAATCGCCCGAGTAGCGCGGATGAAAATGCTGGATTGGGCGCCACGCATTGAGGGCAATGCAGCTCAGGCCCGCCAGGCGGCCCGGCAGATTGTTCAACCCGAGTTAGACAGGATTGATGGGCTCGTTTCAGAACTGCTGCAAAGTCACGACCTGACCGTACCCACGGTAAAAAAAAACCTCGGAGAGATGCCAAGCCTTTTCGCAGCGGTCGAAGGCGTCTGAAGTAAGATCGGCCTTTCTCGCATGACCACTCGACGTTCTTTCCTTACCGCGAATCTGGCTGGCGCAGCAGGATGGGCTCTGAAGCCGCATTCCGCGAGCGCACCTGGCAAGGCCGCGGAGCCGGCTGAAATCCTGCCGCGATCACAACGCGATTTTTGGAACGATTGGCCTGATTACCTTACCCGCAGGATCAGTGAGGCGCGCGCCAGACGGCTCGCGGACCTGGCCGGAATCGAGACGGCAGCGCAGGCACGGCAGCGGGCTCGACGGGTGCGGTCCAAAGTTTGGGATCTGATTGGAGGGCCGCCGCCAAGAAGTCCTTTAAATAGTCAGATTACGGGACGGATCGATCGGGGGTCGTATCGAATCGAAAAGGTGATCTTCGAAAGTCTTCCGCAAGTTTATGTGACCTCGAACCTGTACCTTCCGGCCTCGGGAACGCCGCCCTTTCCGGCGGTTTTGGCGCCTTTGGGGCACACCGAAGACGGGAAGGCATATCGGAATTACCAGTATTTCTATCAGAACCTCGCGCGCAAGGGTTATGTGGTCTTAGCTTTCGATCCCTATGGGCAAGGCGAGCGGATCCAGTATCTGGATCCGGCCACCGGCAAGTCCCGGTATGGGCCGACCGGTGAACACGATCAAGCCGGCAGACCGTTGCTACTGGTGGGCAACACATTCGCGCTCTACCGCGTGTGGGATGGAATTCGGGCTCTCGATTATTTATTGACCCGCTCTGAGGTGGACGCTGCTCGCGTTGGCTGTACCGGGCACTCCGGCGGCGGGACCATGACGATGTATCTGGCGGCGCTGGAGCCGCGCTTGAGGGCGGCCGTTGTGGTTGAAGGGAATTCAGAGGACGTGGCTGGGGCATTTTATGACCCACCTGGGGCGGTGGACGATGCCGAGCAGGATCTTGTGGGTGGTCTTCCTTTGGGCATCGATCGAGGGGATCTCCTGTGGGCGTTCGCGCCGAAGCCACTGCTTCTTTGCTATACCACCCATGACGAAGGAGAGACATACTCTCCGGTTTATGAAGAGGCGACTCTGGAAATCTACCGGACGCTCGAGCAGGTTTACGCGCTGTTCGGAGCACAAGACAAAGCTGGCCTGTTCGCGTCGCATTTGCCGCACGATCTCGACTTCTTCCAGCGTCAGGCGACCTACGGATGGTTCAATCGCTGGCTAGGCAATGGAGGTGCTGGAACTGAGGAGGTAGAATTCGACTCATCCCCGGAAAGCTCGCTTGACTGCACGAGCACGGGACAGGTGTTGACTTCGCTGGGCGGCCGCTCGGTGGTTCAAGTCAATAGTGACCGCGCTCGACAGATGATGCCGGAAAGCCATTTCGCGAGCGCGACACCGGACGTCGAAAGCATAAGGCGGGAGTTTCAGGGCAGCATCTCCGGGCTTTTGGCGCTGCCACGTGACCGGACGCCCTTGCGGTCCAAGCTGCTTTCGTCAAACCAGCGTAAGGACGTTGTGATTGAGGAAGTACAGATCGAATCTGAGCCGGACGTTCGAGTGGTGGGCTGGTTTGTGTGGCGGCAGGGCAGCGATTCCCCTCGTCCGGCTGTGCTCTTCATCAGTGATGCCCCAGATGATGCCGTCGCGGAGCCAGGCTCGCTCGATCGTATTTTAGGCAAAGGTTCTGCGGTCTATGCGATCAGTCTTCGCGGTTCGGGTATTACAACGCCACGGCTTCCGCGAGGCGGCCCCAGGTATTACGAAAGCCGCCGTTATCTCCGCGAACGATTCGCGTGGACCAGCCTGGTTCTGGGCCTTCCACTGATTGGACAAAGGGTGTGGGACACATTGAGAGCCATGGACTATCTGGCAAGCCGGCCCGATGTGAACGCTTCGGAGATTCGCATCCTGGGCTCCGGCGCTCCGGGACTGGCGGCCCTTCTGGCTGCCGTCATAGACGATCGCGCGCGGTCGCTGCTTTTGGACCATACGCTGGTGAGCTACCTCTCCGTCGTTACTTCCGAAGATTACTCGCTGCCTCTAGACTGGTTCGTTTCAGGCATTCTGCGGAAATTTGACCTGCCCGACGTTGTGGCATCCCTCAGCCCGCGGACTTGCTGGCTATTGAATACGGTGGACCCGCAAGGGCAGGTGCTCGCCGAATCTTCAGTCCGGCAAAGCTATAGTCAGAGGCTTGGCCCAGCATCGCCCTTTCCGGGCCACGTTGAAATTTGGACTGAGCCGGATCGAACGGTGGAGCGCGTCTATTTGGAATGGCTGGCGCGAACATAGCCACAACTGGCCTGGCAGGAAATTACTAGCAATTGGTTTCAAGTTTACGATCAAATCCACAAGTAACCCTTCCCCCCACATTGCCCAAGGCCTCCAGCCGGGTAGAGCAGCGCGGCCTCACAGCCGCAATCAAACCAGCGCGAAACCCTTGCCCTCTCCCTCGGGAGAGGGTGGCTCGCGGCCGGCGCTTTCTCCAGCCGGCGCGAGTCGGGTGAGGGAGTCCCTAGAAAATCTGGTTAAAAAAACACGATTTTACGGTATTGCAATGCAGACTCTCGCACTTCAGAGAGTCTGCGGCTTTCCTCAAGTTCCGGGGAATAAAAGCCGCAGACCCGCAAAAAAGCGCAGGTCCGCGCCTCGCTACCTCCCTGCGTCTTTTCGCGTCTGGCGGGGTTGGGCGCGGCGAGCACAGAAGAACAACCCTGCAGGGGTTGGCCTGGGCACGATTTCCCTACGTATGTCATCGTCACCATGGCGAAATTGTCAGTCAACCCCTCCGGGGTTGGTTTAATTCTGCGCCTCGTTGTCCGTAGGTTGCACCCACGGCTACTCACGGTATTGCCCTTCGGGCAATTTTGCTCCTCCGGAACGGGCGCGGGTTGTGCACCGGCGCTTGCCAGGGGCGATATCGCGGGCAGCCATAATGGCGTCGCCTTCTCGTGTGTGAGCCCTCTCTCGAACTCGCGATGAGCCCGGTTCGGCCTGGAACGTCGTGTGATCGAGTATCTTGGGGGCTCCAGGTTCATCTCTCATGCTGCCGGTCCGGGTCTGCACAAATTGCCTTTGACGAGGCCCCATGCGTTCGACCGACCACGCCTCCGCTCCGATTCCGCTCGAACTGGAAGTAAAGAGCGAGCGTGCCGCCGCGAAAGAATAGCTGGCTGCTTTCGGTTGCGTGGCTGCCGAAACACGAACGCGCTGCCCATGGCCAACATGAGACCAGATTGTGGCTGATTTCATCCCCAAAACCAGCGTAATACGTGTCACCCAAATGGATGGTGAATTCTGGAGACTCCTTTTCAATAGCCGCCTTGACAGCAAGCGCCGACGCCTCGCCCGTGCCCCAATCTGCAAAAAGCGCAACGCTTGTCGTATCGGGCATGTCGTACCGGAAAGCCGTTAGATCAGTGCTGTGGACAAACACCTTCTTTCCTCTTAAACCCTCCTCGAGTCGCGCAAGAAGAACGACCGACCATCCCAAGTCGCCAGAATCATATTTTTCGGGTGGGCCGTACGGAGGAGCCGTCCCCGCCTGCCGGGCCAGCGCCGCGCTCGTGAAACGATGGTTCAAGTGTTCCTCCATTGCGCTTTGGAACAATGCCGTAAATCTCTCGGACGGCACGAATGGTTTTGTGCTTGGAGGAGTGGCTGAATTGACTGCCGTCACAGCATGATTCTGGGCGTTGGCCAGCGCAGTGTTGAGCTGTTGCAATAGTTCCTGCCTCTTGCTTTCCCACGCAGCATCCGTCTGAATATTGAGTTTTTGCTTCGCAACCGCCTTGAACTGTGCGTCATCCTTCTCGAGCAGCGTCTTCGTGCCCCTTAGCCAATCGAGTACCACCCCCACATCACGAACTGCTTTTTGCATCTCGTTGCCCCTTTCATGTCGCCTTGGCCTGCATTAGCCTTTTCCTACCCTTCATTCCTTACTTCCTTTTTCCCCTTATATTCCCCTTCTCCACTTTTTTCGCTTGGCCGGACGGTTGAACGGACGATCATGAACTTGTTCAGGAGATCAAACCAGAACGGCGCCCCGAGCGAGATGGCAATTGCGGTCAACAACCAGCCTCCAAAGCTGCGCGCCCAATACGCTAGCCAACCGCCGAAAGAATGCGGACCGGTACAGGGTGCAGCGCAACCCTCGCACGGAGGCTTGCATGGTGGCCACGCCCCGGCCCAGCCCACCGGGATACCGATGTTGCCGAGTTGCGACACTTGCCCTTCAACCTGCCGGATCTGGTCCCGCCGAGGTTGACCTGCCATGCCGTCAGGCTGCTTTTCGGATTGGGCAGCGGCAACAATCGACTGACGCAGAGTGGAATCTGTCGAGAGTTGTCTGATGATTGTCACTGTATTTGCGTTGAGGCCCGCCGCAAGAATAAGCCCGAGGACGAAGAGAATCTTCTGGGTTCGATACTTATACGCCCCCGAGACACGGTCCATGGCGCTGTCGTACCAATCCCCGACGCTTTTTCTAAGTTTGGTGAGATCGGTACCCGCGATATCAATCATGGAAACTAGCGGCTTTCCGACCTTCGCAGTCTTAGTGTCCCCTGCCAGCTTCTGCGCGGCCGCTTTCAGAGATGCCATGGTCGCGGCTGCATCCTCTTGGACGGTGATTGGCTGTCCTGCGGTCACTCGCGCAACGTCAAGTAGCGCCATTACAAAATTGGAGCGTGGTATGTACGAAGGGAGCTCTCCAGTCTTCTTGGGGTCGAAGCTTCCGCGAAACAGACCGAAGATCAGGCCATGATTGTACAGGTCCTTCACTAGCCCTTCAGCGTGCTCGTCATCCAAAAGCGTCTTCAAACCACGCAAAAGATCCTTACCTCTCATGTTGAGCAATGAGAGAATAATCTCGTTGATGGTTGAGGCGATAAGGCTGAGGAGCAAGTAAACGAAGCCGACGCCAATTGCAATGTCTATGATCGACGAGCCGAACATGAAAACCACCTCCGCATAAGCCAGCTCAACGTATACACGCCAACAGTAAACCTGCTGTTGACTGTAAGGGACCCCGCTCCTCCACAAAACCCGTTGCTCAGTGGCCCAGCGTCCGTCACTGCGGTTGTCTCCAGACTGCTGGAAGGACTGAGCAGCCGTTTAATCGCTGTCCATCTTCCCACCTGAGTTGCGCGATCCGTCCGCCGTTCGGCTGTCAACAATCCTTCCTCCAGAGGCAAGACCAGCCGCGGCGGCTGTTGAAACTTGAACCGCCGGCTGGCGGGACTGTGCGTCAACCTGTATAGTGACCGTAAACTTCTTCGGAAGCGGATTCGAAGCCGGAGGATCACTCGGAGCGGCATTGATATTACCCATTTGCTGCACCAGAGCCAAAAGGATAGCGCGAAGACAGTGCAGAGGGTCATTGGTAACATCATTTTTGACGCTGAAGGTGACTGCATCCAAGAGGTCACGAAGAGGTTTTCCTTCGCCAGTCGACGCGGGGTCAACTGAACGGGCGAGCTGGATTAGATCGTCGCACAGGTTCATGAACTGCCGCGCCTCTTCGAGCCAAAAAGCGTAAATGGCTAGCGTGGCATCGTCCGGCTGGTTCATGCCGTCAAAAATTCCTGCAAAAGCCATCGGGTGATTGCCGTAGGCACCGGTCTGAGTTCGATCCGCTGTCTTCAACCCGGTGAGGTTTTCGTTGAACCGCACCCAAACGTCGTAGTCCAAGGCCGATGGGAACCGCTCACTGGAGTTGACCGCCAGACTGTTAATGGCGGAGACGAAGGCGTTGAAGTTGCTCTTGTCCGCAGTTTGGTCCGCGAACGGCTTAGCGCTGACCATGAGCCGACTAAAGGCCGCCGACGTAAACTGGGTAGTGAGGCTGACAGGAAGTTTTGCGTTTTGAGCGACGGCCTTCGTAAGTAAATCGATATAAGGCGCGCTTCTGGCATTGCCTATCAGCGCCGTCAGCGTTCTGCAGATTTGCACCGAATAGGCATGCGCGTTTTGATCCGAGAGCGCGATGCACAGGGTAAGCGCTTCGTTGCTCACGTTAAGCTTCTGAGCAAGCGACGCCGCGACGATGAAATAAATATCCGCTGCCTTCTCGTGGCCGAAGAAATCGGCACTCGCCCCGCGACCGATTTTGTCCTGGAACTGGAAGGTCCCATTCGACGCATACGTGAACTTCACGTCGTCGAAATACTCGCTGATTTGCTGCGCCTTGAGGCCGAAAAAAGCAAAAGTGAGGGCCGTCTTCGTTTTCAGTGAGTCCTCAACGTACGAGCCCGTTCCCAACTTCACATCATTCTGGGCGCCGCTACCTAGCATGAGCGCCTTTCGGAAGTCACCAGACATCGCCTGTGCCCAGGCAGGGCGGTCGAGCGGCCGACTAAAAACCAAGCTGTTGAGCACAGTGTGCTCCGTGATTTGGTCAGCGGTGGCAGAGACGCTAACCCCGAGCTGCGGTAGTTTAGTGATTCCATCTGAGATGGAGCCTCCGAGGTCATCTGCTGCAGACTGAAGTGTATCTCCCGCGCTCGAGGCAGCCTTCGCCATCTCCGTGGCGAAATTGGCCGCATCCTTGTTTGAAGACCTGGCGGCCAACTGCTTGGCGACATTCTGAATCACTTGTGGCAGCTTCACAGCGATCTGGGCGGCTAACCCTGGGTCGACATCGGCGTCCGCCGCCGCGGTGATCTTTGGGTCGTCGATCTTGCACTTGAAAAGCAGAATGTTGATCGAGGAGTCTTGAACTAGCACGACAGATCGGAACGCGTCGGTATGCGTATAACCGAACGTAAGGGAAGGACCGAGCTTGAGGCTTGGGCCGGCACTCGCCAGGATGGATGCAATAGTTGAGTTCCCCCCGATTTGAAGATCGCCCTTGCTAAGCCCGGCTAGCAAAGACTCGTTGAGACCCCAGTTCACAGCGGCAGTGAGCCCTAGGGTCGCAACGAACTCAGACTCCACCATGTCGCCAGAATTCAGATGGTCGATCTGCGATGCGCTATTCGGCCCCAGGGGCAGGATAAAGCGGCCGAAGCTCTCAACTATGGCATCTTTCACCAACTTCCCTTGGTCGAAAATAAAGTGATTGGCTGCTACGAATGTATCCGAGGGGCTAAAACTCGCCTTCAGACCTATGCTGCCCGGCAGGCTGGCAGTGGGACCCAAACTGAGCTCTAGGGAGACCTTCAGAATGATAGAGACGTAGGCCTTTCCATCGGGGACTTCAAGCTGGTACCCCTCGATCGGGTCGTTGCTTATATCAGAAGCCTCCAGAATGGTTCCCTTCTTACGCACAACCAGCGAGCAGCCTAGGGTCGGCGTAACCTTGAAGGTCATGCAATCCGTTGCGCTCAGCTGCTGTTTCCAAGAAAAGTCGTGACTTGGAGTAAGGGTTGCCGAAAGAGAGTCGCTGCTGATTACGGCGATCGGCGAGCTCAAAACCTGCGACGTAAAAATCCCAGGATCGAGAGCGAACGCACTGGGCGATTGGGACTTCCCTGCGTCCGTGAGGTCTCCCGTCGTTACCGTGACCGGAAGAGTCGCAAGGTCTATAGTGAGCGGATTCATATTACCTCCTGGGCACGCTTCTCACCCTCGCTGCGAGTCGCAGACTTCACCATGTCGCGTCAAAGGCAACGTATTGCAAGCCCAGCAAAGACTCAACAGCCGACGTAGCGAGAATGCTTATGCAGATAATTGCGTTCTGGACTTGAGGCGTGTGTTCCGAGTAGGCCATCTCCCACTCGAATTCCCCTCCCCAATCCACAGACCTGCTCCCAATTTCGCTTAGAGTCTCTCAGTTATTGCCTACCCGGTGATGGGTGTATACCAAGCGTGACAGTCGATTGTCAAGAGAAATTTTTAAATTTGAATGACGCCCGCGGCATCATCAGCGCGATCCAGATTCCTTGGGGTCTCGGATCGGCAATTAGACTTGCACCAAACTCCGTTTCCACATTCTACAATCGCACCTGTAGACCTACGGCATCCGTCCGACAAGTGGGCGCCCGGTATCAAGTCTACCGATAAGCCTTCCCTCACTTTGTCCCTCTGTTTCACCCGTTTTCGCGATACCCGCGTAGCTCACCCATCCGTTGTAACCACGGCAATCACGCACGATCGGGCTGTTGAAAATTAAATTGCCTCATCTGTCCCATCTGTCGCCATGAGTTTCCCTGCGTTCCGTATGCTGGATTGGGTAACACGGAGGGGGAACAATGAAGCGATGGACTGGGATCGGCACCTTTGTCTTGATAGCAACTTGCGGAGCGGCGTGCTGGAGCAGACGACCGGTATTAAAGGCAGGAATCAATGCGTCACTGTCAGGTTGTCACGTTCGCGGAGCCCTCCCCGATCCTGCCTGTACGCCCGGTGCATCGATGACCGACGATCTCAGCGTAATCTGCCGCCAGTCCACCAGCGCTCGCCGCGATGTGGGTGAGGCGGAGAAACGCCTTGTTTTCGAGGAATATGGAATCCCTTTCCCGCAGCCGCGAGGGGCTTACGAAGTGGATCACTTCATTCCGTTGGAACTCGGTGGATCGAACGACATAAGCAACCTGTGGCCCGAAGCCGCCAAGCCGACGCCGGGATTCCATGAAAAAGATAAAGTGGAAAACTACTTACACCGCCAGGCGTGCTCGGGTTCCATGAGCCTCCAACAAGCCCGGCAGGAAATTACTAGCAACTGGCTTCAAGTGTACGATCAAATCCACAAGTAACCCTTCTCGCACTTCGCCCATGGCCCCCCGATTCCTCACCGGTGTCAATCCGCGCAAACTCAGGAGACGAATGCGACACATGGGACAAATAATAAGCACGTATTTGCTGAAGCACTGGGAACCGTTAACGTTGTTCCTGCGCAAAGCCGGTGCCCTGCTCGACAACAAAATCTGTGAGCGGGCAAAGAAAGCGATCTTGCATCGAAAGAATTCTCTCTTCTATAAGACCCCTGTAGAACGGGCCGCTCAGACAGCAAAATCCGATTCTGTTTTTGGGCCGACTATGGCAACAGAAGCTTCTGTTGCTCGCAAGAGCACTTGAGCACGACTGGCAGAGCATCCGCTTAGGCGTCTGCGTTCCTGTACCTTGACATTCTATCTAGATCGGATATCATCATAGCTGATGCCAGCCAAAAAGACCGACCTCCTCCAGGGCACGCTCGATCTGCTGATTCTTAAGACGCTCGCAGCCGGATCGCTGCACGGCTATGGAATCGCGCAGCGGATTTTAATTACATCCAAGGAGACGCTAAAAGTGCAGCAGGGCTCGTTGTATCCGGCGCTGCACCGCTTGGAGCGGCAAGGACTGCTCAGGTCGGAGTGGAAGGAATCGGGGAACGGTCCGATGGCAAAAATATATTCGCTGACGGCTACGGGGCGAAAACGCTTCCAGGCCGAAACGGCTGATTGGCAGCGCTATGCTGGCGCGGTGGCCATGGTGCTGGATTCCTGAGGAGGCGAAAATGCGTTTCTGGAAACGGGCAGAGATGGAGCTCGATCGTGAGATGGCCCATCATTTGCACCACCTGGCGGCAGAATACGAGCGGCAGGGATATTCGCGGCGCGAGGCGCTGCAAATGGCGCGCCGCGAGTTCGGCGGTGCGGAGCAGTTCAAGGAAGCGTGCCGCGACCAGCGTCGATGGGCCTGGCTGACGGGGTTCCACCGGGACATCATCTTCGGACTGCGCATGATGCGCCGCGCGCCGGCGATCACGCTGGCCGCAGTGTTGTCGCTCGCGCTCGGCATCGGGGCGAACGCGGCCATTGCGTCGCTGATGGACGCGATTCTCTGGCGCACTCTGCCGGTCTCGCAGCCGCAGCAGCTCCGTCTGGTTCAGTGGCAGGCGCACGGCTTTCCCCGTGACCTCGCCGATGGCGGTGCCGGGTCTATGTATCACGACGAGGGTGCGGAGGTCGCCGACTTTTTCTCCTATCCCGCGTTTCAAAGCCTGCGAAAGAGCATGCAGGGGCACGCCTCGGTGGCCGCCTACAACGATTCGATCCCGGTCAGTGTCACCTACGAAGGCCGTCCCACGGTGACCACCGAGCGGCCGGTGAGCGGCAACTTCTTCGCCACCCTGCTGACGCGTCCTGCCATGGGCCGGCTTCTCGTGGATGAGGATGATCGCGCGGCTGCGCCGGCAGTTGCTGTGGTCTCGCACCGCTTCTGGGCTAACAACTTGGCCTCCAACCGGAACGTGATCGGCAAGACGCTCATCGTCAACAACCGCGCGCACGTCATCGTCGGCGTGCTGGCGCCGGAATTCTTCGGGCTCTATCCCGGCGACGCCACGGCCATCTACGCGCCGATTCACCACGCGGCATCCCGCGACGGCTGGAATCCGACGGACTGGCTCACGAAAGACCGGTTGTGGGGAACTCAGGTGATCGCCCGGCTGGCGCCGGAAACCAATGCAGCACAGCTACGCGACCAGATGGACGCAGTTTTTCGCACCACCTGGACGAGGATGCCGCAGGACCTTGCCAAAGCTCCGCGGCTTCGATTGGACGATGGTGCTCGAGGCCTTGGCGACCTGAGCCGCGAGTTCCGCAATCCTCTCTATCTGCTGGGCGCGCTGGTCGGGCTGCTTCTGGTGATCGCGTGCGCGAATATCGCGAACTTGCTGCTCGCCCGCGCTGTGGCGCGGCGCAAGGAGATCGCGATGCGCGTCTCGCTCGGGTGCAGCCGCGCGCGGCTGATGCGGCAGTTTCTCACGGAGAGCGCGCTGATCGCCGTGGCGGGCGGCGCCCTCAGCATCGCGGTTGCGTACACCACCGGGAATCTGCTCGGACAGTTTGTGGGCGACAGGGAGAGCCTTCCGATTTCGGTTTCGATCGATTACCGGATCCTCTCGCTCGTGGCCGCCATCACGGCGGTGGCGCTCCTCCTCTTCGGCTTGTTCCCGGCTTGGCAGGGAACGCGGCAGTTGAATTTTTCCTGGCTGAAGCTGGGAGGTGGGAGCATCGGCGACGGCCGCCGGCAACGGTGGAACAGCGGACGCACCCTCGTGGTCGCGCAGATGGCGATGTCGGTTGTCCTGGTCATGGCCGCTGTGATCTTCACGAGGAACCTGCGGGCCATCCAGACGGTGAACCCAGGATTCGACCGGCGTAACCTGATCCTGTTCGGCGTGCGGCCGGGCACGTCCGGGTACGACAAAGCCCGGTTGCCCCAGTTCTACTTCAATCTGGAGCAGCGACTCGCTTCGACGCCGGGCGTCGCGGGCGCCGGGCTGGTGTGGATGCGGCCGATGAACGTCGGGGGCTGGTGGGAAGATGTTCGACTCAACGGCCAAAATGAGAGGAACGTCTCTATGAACGCCATCACGCCCTCGTACCTGCCGCTCTACACGCCGCGGCTGGTCGCCGGCCGCAATATCACCTGGGCAGACATCCGCAGCGACGCGAAAGTCGCCGTCATCAGCGAGGACCTTGCCCGGAAACTGGGCGGGCCGGCCGTTCTTGGCCAAACGCTCTACATGGCCGACGGGCCGCCGGGCGTGAAGCAGCCTGGATACGAAATTGTCGGCATCGCGCCGGCGTTCGCCGTGACCTCGATGAAGGAACGGCCTTACGCCGTGTGGGTTCCTTTTAGCAAGAACGGCCCGGAGGCCACAGTGGTTGTCCGGACCTCCCAGTCTCCACAGAACGCCCTGCCGGCAATCCGTCGAACAATGAGCGAGATCGATCGCAATCTGCCAATGGTGGACGAGGTCACGATGGAGGAACAGATCGCCAAGATTTTACAGCGGGAGCGAATGTTCGCGACCCTTTGCAACGGGTTCGGCATTCTCGCGATCGCGCTCTCGGTGGTCGGGCTCTATGGCGTGATGGCCTACAATATCTCGCGGCGGCGGGGGGAAATTGGCGTACGGCTCGCCTTGGGCGCGCTGCCGCGGAACATCCTGTCGATGGTGATGCGGGAAGGACTGGCGCTGGCGCTCGCCGGCATCGTCCTCGGTATGCCGGTTGTGTGGCTCGGCGCGAAGTATGCAGAGAAGGAGCTCTTTCAGATGAAGGTGTTCGAGCCGCTGTCGATCGTGGCCGCGTTGGCGATTCTACTGACGGCCGCGCTGGTAGCGGTCGGAGTGCCCGCAGCGAGGGCATCCGCAATACAACCTTCAGAGACCCTGCGCGAACAATAACCCTGATGCCGTTCGGGACCGGCAATGGGAAGGATATGATCTATATCAGCATGCCGGGCGTCGATCAGCGGTAGCTCGGTAATGAGTCTGAAAACAACGGGCCACCTTGCACTCATGTGGCGTTTTTGCGAAAGCCCGCTGAAAACTCACAAATATCTTCGAGATGTTCGTGGATTCGTGATTCTGATGGCAGCAGGG
>JASHOS010000047.1 GCA_030040995.1 Terriglobia bacterium | reverse complement strand
GGAGGCGGAGTGAGTGATGTGTTTCCGCTGCCATCGTGGCAGTCACAGGCCAACGTGCCGCCTTCGGTCAATCCCGGAAATTATGTGGGACGAGGAGTGCCGGATGTGGCAAGCGATGCCGATCCGAACACCGGGTATCAGGTGCTGTCCGATGGCCAGAGTTATGTGGTGGGCGGCACCAGCGCGGCGGCGCCCCTTTGGGCAGGCCTCGTCGCCCGCATTAACCAGGCATTGGGAAAGCCGGTGGGCTACCTTAACCCGCTGATTTATCCTTCCGCTGTCAGCTCCGATGGCGCGTTCCACGACATCACGAGCGGTAATAACGACCTCAATAACGTTGGCGGCTACTCCGCAGGTAAAGGTTGGGACGCCTGCACTGGCTGGGGCAGCCCCGATGGCTCCGGCCTCCTCGCCGCTTTGCAAGGAGGAAGCTCGGCCAAACTGGCAAAGCCCGGCCGGAAACGTCGTTCAAAGCGCGGTCCACAAGCAGGGTGAACGTGACGGGCCTCCCTTGATCCGTCGATAACCCCGACCGAAAATGCCATTCTGAGCCGCGAAGCGGCCCTCTATCACAGTCCCGCCCTGCGGGGCCAGTCGGCGTGGGTTAGCCCAGATATCTCACGGGTGCGACGGAAGGGCCGGGTTTTAACTCCTCTCTTCCGTCCCAGCGGCAAACCTGGTGAGAGGGCCGGACTAGCCAGCAGCCGTAGAGCGCACTCCTGTAAAAACCTCCCAAAGCCCCAAATTTACCGAACGAAGCCGTTAGGTTACAGAAAACAAAGGCCAATTAAAAACTTCTAACCGGATTTCCTCACCTGGTTTACGCACAAGGGCGTGTTTCAGGCCCCGTTAGCATGCCCCCGTTACCTTTCCCAATCTGGTGTAAGCTCTCCTTTTCGGCGGCGTTGAAACGCCGCCCTTCTAGCGCCAGCGGCAATCCTGGTGAAAAGGTCGGGTTAAAGGCACGATTCTGCTTGTGCGACTAAAGCCCTGACAGCGCGTACCATCGTCGATGAAACCTGGAAAAATGAAATGCACCCGCGCGGGGTGGGTTTGCGTATAGAGTGTCAGAAAGAAACGTTTGGACGGCATGGGCACGGAACAAGGGCAGACAGCAGCTCGATGGCCGGTCGGCGACGATCCGGCAGAATTTGAGAAAGTGGTGCGCCAGCATCAGGCGATGGTGTTCAGCTTGGCCCGGAGCTTTCTCGGCAACTGGGAAGCGGCAGAGGACGTGGCGCAAGAAGTGTTCCTGCAGTTGTACCATCACCTCGGAAGTATCTGTTCGCCGCTGCATCTGCGCGGTTGGCTGCGCCGGGTGACCGCACACCGTTGCATCGATATGGCGCGGCGCGGACCGCGTCTGCAGCCAGTGAGCCTGGAGCAGATGCCCGAGCCGGCGACGTCCTGGGTTCACTCTGACCCGCTGCTTGCCGGAACGCTCGAGCGATTAGTCGGCAGCCTTCCTCCCAAGGCGCGGCTCGTGCTCATCCTCAGGTATCAGGAGGAGGTCGAGATGAGGGAAATTGCCGAACTACTGGATATGCCTCTGAACACGGTCAAGAGCTCGCTTCGGCGATCTCTCGAAATCCTTCGAGCCAAAATGACGCGAGTCGCCGACGGAGTACGAGTATGACGCCACTGGAAGATGAGTTGCGTTCACTATTGCGGCGCCGGGAGCCGCCCGAGGGATTCACGGATCGCGTTATGGAGCGTCTGGCGCGCCCGCCGGCCCGCCGGCCGCCATTTGGCCGGGCGTGGGGACGCCGCTGGGTCCAGTGGGCCGCGGTGGCCGCGATCGTCTGCCTTCTCGTCGGCGCCGGGTTAGCCAAACTTCAGCGCCGGCGCGAAGGCGAAGCCGCGCGCGTTCAAGCGATGCTGGCCCTCCGCATGGCGAGCGCCCAGCTCAACGGCGCTTTAAGAAAAGTTGTTGAATTGCAACCTTGGCGCGCGCCGGGCCGCGGCGGTGCGGGATCTGAATGACGAAGGAGTCGTTATGCGTTCAAGAATGCTTGACCCGGGATACGGGCCTCTTCACTTTCAAACCCTGGCTCGGGTGGGATTGCTCACAGTTCTGTTGGTCCTGGCCGGCGACTTTCCGGCGCGGGCCCAGAGTGCGAAGCTCGATCTTGGCATGCTCCAGGACCTCAGCAGGAAGGCTGACCGAGTCACCAACGTGACGCTAGACCATCAGATGCTTCAGCTCGCGCTCGGCTTTATGTCCAAAGACGACGATGATGATGCTGAGGCCCGCCATGTGCTGCAGCATTTGCAAGGCGTGTACGTGAGGGATTTCGAGTTCGATAAGCCGGGTGAATATTCGGAGGCCGACGTCAATGCCATTCTCGCCCAACTCCACGCCGCGCCGTGGCGCAGGATCGTTTCCTCCCGCGACGTCAAGAGCCACGAAACCGCTGACGTATACGTCATCGGCACCGGGAATTCCGTCCAGGGCCTTGCAGTGATCAACGCGGAGCCCAAAGAGCTGACGGTGGTGAACATCGTGGGCGCGCTTGACCTCGCCAAGCTGAGCGACCTCGAGGGCCATTTCGGTATCCCGCGCGTGAAGCTGAACGGAGATCGCAGCACCAAACAGGCCGAAGCAGAAGGAAGTCACCCCTAATCCAACCTCTTCCCCTCAGCCCAAACTGGTCGTTACCAATATCGTCGGATGGCTACTGGGGGTGGACCGGCAGAGAGTTTCCTCGCGAGAAACTTCAGGATCGGAGCTTTCCCTCTCCCGAGGGCTGAACGTGTCCCACATTTTTTGCTGGGCGCGGGGGGTGTATCAGGGCACGGCTTCAGCCGTGCCGACCGAAAGCCACCAGAATGCCGGCTTTAGCCGCTGCGGCTGGCGGTCAGGGGCTAAAACCCCGCCCTAAGACCCCGCTTCCCTCGGCAACTGTAGGTAACTTAAGGGAAGATTTAATCCGGCCCCGCGGGATTTGCCTCGTTCTTCAAAAAGACCGCAGTTAAGGGAGGGAGGGTCAGTACCAGTGAGAATGGCCGTTCGTTAGCGGAGACGGCCTGCGCATGCTGGCCGCCCGCGTTGCCTTGCCCGCTGCCGCCGTACCACGGCGAATCGCCGTTGAGGATTTCCTTCCAATATCCGCCGCGCGGCGCGCCGACCACGTAGCCCTCGCGCGTGACTGGAGTAAAATTGCACACCACCAGAATGAGATCGTCGGTGGATCGAGCCTTGCGGAGAAAGCTAAGGGTGCTCGCAGCAGCATCGTTGCAGTTAATCCACTCAAACCCGGCAGGATCGAAATCCAGTTCGAATAAAGCGGGCTCCGTCCGGTATAGCCGGTTCAGATCCCGCACCCAGTTTTGGATTCCCTGGTGCCGTTCGTATTGGAGCAGGTGCCAGTCCAGGCTGTGCCCGTACCTCCATTCACTCCACTGGCCAAACTCACCACCCATGAAAATCAGCTTCTTCCCCGGTTGCGAATACATGTATCCGAAAAGCAGACGCAGATTGGCAAATTTCTGCCAGTCATCTCCGGGCATCTTACCGAGCAGGGAGCTCTTCATGTGGACTACTTCATCATGCGAGAGCGGTAAAATGAAATTTTCCGTGAAAGCGTAGATCATGCGGAACGTCAGCTCGCCGTGATGATAAGTGCGGTAAACGGAGTCCTTCGAGAAATACGTGAGCGTGTCGTGCATCCATCCCATGTCCCATTTCATCCCAAAACCCAGCCCGCCCACGGTGGTAGGGCGCGACACCATGCCCCATGAGGTAGACTCTTCGGCAACGGTTTGAGCGTCCGGGTAATTCAGATAAACATCGGTATTAAGTCCGCGCAGAAAATCGATAGCCTCAATATTCTCCTTGCCGCCATACTTGTTGGGCACCCATTCTCCAGCTTGCCGCGCATAATCCAGATAGAGCATCGAGGCTACCCCGTCAACCCGCAGCCCGTCGGCGTGGTAAAGGTCCAGCCAGAACAACGCGCTGGACATGAGGAAGCTACGAACCTCGTTTCTGCCATAGTTAAAGATGAAGCTTTTCCACTCAGGATGAAAGCCCTGGCGCGGGTCCGCATGCTCGTAGAGATGCGTGCCGTCAAAAAAGCCAAGCCCGTGGCCGTCCGTGGGAAAATGTGACGGCACCCAGTCCAAAATGACCCCAATGCCGCGCTGGTGGAGATGGTCCACAACGTACATAAAATCTTGCGGAGACCCATAGCGGCTTGTCGGGGCGAAATAGCCCGTGATCTGGTATCCCCACGAAGGATAGTAGGGGTGCTCCATAACCGGCAGGAATTCGACGTGCGTGAAGCCCATCTTTTCCACATAGGCTGCGAGCTTCGGCGCGATGTCGCGATAGCTCAGGAAGCCGTCCGGGTCATCCGGGGATCGCATCCACGATCCTAGATGCACTTCATAGATCGAAATCGGGCTCTCCCGCGAATTGCGGGTATGGCGCAACTCCGACCATTCATGATCTCCCCAAGAATAGTCGAGGTTGCAGACGATAGAGGCGTTTTGCGGCGCAATTTCGTTGTAAAAGCCAAAAGGGTCCGTTTTGTCGATCTGATAGCCCTGATAACGTGAAGCCACCTGAAATTTATATTTCGTCCCAGGCGTCACCCCGGCAATGAATCCTTCCCACACTCCCGAGAAGCCTCTCGCCTGCAAAGGATGACTGCCCTTGTTCCAGCCGTTGAAGTCACCCATCACGCATACACGCTCCGCGTTCGGAGCCCACACTGCAAAGTAGACTCCCTCCGCGCCCTGCGCCGTGACCGCATGTGCCCCAAACTGCTTATACATCCGGTAATGGGTTCCCTCGTTAAAAAAATGAAGATCATCATCGCTCAACAGCGAAATATCGTAACGGACCATTCGGCCTCCGGAGATCGATTTCTTCCATTCTAGCCGCATTAAGGTAGATGTCGGGGAGAATGCAGGGTGGCGCAGACTTTGCCATCTGGCACAGAAAAAATAGTCCATTCCTGCCCAACCGGCGGCGCTTGGAGCGAGATGTACATAAACGTCCGCGCGATGTTCATACCGTGCTATAGTGGGACTGAAGTCATATCACATGCGGACGGCTAGAAATCGAGTCACCCATAAGCACTTTCGACTGGACCCTGCCAAGATCAAGCGCGCACAGAGGCTCCTGAAAACGAGCACTGAAACGGAGACCGTCGAAAGGGCGCTTGACATTGCCATTACCGAACACGAACGGAACCGCCTGACTCGCGAGGCTAACGAACGGTTCCTGAGGAGCGGAATCGAAATCCGGGACGTCTACGGCAAGCTGGCAGAGTAAATGCGCCCGGTCCTCTTCGATTCGTCGGTTTACATCGCAGCGCTCAGAACGGGAGACGACGCTACTCTGACCCTGAGACAACTGAGGTCCGAAGCGCAGGTATGGCTCAGCGCCGTGGTGCTTGAAGAACTGTACGCCGGCGTGAATCGGCGCGACCGCCGTGTTGTCGAGCGTCTGCAGCGAGACTTCGACAGCGCCCGACGCATACTCGTGCCAAATCTTAATGATTGGACGCAAACTGGCGCCGTGCTGGCCCGGCTTGCTGCCAGATACGGCTACGAGCAAATGGGGCAAGCCCGCCTGACCAACGATGCCCTCATTGCGATGAGTGCGGCACGGCAAGGAATTATTATCATGACCGCAAATGAGCGGGACTTTGCACGGCTGGCGCAGTGCCGGCCATTCGAGTGGGCAAGCGTCCGATTCACTAAATCGAGCGGGCAGGAGCGTGCGAGCGAATAAACGCAACAATCTCCTGCGTGGACGCGCCAGGCTGGAAGATCTCCGTTACGCCAGCGCTTTTCAAAGCGGGAATATCTTCCTGGGGGATGATGCCGCCTACGACGAGCAAAACATCCTGCATGCCCGCTTGGCGGAGCAGATCGCAGATGCGGGGGAGAATAGTATTGTGGGCGCCAGACAGGATCGAGATGCCAATCGCGTCCACATCTTCCTGAACGGCGGCGCTTACAATCTGCTCGGGCGTCTGCCGCAGGCCGGTGTAGATCACTTCCATTCCGGCATCTCGCAGAGCGCGCGCCACGATCTTCGCTCCGCGGTCATGGCCGTCAAGTCCCGGTTTAGCAACGAGAACGCGCAGAGGGCGGTTCATAGGTGCCGGTGCTGCAGCGAGCGGTTTTGGTGCGGAAGGGGGGACTCGAACCCCCATGGTCTTGCGACCGTCAGCCCCTCAAGCTGGTGCGTCTGCCAATTTCGCCACTTCCGCAATATTCGCCGCGTGAAAATCGGGCTCGCCTTCGACAGCCATGTGGAGGCGGCTTTAGGCCGCCACTGCGCATGGCGGGATAAACCCGCCGCTATCAAACGAGAACAAAATTCTCATTGCTCGGCGAACAACAGTCTCAAGCGGCAGAATTCAGACTACGGCATTACTGGAACGGATTAGGGCTCGTCGGCGGCGTGGGTGCCGGAGACTTGGGTGGCGTCTGAGCGGGCGCCGCCGTGGACGGTCTCGACGAGTGCTGGAGCACCGAAGAAGGCCCTTGATGCGTTGTCGCCCACACCGTGAGAATTATCGAGAGGACGAGAAAAATGCCGCCGAGAACCCAGGTGATTTTTTCAAGAGTCGAGACGGTACCGCGCGGGCCAAAAGCGGCTTGGCTGACTCCGCCGAATGCCGCGGTGATATCAACGTTCTCGCCCCCTTGAATCAGAACCACCAGAAGTATCAACAGCGAGGCCAATATGTACAGCCCCAGAACTAATGCATGCATTCCTGCTCCTGCTCCGCCACAATCCCGTAGCGCCGGCCTTCGGCCCGGCTTGATGTCACGTAGCGCCGGCCTTTAGGCCGGCACGTATCTTGCTATGCCGCATCGCAGCACTCCCGCAACCAAAGCTAATACAAACCCCGCCCTCGCTCCGTCCCTCTCCCGCAGGCGGGTGAAGAGGTAATTAGGCCGCCACGTGCCCGGCTTAACGCTCGGCGCTAGTCGTAGTGCACGATCGCCGAAAATGAATCTGCGTTGAGGCTTGCCCCGCCAACCAAAGCGCCATCAATGTCTTGCTGTTCCATGAGCTTCCGGATGTTCTCCGGCTTCACGCTTCCACCGTAAAGAATTCTGGTTTGCTGCGAGCTCTCTTTTCCAAACCTGCCGTTCACAAGCTCACGCAGCAGACGATGACTTTCTTCTGCGGTCTCGGGAGTGGCCGTCCGGCCTGTGCCGATGGCCCAGACGGGCTCATACGCTATGATAATAGGGGAAACCTCCTGCCCGGTCAACCCTTTGAAGCCGCCCGCGAACTGCCGCTTAAGAACTTTCTCCGTTTGGTTTCGCTCGCGCTCATCAAGCGTTTCTCCTACGCACACAATTGGCGTGAGGCCGGCCTCGAGCGCTGCCCTGATCTTTCTATTCACATCCTCATCCGTCTCCTGGTGATATTGGCGGCGCTCGGAATGGCCAATGATCACGTGGGTACACCCGGCTTCGCGCAGCATAGGGGCCGAGATATCTCCGGTATACGCCCCCTCCTTTTCCGGTGCCACGTCTTGCCCTGCCACCCGGATATTGCTTCCGTCCGCCGCGGACGCCACAGCGCGCAAGGCAGTGAAGGGCGGCGCCACCACAATTTCGCAATGAGTTGTATCCCGCACCTTGGGCTTCAGGGCTTCGAGGAAAGAGACCGCCTCGGCGATCGTCTTATACATTTTCCAGTTGCCCGCAATCACCGGGGGCCTAGGTCTGGTGGCCATGGGTATCATTCTCAGACGCGAAGCCAGTTAGCCAAGCAGTGAGCTCGTCTCGAACCAATCGAACGATTTCCAGCTCTCGGGCGGTCAGAACGTGCCCTTCGAAAGCGACAATGTTCCGAAGGGAGGTCCATGTGAGCATCCACGAGGCGGCATTCCGTTGCAACCTCCCCTCGTCTCTTAGGCTCGCTACCCGCCTCGAGAAAGGTTCCCCCTTTCCCTGCGGGTCAAGTTGATTGAGCGCTCGAACCAACTGAGCGCGCATTTCATCGAACCAGGATTGCGTTCCATCTGCGAGCAGCGGTATCGGCAACGGCCTCTCAGTTTTCCGGTGAAGTTTATTTACTAATACGTTCTTCCCGCAACCGCTGCAAGCTGTGTGCTCCCTGGAGGTGTATTCATTTGCTAAGCGAGCGCAAACTTGCTGCACAGTCTGATGGCGCGAAATACCTGTGAGCTTGGTGATGCATTCGTCACAAAGGCCGCCGCCGCTAGCTTCCAGTGCTTCAAGCACGCGTTCACGGTTTGTCATATGCTACTTGCGGTCCGTCAGCGCTTCGACGCCGGGCAGTTTGACGCCCGAGAGGAACTCGAGCGAAGCGCCGCCGCCCGTCGAGATGTGGGAAATTTTGTCTGCCACGCCCGCCTTCGTCACGGCAGCTACGGAATCGCCGCCGCCGACAATCGAGATGGCTGAGGACTCTGCGACGGCGCGCGCGACAGCGAGCGTCCCTTCGGCGAACTGCGGAATTTCAAAAACACCCATCGGCCCGTTCCACACGATTGTCTTGGCGCGCTTAACGATCGCCGCGTATTCGGCCCGGGTTGCAGGCCCGATATCCACTCCCAGTCGGCCAGCAGGAATAACACCCGAAGTGGCCTCCGCCTGGGATGAGGCGTCAATCTTTTCGGTCACCACATGATCCTGCGGCAGCCGCAGGTCGGTGTTGCGCCCGGCCGCCGCACCGATGAGCTCACGAGCAAGGTCGAGCTTGTCGTCTTCTACTCTTGAAGCGCCTACTTCGTGACCCTGAGCCTTCAGAAACGTGTAGGCCATAGCGCCCCCCACAAGAACGGCGTCAGCCTGCCTGATAAAATTCTTCAGGAGATCGATTTTGTCTGAAACCTTCGCCCCGCCGACGATCGCTACATACGGATGCTCCGGACTCTCAACCGCTTTGGAAAGATAATTGAGCTCTTTCTCCATCAGAAAGCCAGTCACTGCGGGATGGAGAAAATGAGTTATGCCTTCAGTTGAGGCGTGGGCACGGTGAGCCGAGCCGAACGCATCGTTTACATACAGCTCGGCGAGGCTCGCGAGCTTTCCGGCAAATGCCGGATCGTTCTTTTCTTCCTCAGGATGGAATCGAAGATTTTCAAGCAGAAGCACGTCACCGCTGGCGAGTGATCGGGCTGGTTTCTCAGCTTCCGGGCCAATGCAGTCGGCCGCAAACTGGACGGGTTTGCCCAGTAGCTCCGCAAGCCTCGCCGCAGCGGGTCGCAGGCTCATCTTGGGATTGGGTTTGCCTTTGGGCCGGCCCAGGTGCGACGCAAGGATCAGGCGGGCGCCGTGATCGATAGCGTAGTGGATGGAGGGCAAGGTCGCCCGGATCCGGGTGTCGTCAGTGATTTCTCCCGTTTCACCGAGAGGAACGTTGAAGTCTACGCGCATGAACGCGCGCTTGTCCCGGAGGTCGATATCACGAATTGAAAGTTTGGCCATAGCTGATTGCCCGGAGGGCAACACCGTACCTTCCGCCATTCCGCCTTCTGCCTACCGGGTTCTAGTGTAGTGCGTCCAACGCTTCTTTACATTTGGGATCTTCGCCAAACGCTGTATTTTCATGGGCAGACTGAATCTCAGCGTCCGAATTATGTAAAGCGATGTCTGACGCACTACACTAGGCGCCGAGCAAGAATGCAGAAAGCAGAAGGCGGAAAGCAGCAAGCCTGCGATCCCGAACATTGAGGTTACCGCGGGGCAAAGCGTTGAGGAGATTTCATCATTACGCCGATCATCCTCCCCAATTCCTCATAGCGGGCAACCAAACGGTCGTGTGTTTCTCCGGATAGATAACCACAGTTCTGGGCAAAATCGAGCCACACCTGGGTCTCCGTCGCCTCGGCGTCCGAGTCAGCTAGCTTATTCGCGAACATGCTGGGGTACTGGCGTTTCCGAAATCCCTCGGCGATGTTTGCAGCAACGCTGCGGGACAACCTTCGAATCTGGCTTGTCAGCGCGAAACGCTCTTCCTGTGGAAAGGTCTTGGACGCCGAATAGATCTCCATGGCAAGCCCGAAAGCCAATTGGTAAGCCTTAAGGTCCCTATGTCCTCTGAGCATCACCGGCCATTCCGCCTACCGCCTTGTACCCACTGCCTTCTGCCCTCCGCCTACTGCAGGCTTTTCGCCACATACTTCACCAGGTCGCGGACGCGGCAGGAATAGCCCCACTCGTTATCGTACCATGCAGTCGCTTTGACACAGTTTCCGTCAATAACCTTGGTGAAACCGGCATCGACAATCGACGATCTCGGATCGCCACGAAAGTCCGTTGAGACCAGTTCTTCATCCGTATAACCCAGAATGCCCTTGAGCGGACCCTCCGCGGCGGCTTGGAGCGCCCCCTGAACCTCCTCGGTCGAAGTCTTGTTCTCGACAAAGGCCACCAGATCCACCAGAGAAACGTTAGGAGTGGGGACGCGCATTGAGTAGCCGTCGAGCTTTCCTTTGAGTTCGGGCAGCACCAATCCCAGAGCTTTTGCCGCTCCGGTGGTGGTGGGAATGATGGAAAGTCCTGCCGCTCGCGCGCGGCGCAGGTCTTTGTGAGGCAAATCGAGCGTGCGCTGGTCGTTGGTGTAGGAGTGGATAGTGGTCATGGAGCCGCGGACGATATGAAAGTTTTCGTGGATGACTTTAGCGAGGGGAGCAAGGCAGTTCGTTGTGCAGGAAGCGTTAGAAATAACGTTGTGCCGGGCCGGGTCATAGCTCTTCTCGTTAACGCCCAGCACGATGGTAATGTCTTCGCCTTTGGCTGGAGCGGTGATGATCACTTTCCTCACGCTGTCGCGCAAATGCCTGGCTGCGTCCGCAGCCTCCGTGAACAGGCCGGTCGATTCCAGCACCACTTGCGCGCCCAGAGAAGGCCAATCTATTTTCGAGGGGTCCTTTTCCTTGAACACTTTGATCGTCTTACCATTCACGCTGAGGCTATCCTCGCCAAAACTTACTTGGCCATTAAGCGTGCCGAGCACCGAATCGTGCTTGAGAAGGTGGGCGAGCGTTTTGGGGTCAGTGATGTCGTTGACCGCGACAAAATCAATTTCCGGGTCCGAGAACGAGGCACGGAGCACGTTTCGTCCAATGCGTCCGAACCCGTTGATCCCGACTTTAACTGGCATGAGTGATTCCTCCCATCAGGTTCTGGTCCTAAAAGTCAATCTTCAATCTTAAGAGTTCGTGCGTGAGTTCGTCAAAAGCGGCGGTCGCTCCTGATCATTTCGTCCCGTCCGGCTTTGCCCGGCGTTTCCACTGCCGTAGCGCCAGGATCAACACGACTACCCCGAACCCCACAAGAGCTGCGAGATCCATCCGGGAAAAGAACTCAAGCAGCCGCCGCCAGCTATGGCTGAGATAGTATCCGATGCAGCTCATGGAAACAGACCAGAGAGCTGCCCCGGCAATATTGGGAATGAGGAAGCTCGAGAGGCGCATGCGGAACACGCCGGAAAGGAGTCCGGCCAGTTCGCGCAATCCGACCACGTACCGGGCGATGAAGATGGCCCAGCCGGCGTTCTTCAAAAAAATGGCTTGAGATCGCTGATAGTGTTTTTCAGAGATGAGCAACTTCCGCCCGTGGCGCTCAATGAGCGCTTTACCGCCCCAGTGCCCGATTGCGAATCCAAAGCATTGGCCGAGAACGGCGGAGAGAAAGGCGGCGAGAATGGTCCACGTCAGGCTCAGACCGCCCCGGTGAGCGACGAACCCGGCAAAAAGGACGATCGTGTCGCCTGGGGCGGGCACTCCGGTATTTTCCGCAACGACAGCGCCGAAGATTGTCCAATAACCGTAGCGACTGAAAAAATGAGAGAGGGCGAGATAGAGATGGTGGGCCACGAAAACTACGTGCTTCTTTTGGAACGGCGGTGGAAATCAATTTCACAACTCAGCATAGCCCATCAGGGCGGATTTATCACGTGCCTTCCGTGATGATGATGCTGTATTATAAAGGCATATTGGGATATCTATCGTCCGGAGAATGAATAACGTATGAGAAGTTCCAATTTGTATCAGATTTTTCTTGTGGTGGCAGTCTTCGCCGCAGTGGGCATGTTCACGTCAGCCTGTGCCCAAACGTCCCACACCTCCTCTTCAGGTGGAGGCGACCGCGTGGTCCTGCAGGTAGGCAGCAAAAAGGTCAGTCAGGGTCAAATGGATGCACTGATTCGTTCCCTCACTCCCCAGGCCCAGCAGCAGGTGGCAAAGGAAGGAGGGCGCAGGTCTCTCGGTGAGCAATACGCGGATATGCTGGTGCTCTCCCAGGCTGCTCTGAGCCAGCGCCTGGACTCAGATCCGCAATTCCAGCAGCAAATGGAGTTGAGTAGGGACCGTTTGCTGGCTCAATTGGAACAGCAACACCTCCTCAAACAGGCGGCGGTTGGGCCGGGAGAGATCAGCCAATTTTATACGGCCCATCAGTCCGAGTTTAACCAGGCCCAGCTCTACGAGGTAGCAATCGTGAAGAAAACCGGCACTTCCGGCGCTGGGCTTTCGGAGACGGAAGCTCAAGCCAAAGCTGCGGCCATCCGCAGAGCGCTTTCCTCGGGGCAGAGCATCGGGCAGGTGGCCAAGCAGTTTGCCATTCCCAATCAAGTGGAAGTCTCGGACCCTCAAACGGTTAATGACGTTCCTTCGCTTCCCGATTTCGTCCGCGCCGCTTTCCAGATCAAGGTTGGCGGACTCTCTGAGGTTGTGGACAGGCCGAACGCATTGCTGTTCTACCAGGTAGCGAGCCACTCTCACCAGACTCTTCAGGATGCGACACCGGAAATTACGAATCTTCTCAAACAGCAGAAGGTGCAGGCAGAGGTGGCGAATTTAAAGAAGCAGACGCCGGTTACGCTCGACCCAGGCTATTTTGGTCCTCCTGCTGCTCCTGCTCTGACTTCCCCGCAATGATTGCGTGGTTCGGGGTTGTAATCTA
Organism: Terriglobia bacterium; assembly: GCA_030040995.1. Lineage (GTDB taxonomy): Bacteria > Acidobacteriota > Terriglobia > UBA7540 > UBA7540 > JASHON01. The sequence goes on along the minus strand of JASHOS010000047.1, from coordinate 2,347 downwards.
TCGCATTGGGAAATCCCGCCACCGCGTTTCAGACATCAGCCGGGAACACACAAACGACGGGATTGCGGCAGCGAGCCAATCCTGAAGCGCGGCTGGAGCACGAACCATGTGCCGGAGCAGTGAAGCGCAAGCGTAGCTGCGCCGGACAGCTCGTGAAAGCTGCCGCCGGTACCGCAGGGCAGGCGGCAATGGCAGACCTCCCTCGAACGCCTCAGCGAGTTGCCGCGCTGCTAGTTGGCCGCTATGAAGGGCGATGGAAATTCCGTCGCCGGTGAAAGGGTCCAGGAACCCTGCCGCATCGCCTGCTATGAGAATGCCGGATGATTCCGGACTTCGCCTGGCGGGGCGCACAGGCGCTGTTGTGACCGTCGGCGATGTTTGGACTGCCTTGCGCAGGCGTCTGTCCAAAACAGGGTGGCCGGCAATTTTGCTGATCCACATCCGGAAATCGGGAAGAGCGCTTCCTCCGTAGGAGCGTGCGATATTGCGGTTAACAAGGCAGCAGGCATTGTAGGCGCCGTCTTCGACTGGCGCCAGGCCGCAATAACCTCCCGGAAAGAAGTAGATCTCTACTGCATCCATCGCCTCGATTCCTCGGAAATGCGCTTTGGCACCCAACCACTCGCCGGCGCTCCGCTTATTCTCCAGACCTGCTGGTGAAGCGAGGCCGCTCAGCTTCCACCACCGGCCGCAGGCTACAATCAACCTCCGCGCACTTGTGACCCTGCGGCTGGCGGGCGTGATTTGCCAAGCTGCCTCGCCTTCCGGTGCTCCGCGCCCAACAGCGAGAACAGCTTCATCAGAATGGCAGCGTGCGCCCGCTCTCTGCGCAGCCTCCCACAAAGCGTGGTCAAGTACGAGCCGGGAAAGACCTGCCCCGGGCTCTGGAAAAGAAATCGAGCGTATTCGGCCTCGTTTCGAGCAAAATTCAGCCCGCCGGATCGGGACGCTGCGGCACATCGTCTCAGGAATAACTTGACGCAACAGAGGAAGAGCCTCAGGCGAGAGAAACTCGCCGCATACTTTGTCACGCGGAAAAGTTCCCCGGTCCCAGATCGCGGTCTCGAGGCCGTTTCGGGCGGCTTCGATGGCGGCCATGGTTCCCGCCGGTCCGCCCCCGATGATGCCGGCGTCGATGGTTCTTTCGCTCAAGAGCGCCTCTTCCACAGAGTCAGTCCGAGCCTGTAACAAGGCAGGCTGGTTATCTCAAATCCCGCTGCGCCTGATTCCTCGGCCAAGGCGCTAAGCTCGCCTCGGGTGTAAGCTTGCCGCACGCTAGCTGGTCCGTCAGCCCGCGTAATGGGACTGCGCGTGAACCACGGCGCATGTTGAATGACCCAGTAGGGAACCCGCTTTCTTTCGAGATCGTTGATCAGCACCGCTTCGCTTGCGATGGCCAGGAGGCAGCGTAACAGTTCGACGGCGGCGCCGCCGGAAAAGTGGTGAAGGAAGAGGGTTGACATCACCAGATCAAAACTATCTCTCGGGAAGGGAAGCGCCCTCGCGTCAGCCACCACGCTCGGTTGTGCGCCAACCGGAGGCCTGCGGTGCTGCAAGTGAGCCAGCCGGCGGTCAAGCGTTATGATTTGAATTTTGTCCTGGCGCAGCTTGCGAGCAAGGTAAGCAGCCACTCTTCCATCTCCGGCGCCGGCGTCGAGCATGCGTGCAGAGCGGAGACCGGTGCGTCTGAAGAACCCTTCCAGGAGCCGCAAGCTGCCCGAAACACCTCCCAGCCAGCGGTTAATTCGCCAGAGATCATCGAGGCTGGTCTGGATGTCGTGCTCGTTGCCGCGCCCTTCGTCGAGCAATTCGATGCTCGTGATCCTTTCCATAAGCGAGAAGGCCCGAAGGGCCGAAGTATCAAAGCACAGGGCGCAAGCCCTATAAGCGTTAACCTAATCCCGCAGACAGTCTGGTTGGTACTTTCAGTGTCCGTTCTTCCGGCCCCGAAAGGGGCCGCGCCGTGAATAGCCGTAGGTGCAACCTACGGACAATGAGGTCCGGAATTAAACCAACCCCGGAGGGGTTGACTAACCACGTCGTCACGATCACGATGACCGACCGGCCGACCCGCGACCAAACCTGCTGGAACCCCCTTGCTCTCTCCCTCGGGCTGAACGTGTCCCACATTTTTTGCTGGACACGGGGTGTATCAGGGCACGGCTTCAGCCGTGCCGACCGAAAGCCAACAGAATGCCGGCTTTAGCCGCTGCGGCGGGCGGTCAGGGGCTAAACAGGCTGCGGAAAAACGCGTCAGCCATGTCGCTTCGCGACACCCGCGAAGCATGAAAAGAACCCCTAGCCCTCTCCCTCGGGACCGGGCCTGCGTCCAGCGAAGGTCGCTTAC
>JASHOS010000046.1 GCA_030040995.1 Terriglobia bacterium | reverse complement strand
CATGAATCGAACCGGGACGGAAATCCCCCAGTTGCGTGATCTGGCGTACCACGTCAGAACGGTCTTTCTCCAACAATGGAAGTGATTCGGACATGAAGGCCTCCTTGTCTTCGAGTACATAGTACATCAAGAAGAGGTCTCCTGTTAGCCCAATCATTCAAAGTCTCACTTCTATGTCGCGCACCCATTCTCGGTTCTCGACTTGACGGCGATTTGTGCAAGTAGTAAACTCCCCTCTGTGTATAAGCAGGATTTATGAGGCGACCTAGTCTGTGACTTCGCAGGGGCAAGTGGGTTATGCGCCGGAAAATCCTAGTTGTTGAGGATGAATCCTCAATACGGAATCTTATCTACACTTTGCTGGGGGCGCTGAGGTGCGAGGGAGATGTGGCCTACAGCGGCCAGCAGGCCCTTTCCATAGTGGCGCGAGAGAGCTTTGACGCGGTTCTGCTGGACCTTCGCTCCTTCGATTTACCCGCCGAGCAAGTCGTTCAAGAGATTTGCCAGATACGGCCCAGCCTTGTAGGCCGCATCCTCTTCATCACCGGAGAAGTTTCTGACCGCCGGATTCTCGATCTCATCGAGCAGAACTGCATCAAGTGCGTGCGTCGGGGACACCTGATGTCGGATTTATGGGATCGCTTGCGCGTCCTCTTGGGCCCGGCGGAGTCCGCCCACACCGCACGCTGAATCTACGAAGCCCCGTTCCCCTTCTTTGCCAATCCCAGGCTCGCGAGATAGGCGCGGAGCGCTTGGGGCCAGGGGCGGGGAAGCGTAAAGCCTTCCCGCTTCAGACCGCCCATTTCCAGTACCGCATAATGCAGGCGCTTCGCGCGCCGGCCCATCGCGCTTGAAGGCATCCCGGCGATTTTGCCGGCGTCAAGACCCGCAATCTCCGCCGCACGTTGCGCCAGCTCCAACCGGCTGCAGGATTCCGCGTTCGAAAGATGATAGAGACCGTAGCGCTTCGCTTCAATCACTTCGCGCATCTTCTCGGCTAGGTCCAAGGTATACGAGGCGGAGCCGATTTGATCCGCGGCCACGATGTACTCGCTGCCCTCCGCAAGTTTTCGCAACCCTTTTTCAACGAAGTTCGTTTTGCCGGGGCCGAAGAGCACCGAGACGCGAAACACCCATGCTTCAGTTGCCTGCAAGGTAATGCGCTCGGCACGAAGCTTGGTGCGCCCATAAACGGTGGGCGGACGGGGTGCGTCCGATTCGGCGTAGGGGCTTTGCTTCAGGCCGTCAAACACCGCATCCGTGCTGATCGTGGCGACTCGCGCTCCCACACGCTGCGCTGCCTCAACCACGTGACGCGTCCCATGCACGTTTACGCTAAATGCCTTGGCGGGATCAGCTTCGCAAACATCGAGGTCGGGAATCCCGGCTGGATGAATCACGACATCGGGTCTTATTTTCGTGAATATCGACTCGACGTCCTCGCTCCGGGTAATATCCGCGTCGGCGCGGGTGAGAGGGTAGACGGTGTGGCCATTTTCGAAGACCTTTACCAAGCCGTATCCAAAAAGTCCTGCTGCACCAGTGATGGCAATTTTCATAGCTGTTCGGCAGTGGGTCAGTTTGAATTTGTAGCGGCGAGTTTACCTCGCCACGTGGCGGCGTAAAGCCGCCTCTACGTCAAACTGACCCACTACCAGCTGTTCCGAAATGTAAGTTCTATTAGTTCTTACCCAAGCTGGCGGTGGCCAGCGTACCGCCTGCGCTCGCGGCCTCCACGGCTGATGAGGGAACAGCGAGCATCGAGCCTTTCTCTTTGATTATTATAGATTACCTGTAGCGCCGACCTTTAGGTCGGCACGTGCCGGGCTAAACAGGCTGGACTCCTGGCCGAGCTTTTCAGGACAGCCAAGTGGGTATTGCATCGTGCCACCTTGGGTGCTACTTTAGGGCCGGCGGCGCACCATCTGCAGCGAGTTCGCTTCGCCGGATCGCGCGAGGGTGAATTCGAAGTTGACACCCTAAGGAGAACTACGAGGAATATGCTAGTAGCCAAAGTTCGGCATAGGCGCTACGGTCTTCTCGCTCGCCGTTGACGCCGTGGGCGTCGAGACGCTGTTCTGCGCGTTTCGCCCTCGAGACTTTATGATCGCCCTCCTCAAACAACCGCAGCGCAATCGGCGCTATAGTATTCTGTATTCGCCATCTTCTCTCTGACCACCGTTTCCCCTCTCGGGCCTTGCAGGAGAGGGGCGCCGCGGAGCGGCGGCTGAGGGCGAGAGGATTGTTCATCAGCTCCGGGTGGCCGCCGGAACCGGTGCGGGATTCCTTTCTCCGTGCGCCGAGAGCCGCTGGTGCCAGTACGGATAGGCAGGAGTCGTCTCGCTGGCCTCGTCGAGCTTCGCCATCTGCTCGGCGCTCAGCTTCCAACCGGTCGCCCCAAGATTCTGCCGGAGCTGCTCTTCGTTGCGCGCGCCAAGGATGACGCTCGCAACGGTGGGGCGCTGGAGCAACCAATTCAGAGCGATCTGCGGGACCGCCTTTCCTGTCTCTCGGGAGATCCCGTCAATGGCGTCAACGATACCATACAGATGCTCATCCGCGACCGGCGGCCCGACCTCTGCGGTCTTCGGCAGGCGGCTAACCGCCGGCCGCGGCTGCCCTCGGCGAATCTTCCCCGTCAGTCGTCCCCATCCGAGCGGGCTCCAGACCAGCGCGCCCACCCCCTGATCCAGCCCTAACGGCATCAACTCCCATTCGTAGTCACGCCCTACCAGTGAGTAATACACCTGATGCGCCACGTACCGCGGCCACCCATAGCGGCTGGAGACCGCAAGCGATTTCATAAGGTGCCATCCTGAAAAATTCGAGCAGGCGAGGTAGCGCACCTTCCCCGCATGAACCAGGGTGGTGAGCGTATCAAGAGTCTCTTCAACCGGCGTCAGGGCATCGAATCCATGCATATGATAGATATCGACGTAGTCCGTCCCGAGGCGACGCAGGCTTGCGTCGCACTGCTCGATCAGGTGATAACGCGAGGTTCCCACCTCGTTCGGCCCCGCTCCCATCGGGAAGAACGCTTTGGTTGAAATCAAAACCTGCTTTCGCTTCCCGGAGAGCGCCTTTCCAAGAATTTCTTCCGCCAGGCCACTGGAGTACCCATTCGCCACGTCGAAGAGGTTTACGCCGGCGTCGATGCATACGTCCACCAGTCGCCGCGCTTCGTCTACGCCCGTGCTGCCCCATGCGCGGAAGAATTCGCTTCCCCCGCCAAACGTCGCCGCTCCAAAGCTCAGCTCGGACACCTTCAGTCCTGAACGTCCCAGAAGTCTGTATTCCATATGTTCCAACAGATGCGCGAGCTTGACGGAGCGGTTCAGGAGATTTGGATTCGCATCTTATTCGCTCGCAGTTTCCTCGGAATCCGGAGTGTCTAGCCCCCTTTCGGGTCGATGTGGCGACAAATCCAGACCAGTCCTTTTGTCGCTGTTGTTCCGGCCCCGAACGGGGCCGCGCCGGGGGTAGCCGTAGGTGTAACCTACGGCTACCTGGCGAACATCGAAAAACAACCCCGGAGGGGTTGACCTCGGCATAAATGTTTTCCGCCCATCATCGTCGTTATCAGGGCGAAGAAAAGGTAGCACAGCGCGGCCTTTGGCCGCAACCAAACCAGCGCGAAGCCCTTGCCCTCTCCCTCGGGAGAGGGTGGCTCGCGGCCGGCGCTTTCTCCGGCCGGCGCGAGTCGGGTGAGGGGGTCGCTAAAAAAGTCTGGTTAGAAAAACAAGATTTCACGACCTTGCAATGCAGACTCTCTGAAATACGGGAGTCTGCGCCGACCGGGCGCAATCACGTGCGCCTCGCCGGAAGGCAGACCGTGCCGCCGGTGGGAGGACAATGCTAGACTATTCTCATTCGGGTCGCGGTCGAGCAATGTCATCGAGGGCCTGTAGCTCAGATGGATAGAGCAACGGTTTCCTAAACCGTGGGTCGGGAGTTCGAATCTCCCCAGGCCTATCATTCTAGGTGGCTTGCCAAACCTTAGAGCAACGGTTTTCAGACTCTCCGGAGACCGTCGTATCTCCACAACCCGCACTGTCCGCCTTCTGAATATAAAGGACTTAGAGCCACAAATCCGAGAATTCTAAAACTGAGGTACAGATTCGCGTGAGAGAAGTCGATTGGAACGGAGTTTTTCGATGGGCGAAGGTGCATATTCAGTCGGGTTTAAAACGGGCCCAGTATCAATTTGCATCATCCAGAAGCCGACTCAACTCCCGGGGCTTGGTGTCCTCGCAAATGAATGTGAATCTTTATAGCGAAGCAGGCATTCGAAGGTTGCGCTCGGAGTGCAACAACAGAGCCGTTTACAACAGCAACTCAAGATGTTCCCTCAGCCGTTCGCGGATGCTCCTCTCATTCGCAGTCCGCCTCAAATTGTCGGAAGGCGATTTCCAGCAGCTATCCTCGGCTGCTCTCAAAATGGACAACTTCCCTGCGGCCGACCTGCAGGAATCGAGTCCTTTGGGCCTACGCGACGCTCGCGAGTTCTGCAGGAGGCCATAACAGGTGAACTCGTCGGCATTACTCACGATCGATTCTCACGGGTTGATGTTTCCCTAAGCCGTGATCTAAGCGTCAGCTGGAAATCCAACTTCAACTGCCCCATTTTTCGAAAGCGGCGGTTGCGGAAGCATACTCTTGGGACGGTATCTGGCATGACGTCAGTGCTAAAGCACTCCGTATTTTTGGTACACCTCACGGAGCGTCTTGCCCTCCCCGAGCTCCTTGCGTGACATATTTTCCTTGCTGACTTTTTCATACGCCGAGCACAACATGTCTTGCTCAACTTCTTTAGGCACGACTACAATTCCATCGAAATCTGCGAAGATCAGACTTCGAGGTGTGACGAGTACCTCGCCGCAGCGCACCGGGACATCATAAGCCATTACTCTTCCACGCCCCTTGGAGTCGACGGGCCGGATACCGGCATAGTAAACGGGAAACCCCAACTCAATAATTTTCGTGCAATCGCGAATTTGGCTGTCACACACGCAGCCGACGGCACCGTTTCGTTTTGCCACAACAGACATCAACTCACCCCACGGCGCGTTCATGCCTGTGTAGTCCGTCGAATGGACGACGACATCGCCCGATTTCAGGGAGTCCATTGCTTCAATTTCGCGGCCGTAGGGGTCGCCGTCAATATAGTCTGTTTCCATCCATCGGACGGTTCTGGCCCGCCCCACGAATCCGCAATTCCTTTTGTCCGGAAGAAGAGGGCGCAGACGGTGGTGCATCGCTTGATTCCGAAAGCCGAGTGCATCCAAAACATCGCACACCGCCGCTACGTAAAGGTTCTCTCGGAGAAACCTGAAAATGTCGTCGTCGTTCCTATACATGAGAGGGTTCCTCACCGACTTTTGAGGCAGCAGCTTACTGATGCACAAAGCTTTGAATTAGGATACGATGCGGCGGTAGTATTGCTTAAGTCCTCGCCTTCATGCTATAGTCGCTCTGCCCACTTTCATCCTTCGAATATTGAGTGCGTAATCGCCACCTCGGAGGTCTCTGAGGACGTAGCCCTGCGAGGTGAGGTCGGCGCGCTGAGCGAGTTCGTCGCCGCCCAGAGTGATTCCCGTTGGGCGGAAGGCAAGGCGAAGATACTCCGTTCCGAACTCTTGGGTTGCGGCGTATTGAACCTTTCCTGCTCGGTAGGAAACGTCCTTGAGCACCGCAGCCGAATAGAGAATATGATTCTCGCGAGGCGGCGCCCATTCTGGAACTCCAGCAAACGCAGCGTAGAACATCCTGGGACACTCACCATACTCGTCGGACCACCAGTTGCCCTGATCTTCCTTAGTCACGGGGCTTTCATTTCCTCGGCCAACTGGATTATTGCAATAAGTGACCCAGTTCAAAGAACGGTAGGCTTTCTCTTTGTAATTTTCATCGCCGGAAACGGCATACCATCGGGCACACTGGGCGGCATAGCGTGCTGTTTGATAATCCATCTTATGAAGGTCCCCGTCCTGTTCCCCTACGATATTGGCCCCCCATTGTGTCGCAGGCTCACCCGGGAAGCAACGAAAGATAAAATTGACTTCAGTCCACTTGATCAATTCGGGCACATGCGTTTTCCAATCTGGGTCCAATTCGGGGTAATCGAGGCAGGCCAAAACGAAGTTACTGCAGGGTGTGTTACTTTTATAGGTGTTACTGTCCACGGGATTGTCTGTATGTCCGTCCGTCCAGTAGCCGGTCTTGACGGGGTAACGCAGAAGAAAATCCTGGGTTTTCGCCCGCGCAACCTTGTACGCGTTGACGTCGCCATGGTTCGCGCGAATCAACTGGTCAAAAAGCATCCAGCAGCCGACCCAATGCGCTCCATATTCCGCCGTCATATACCCATCAGACATAACCACACGGTAAGGCCAGACTGATTTCGTCGCAGTGCCGGTACGTACCTTACCGGCCAAAGTATTGGCACAGTTCAGCGCAGCTCGTAAGAATTTCGCGTTCCCACTGTACAAGTAAAGCCGGTAGTAAACCAGTCCCATATCACCCGAGTAACCGACTTCGACCTCATTGCGCACAAATGTTCTGGCACTTGTAAAGCCGCGGAATTCCGTATCGCCGGCGTTGGACGCGGTCTGGGGGAAATTAGGCCATGCGAACGTTGGAGGGCTGGTACCGTGATCAAGTGTGTAGTTCATCAGGTTTTCTACGATGGTCATCACCGAGGCGTCCCCGGTGTAAGCATAATAGAGACGTGCCGACTCGAACCAATTTGGGATTTTCTCCGCCACATCGTTCATCCAAGTGTCCGGCACCAGCACACCATCTTTGGATGTCTTTTCCGTAAACGCGCAATAGAAATAATATTGAGGATAAGACGCTCTCGGGGGCGGGCCGGGGCATTTGGGAGCGCGGGTTTTGATGAACTCCCAACGCAATCGCAAAAACTGGTCGTAAGCATTTTGAACCGGCGTGGACCATGGAATGATCTTACCCTCCTTGTCCAGAACCACTTTGTGCCCGTTGAACACATCTTCCGTGACTACGGAAGGCAAGCCTTTTCCCGCTATGGATGAGAGGCCGCTCGCGAGCGCAGTCTGTCCGAGACGGCCTAGCAAGTCACGTCGAGTTAAACTCGGTCTCATCTGATATGGACCAGGTTCGAGTACGCAGACTCGCCCGCTTCGTTCATTGCTCGCACCCGGTAGTAAACCACGGCACTCGCGGGGGCCGACGTATCCTCATAACGGAATGCAGTCGCGGGTAATTTGGCGATCCTGTCCCATGTCTGGTCGCCGACGCGGCGCTCGATGACCACCCCGGTAGAATGCCCGCCATGATTTTCCCATGTGAGCCGGAGACCATTATGGGAAGGCAGAGCGTTTAGCGAGCTGGGCGCTTCCGGAAGCACCGCCCAGTGAAAATAATCTCGGTCAGCAATCGCCATGACACTGTCGCGGACAGGAACCGATGCCAGGTTGTCTGTAGTTCCTTTTTCCCAGCTTAATGGCCGAACCTTGCCTGACACTACATCGATCAGAACCGGATGCTCGATTCCGGAATTTTTGATCGTCAGTGGAGAGTAAAGCGGCGGGAAGACGTTTCCCGGCAGGCTGTGCCCCCCGAGCCAGTAAGCCACAATCGCTTTCCCGGTCTGAGAGCGAAAACCGTATGCTAGAAACCGAGATCGGGTCTCGCTGCGTAAGGCAAGGACCTCCGGATTTTCGATCTTGATGGATGGGTCAAACTTCGTATCGGAAAAAAGCCAGTCGGTATGCTCGACAGCAGAGAATGCGGCTCGAGGTCGAAAGTCCGTCGGGAGATAACTCAGTCCGTGGATCAAGCCAAAATCGTCGCCTTCGTCTCCGTCGGTTGCCGCTACGAACTCCCAAATAAAATTCTTAACCCCGTGCGCGTGGTCGTAGAGCATACCCCGTGGGACATATTTCGCCTCCACGGATTCGTCGGACCCTTTCCAGGACGGAAGGCCGGCATTGAATTCATTGTCCCAGAACTGAACGTCAGAGTGGATGCCCGGATAGTGACGGATCATATCGCGCTGTTTGGCAGGAGATTCGTCCCCGAAAGCTCCGTAATCCATCGCTTCGGGATTTACGTTCATCCCGAAACCAGGATACGTGTGGTAGGCGAACACGTCGATTCCGGAGGCGCATTGACAGGCGTCGAGGGAGCGCCTTGCAAAAGCAATGCTATGGCTGGCTTGGCCGCCGTAAACAACCTTCGCATTGGGATCAGCTTCATGAACGGCCGGGACGAACGCCTTGAGCAAGCGACCGTATTGTTCCGGATTCGGTTGAGGACTCCAGGCACCAATGTCCTCTTCATTCCACAATTCCCAGTACTCAACGCGCTTTTGAAAATGATGAACCATCCAGCGGGTATACCTGACGAAGGCAGCGATCTGGTCTGGTTTTGTTGGAGGCCAGAAAATTGAGTAGAGACTGCGGTTAGGCGTGTAATTGACAAAACCCGGTGCTGGAAGGATCGAATCCGGCAGCTTGCCGGCCGGCGACGTGTAGATGGGATTGCCATAGTCCAGTTGAATCTCGATTTTGATGCCGTTGTCGACAAGCCAGTTCACGTAATCGTCCAGGCCCGGCGGCACGGTATAGATGCCGCGCTTTTGCTCGATCCAATCCCAACTGGTCAAGTCGGAACTGTCCTCGTACTGGCCGATCCGAACCCACTTGACGCCGGCATCCGCCAAACGCGTCCACCACCAGCGGTTCCACGGCAGATACGGGTTTCTCGGCAAGTTCACATTCTGGCCGAAGCCATCGTGAATCTGCGAAGACCGTCTAGGCGGTATCTGGGTGGGCACACTTGTATTTTGTGCGCTTGCAACGAAGGCGATGGATAAGATTGCCCCAAGAATCACCAGCGGAACATGATGCGCCGGCAAGCATTGCTTCGACGACTCAAGATTGGATGGCATGGAATCAGAAGTTGAATTTCAGTGCCAACTGCCCGATGCGAGGTGATTGCGCCGCCGTCACCAGCCCAAAGGTTCCACTGTTGATGAGACCGTTCGGTTTTCCGAACTGGGCATGGTTGAAGATATTAAAGAACTCCGCCCGAAACTCCAGCGTCTTCGACTCCGTCAGACGAAAATCCTTCAGTAACGCCATATCAAAGTCATTTTCTCCGGGACCATGGAAGAACCGGCGGCTGGCAGTGCCGAACTGGCCGAGCGTTTCGGGAGAGAAAAGTGAGGTGTTGAAATAGGGAAGTCCTGTCCGAGGGTTTGTAAAGTCGAGGTTCCCAGGAGTGAAATCCGGCACGTCTATGCCGGCCCCAATGCCCGAGCCACCTGTCCCTAGCAGCGAATTGTCGTCATTCTCGGATAGTGTCACCGGGAACCCGGTGGCAAAGCGAGTTATCCCCGAGAATTTCCATCCGCCCGCAACCCCGTTATGCCCAACCAACTTCTCGAAAGGCAGCGTGTACGAGTAACTGAGAACAAAATTGTTCGTCAAATCGAATGCGGAAAGAGCTTTGGTGAGGTTGTGATTGAACGGGTACACTTGGTCCTCAATACCGGAACCGTTATCCAGCGACTTGCTGTAAGTGTAGCCGGCCAAAAATTCCATTCGCCCGGACGTGTGGTGCACCGTCGCTTCGAGCGCGTTGTAGTTCGAATTCCCTAGCGTCGCGTAATAGGCGTCGCTACCGAAGTCGGGACCGAACGGCGCGCGCGTGCCGTTGATAACGCTCCCTGTAATCGGATAGTACACACCGTTTTCCCCGAACGGCCCGCAGGTAGGCGTTCCGGGCATGACTTCGCCCGGTTGACTCACGCTGAGGCATTGGGACGGATTGCCCGGATTCGCTTCAAGCCCGGCGATCAATCTGTGTCCCTGCGCACCAGCATACGTCAGCGTAACCAACGTATCGGAGCCGAATTGCCGCTGGACGGTGAGCGAGTAGTCCTCAGTGTATGGGACGCTGTCGTTAGAGGCGATCACCGGCTGGCTTGATATCGGCTCCAGTCCCGAAAAGTCTACATTCTGAGGATGCGATCGCGAAGGCGGCTTCGCGATGACTCCGGGAAGACGCTGGCCTTCGCTGTTGCCTGTGGCGCGATCGATGAAAGGCGTTGCGAAAAGGGGAGGAACGGGGCTCTCGTAATACAAGCCAAAAGGAGCATATGATTCCCCGATCTGGAGGCCGACGCTCGCAACTTGAGTGTAGAACAGGCCGTAGCCAACTCGGATGCTGCTCTTGGCCGGTCCGCCAGTGATTTTCCCGAGGATTCCGCTGCTAACAGAAGGCGAATAAGCCAGCCCAAGCCGAGGCGCAAAGTCGTCATAGCTGTCGGGCGCAAGATTTCTCGGAACTCCAGGGTCGCCAGGGTATACCTGCCCGACGGGAGCGGAAGGAAACGCCAGAGATTGCTCGCCGGCGATCAGGGTGGCTACTTCGTTGCTCGCCATGTACGGATACGGAATAAAATCCCATCGCAGGCCGTAGTTGAGTGTGAGATCCCGGCGCGCGCGCCAGCTATCCTGGGCATACAACCCCGCGTAGTGGAAACGCCCAGGACCGAGCTCCGGATCCCCTTGAGCGTAGCTCGTCGGAGCTCCGACCAGGAAATCGGCAAAGTCACTCCCCGTCTCGCTGCCGGTAAAGGAAAAACTGCCGTTGCCTGCTGCATCAGGAAGGCCCAGGTCCGACTGGCCATAAGACCCGGTTCCGCCAAAGTTTAATGAGTGTGTTCCAATGATTTTGCTGAAATTATCTTGCAATTCGAATACATCGTCGACCTGCCTTATTGTATTCCCTGAGACGCCGAAGCTGAACTCGTTTAGACCGATAGGCGGCACTCCTTCGTATTGCGGGTCGATCGGGTTAATTCCTAGCGTGTTCGTTCCCTCCACGAAACCCAGCGAGCTTAGTGTCGGCCCTACCCCTTGCCCAGAAATGGGCTCATTCTGAAAGATAGCGTTCCGCAGGTAACTCATGCGAAACTCGTTCAAAGTTGACCCCCCAAATGTCTTGGTGTCGCTTAGATCGATCAGTTGCGCGCGCCCTGCATTCTCAGCTGCGAATCCTGGAAGGTTGTCAACGGCGTACGGATTCACCAGCGTAAAATCATCGATCATGTAATAGGCGGAAAGCATTCCCCAACGTGTGTTCTCGTCGTACCGAGTGCCACCCTTGTCATCGCGCAAGGTCTCGTTATAGGCGTCGGTGGTGAAGTACGGACCTGAATTGGGTAGTGGAATGTATTGCAGGAGATGGTGTGCCGGAGCCGAGAATGCCGATTGCGGAATGGTCGCCCCGGGAAAGACGCATTGGGCGGAACTGCTGCAGCCCGGAGTGTAATACGGCTCATTGGCAGCCACCGGATAACCCAGCTCCTGCGAAAGCGTGTTGGCCCAATACGAGCCTTCCACCGTTCCTGTCAATTCCTGCGCTTCGCCGCTCAAATCGCCTGCCCGCTCAGCCGCCGAAGGCACCAGGATGTCGCCCGTATCCTGGCCGATGGTATAGCGGGTTCCCTGATAGTCCACAAAGAAGAACGCCTTGTTATGTCGCACCGGCCCACCCAGCGTGCCCCCAAACTGGTTCTGCCTGTAGGAACCGACGGTGGGTTCGTAAAAGTTCCGGGAATCGAACGCATCATTGCGCAGAAACTCGAAAGCATCTCCATGGAATTGGTTGGTTCCCGGCTTTGTGACCACCATAATCTGGCCGCCGCTGTAGTTCCCATACTCAGCATTGAAGTTGCCCGTCAGGATGCGAAATTCGGCAATCGAGTCAAGGTTAGGGATGATGCTGGTTTGCTGATAGATCTTCTCGTTCACGTCAGCGCCGTTCACCGTGAATCCGTTGGATGATTCCGACTGCCCGTTAATCGAGAGGTTTCCGGCGGAAAGATTACCCGAAACCGTGCCCGTGTTGGTGTAAACAATCGCATCGGATGACGGCTGTGGGGCGACACCGGGCTGAAGTGCAAGCAGATCGGTGTAGCTCCGGCCATTTAGGGGAAGGGTGGTCATCTTCGTGCCAGTGATGACCTGCCCGAGCTGCGTACTGGTCGTCGAAACGTGCACAGCCGTGCTTGAGACGGTCACCGCCTGCGAAACTGCGCCCACCTCGATCGTGGCGTCGACGCGTAGCACGGTATTCAGATTGATTACCAGGCCTTTCTGCTGGTATTGCCTAAAGCCCGTTTTCTGAATAATGATTTCGTAGGTACCGATCGGCAGTTCCGGAAAGGAGTAAAAGCCACGAGAGTCGGTTGTGGTTGTCTGCTTTACTCCGGTCTGGGTATTCAGAGCAAGCACGGCGGCAGAGGGGATCACAGCCCCGCTCGGATCCCTGACAGTGCCCGAGATGGTCCCTGTAATGCTCGCCTGGCTGACCTCTACAAAAATCAACGTCACTCCGAGAGCCAAGAGTGATATTCGGAAGCATGCCTTCAAGGGTTGGAGGACTGCTGTTTTGTTTCGCCGTGTGTCCGTCATGGCTGCCATGGTAAGACTCCTTCGGCGGGACCCGCTTTGCCTTGCCTGCCTGCACGAACGCCGAAATTGTGTTTGTTGCTATTGGATTGATTCTTGGATAGAGTCGGCAGGCAGTCAATCACGTTCTGGTTGGAAGGCGGCGAATTGTTCATTAGGCTGAACGAAAGATCAGCCTTCGAGGAGGGTCGACGCCATGACCTTGCGGGTAGGCAAACCCGCCAGGTCTGCGGATCGAGCTGGAAGGAGATCTCCAAGGATGCCTGCTCGAGTTTCGTGACAAGTACCCGAACACATTTCCTACTGTGCGAATGGTCCGCGCTCACTGCGCTGGCTGCCCAAAAGATAAATTTCTCGAGAAAAACGGTAACGTCTTCGTCTCAATCCGCTTGGCAATACCACTGACGTGGGTGCCCGGATAGATTTGGAATGTATGTTGTATGCGGTACACGGTCAGCTCGCGATCGAGCACCTTAAGACTGCCTGAGAGGGGATCTTGGGAGCCCCCATCGAAGGCGATGGCATGCAAGCGCCGGAGGCTCGTGATGTACTGGTCGATCATAGCGAGTGGCGCGTTGGCCGTCCATTTCGCCATCACCATCCGCCGTTCCTTCTCATCACCTGTCGGGAGATCGAGAAAGAACGGAGGATTCTGCGGATCCGGAGACCACGCGGCTGCCGAAGCACAAAGTACCTTGGTAAAGAAGCCAGCCCTGGCGAAATCGGCATCCGTATGAACGCCTCGAACCTGGGACAACGCGTGCGGTGTCAGGTTCGATGCGAAGCTGGGCACCAGGCAGCACGGGCTCAAAAGGTAGATACTCGAAAAAATTCCGGCGTGCTTCATGGCAATGCGCAGCGTTCCATAGCCCCCCATCGAATGCCCAGCCAAGCCTCGGCCAGATGGATCAGGAATAGTGCGAAAGTGGCCGTCAATATATGAGACCAGGTCTCTAACCACATAGTCTTCCCAGTCGCCTGTCGTCACCGAATCCGAGTACATGCTGCCTGCGAAGCGCGTGTAAGCGTCGGGTGTAACTACGATCATCGGGCGCGCCTCACCGCGGTCAATAGCCATGTCAATCACCGCCGGTAGATTGATCCAGTAGCTCTTGAAGCCGTACCACCCTGCGTCATCGTCGGTGAAGCCATGGAGGAAATAAAGGACGGGATATCGCCGGCTCGCATCCGTCTTGTAACCGGGTGGAAGGTAGATGGAGACATACCGATCAGGAGAGTCGCCATCGAGATTGCCTTCGAGAGACTTCCCGTAAACCGTGATCCGCTCAACCGAGCCACGAACCCCCACGTGAGTCTGCGGATAAACCCGAGCTAGGAGCAGCGTGCTTGCAATAATAGCAAAGAGCACAGCGCGGCGGAGCCACAAGCAAAAGGCAATTCCGCCACCACAAAAACCCTTCCAGTTCTCCATCAGCGCATGACCCTGATAGCTCGGTACACCCTTGTCCGCCGTCGCCTTCTTGTAGAGACCTTGAATCAACAGCCCTCGCGTACCAGACATTGGGAAACGTAAAGACGGTGAGTTCCGGCGTTTATCTTGTCCGGGCCGCGTTTTTCTCCGATAATTTTTGGATAGAGTCGGCAGGCAGTCAATTGCGTTCTGAATGGAAGCGGCTAATTGTTCATTGGGTTGAACGGATTTTGGGTTTTTCAGAAGGGAGTTCATCTTGGAGGGCTAGGCGGTCAGGCAAAGCCTCTCCAACCGAAGGGTCTAGCTGAAGGGACATCTCCGAAGAAGCTTGTTTCAGGGCCTTTGCCAGCTTCGGAACCTGGTCAAGCGGTATCTGTTCGATGGTTCCCGCCAAGCTAATCGCTGCGACCGCCCGGCGCTGCCCGTCAAGAATGGGAACCCCGATGCACCGCACGCCGAGCTCATCCTCCTCGTTATCGAAGGCGTAGCCTTGCTCCCGGACTTTGGCCAGTTCCCTTTTGAGACTGCCGATCGTAACGATGGTGTTTTCGTTGTGACGGGCAAAGCGCTTGGCCGTGATAACTTTCTCGAATTGCTCGCTCGCAAGAAAGGCCGCAAGCGCCTTTCCGACTCCTGTGCAGTTGATGTCAAGCCGACGGCCAACCCAATCAGCGCCCGCGCCGGATCCCAGGGGCTCGGACTTGTCAATAATCACGGCCTCATTACCCTCCAAAACGGCGAGGTGCACGATGATTCCAGTACGGCGCATCAGCCTGTTTAGAATGGGCCTTGCCACTTCGCGCAAGTCCAGGTTCTCAAGGACCTTACGGCTTAGAGTAACGAGGCTCGATCCGAAATAATAGCGGCGAGATTGGACGTTCCTTCGCAAGTAGCCTCCTTGCTCCAGCGTCTTCAGCACCAGGAAAGTGGAGCTTTTGGGAAATTCGAGGCATCGGCTGATCTCGGAAATGGAGGCTCCGCGCTTCGATTTCGCGAGGTACTCGAGAATGTTCATCGCCCGCATTGTCGCTGGCACCAGCCGTGTTTTCCCGGCGCCCATGGCCCTGCTCCCCAAATACAAATGCGTTCAATTCTTTGAACGACTTCTCTCGCCTCAACAGAAAGCTCTTGACATGAGAGCCTATCCGAACGTCATTATACGCTGTTGCGCCTTGTGCCCAGCGTGTCTTCGTCGTGCCGGATACAGGCACGCTTTACCGGTTTCTGATTTTGTGGAGGTTCCGTGAAAATCACCAACGTGGAAGGAATCATCCTGCGCCTTCCTGTCCGGCAGGCCGTCGCGGACGGAACTCAGGATGACCTGCTCATCCGCATTGAAACTGACGAAGGCATTACCGGATATGGCGAGGTGGACACTTCTCCGGAAGTCGGAAAAGCGGTTATCGACGCCGAAATGTCCCATAGCACCTGTTACGGATTGCGCGAGATCTTGCGTGGAAAAGATCCGCAGGACATCGAGCAAATCTGGGAAACAATGTACCGTAAGACGAACTATTACGGGCGTCTGGGCGTGGTGATGCACGCCATCAGCGGCGTCGATATGGCTGTTTGGGACATTATGGGGAAAGCCGCGGGGAGGCCCGTGCACAAACTGCTGGGGGCAAGCTACTGCTCTGATGCCCGCGCCTACGCCAGCCTGCTGATGCCCGATAGCGTGCAAGAGGTCCGCGAGGCGGTTCGCCGCTATGTTGGCGAGGGTTTCACCGCGGTTAAGTTGGGCTACGGGCCGTTGGGGAAAGATGTGCGGAGAGATGTTGCGCTGGCAGCGGCTGCAAAGGAGGCGGCTGGCCGTGAAGCCGAGGTCATGATCGATATCGGCCATGGTTACTCACTCAAGCAAGCCATGCAGGCTGCGCGCGAATTTGAAGATATCGGGATTTTCTGGATGGAGGAGCCTTTGCCGCCGGAGGACGTCGAGGGTTACAGGCGGCTGTGCGATTCGACATCTTTAAGAATCGCGGCGGGTGAGCAGGACTCGGGACGCTGGGCTTTTCGCCGGCTGATTTGGGAAGCCGGCCTCGATGTGATTCAACCGGATATCTCACGCGTGGGAGGACTTACGGAGGCCAAAAGAATTGCCTATATGGCCCATGAGGCGAACCGCCTTTGCGTGCCGCATGCTTTCCGGACGGGCATCCTGGTCGCGGCCTGCTTGCATCTGATTGCTGCCATCCCCAATTCAGCGTTTCTCGAATTCTCCGTCACCGAATCGGCTCTCCGCCGGGAACTCGTGACGACGCCGTTCAAAGTGGTTAACGGCCGGGTTGCTGTTCCCACTCAGCCGGGACTCGGAATCGAAATCAATCCGGAGACAGTCGAGAAGTACTCCGCCCGGCGCTGAATGCAAGGGCTAGTATGGCATCACACTCGGCGCGCAAAGGACAGCTTGGACATCTAACCACGGTCGAACTCGAAAGCCGGTGGTTCCAGGTACGCGTGCTTCCGGAGGTTGGGTCTAAAATCTATGATTTGATTTGGAAGCCGACGGGAAAGAATTTCCTCTGGCACAACCCGAGGATCGCTCCCCAGATCTATCCCATCGAAAGTGAGTTTGACAATTACTGGTGCGGAGGATGGGACGACGCCTTTCCAACTGCAGATAGCTGCGTATTTCGCAACCAGCGCTACCCCGATCTTGGTGAGTTGCGATCGCTTCAGTGGGCAGTTGATTCCACGGAGGTGAAGGCCGGAGAGGCGGCGGTACAACTTTCCGCCTTTGGACCCATTAGCCCTGTCAAAGCGGTAAAGAGGATCACGGTTGATGGAAACTCTCCCGTCGTTCGGATGAACTATCAAATTACCAACTTGGGACCGATGGATGTGAACTTTCTCTGGGGCACGCACCCGGCGGTGACAGTTAGTCCCCATAGCATTCTGCGTGTCCCGGCTAAGCAGGGTATTGTTTCGCAGTGTAACGATCCGGCCTACGGCCAACCCGGGGAGCGTTATAACTGGCCGGTGCTTGAGGTCGGCGGGCGGACGGTTCCTATGGACAAAGTTCGAAGCAACGACGCCAATCTCTACTTCGGCCATTACACGGTTGGCTTAGAAGGCGGGTGGTACGCGGTGGAGGACACGCAGTCTGGGGATGGAATTCTCTTATCCTTCCCTCTCGATCAATGCCCTTGCCTTTGGTTGTGGTTGAATTATGGTGGATGGCGCGGCCTCTACCACGTCGTTGTCGAACCTTGGACCGGCTACCCTGTAAACCTTGCCCAGGCTTACGACCGGAACAACACCCGGCGCCTTAAACCCGGAGAGCTCTTCTCTGTTGAGCTCCAGGCAACAGCCTACCAGCGGCCTGAGACCTGGAAGGAGGCGTTGACGCGGGTGTGCAGCGCGGGTCTCTGAATGAGCACGCTTGCTGAAAGGGAAAAGATATGAAGCTCAAAGATCGTGTGGCCGTCATTACGGGCTCTGCTTCTGGAATCGGCCGCGCGAGCGCGCTGGAATTTGCCAAGGAAGGCTCCAGGGTGGTCGTTGCTGATATCAATCTATCCGGTGCGCGCGAAACTGTGAAGCAGATTGAGCAGAGTTCCGGAGTTGCCGTTGCGGTTGAAGTTGATGTTTCCATGCCCGGATCGGTGAAGGAAATGGTCGAGAATACCATCCACGCTTTCGGGCACATCGATGTGCTTTTCAACAACGCCGCAATACAGGTGAACAAGACGATTGAAGACACAACGTTTGAAGAGTGGACCAGAGAGATTGGAATTAACCTTGGAGGAGTTTTCTTATGTTCGAAGCTCTTCTTGCCGCACTTACGCCTGTCGAGAGGATGCATTGTGAATATGTCGTCGGTGAACGGCTTCTTTGTTGAACCCGCCTGCGCCGGCTATTGCGCGAGTAAGGGCGGAATCATCGCATTGACGAAGGCGATGGCCATCGACCATGGAAAAGATGGGATCAGAGTGAATTGCATTTGTCCAGGGTATATCGACGCGGGACTCGCTTGGGGATACTTTGAGGCACAAGTAAATCCTGCAGAGGCAAGAAAATCCGCCGGCAAGCTTCACGCGCTTGGACGAATAGGGCGCCCGGAAGAAGTCGCTCGCCTCGCAGTATTTTTGGCCAGCAATGATGGCTCGTTTATAACGGGCTCAGCCATCGTTGTGAGCGGCGGTTTTGGGACTGGCCTGCCTCCTTTGAGTTGAAAACTTATCGGTATCGTTCCTAACCGACTGAAGAGACTATTGACCATGCTCGATGAAGAAGGCATCGAACACGCTTTGTTGACCTCTTACGTGAGCTTCCGCTACTTCACTGGATATCAAGCAACCATAGAGATCGAACCTTCGTCCATGACACCCGTTCGGATGGTGAAAGACGCCGAAGAACTCGAAAGCATGGCTGAAGTCCTTGCACTGTGTGATCTCGGCCAGAAAACAGCGAGGCAGAAAGCGGCGAAGGGACACATCATTGTGCCCTACAATATGATCCCCACGAACCCGACATGATCATCGCGATTGAGCCGGGCATCTACTTCGAAGGCCGCTGAGGAATGCGTCTGGAATATGTGCTCCGTGTGACAGCATCCGGAGCCGCACTGCTTTCGAGATACCGCCATGAGTTCTGAAGCATCAAGCGTATCGGAAGCCAGTGCTTTGCGGCTCATCAAGGTGCTGACGCTTTGGGACTTGGTTTTTTACGGACTCGTCCTGATTCAACCAACAGCCCCGATCCCGTTATTCGGCGTGGCCCAAAAGCTCTCGAACGGCCATACGGTCACCACCATTCTGGTAGCCATGTTCGCCATGATCATCACGGCATTTAGCTACGGGCGCATGGCCGCCGTTTATCCTTCAGCGGGCTCGGCATATACCTATGTCAGCAAAGCCCTCAATCCTCATTTGGGCTTTCTGATTGGCTGGGCGATGCTGCTGGATTATATCCTTCAACCTCTTCTGAACGCCATATGGATCGCGACGGCGATCCATAGCCGTTACATTCCGCGGATGCCCTATAACGTTGCGGCTTTCTTGGTAGTGGCGTTTATAACGAGTTTGAATCTGCTCGGCATCAAGTCTTCCGCGCGCGCGAACAAAGTCCTTTTCTTTACCATGTGCGCCGTAGTTGTGGCATTTCTTTACCTGGCCGTTCACTATTTGTTTCACACGCAAGGCTGGGCCGGCTTGTTTTCCATTCAGCCGTTCTATGACCCCGAGACCTTCCACGCGCATCGCATCTGGACTGCCACGTCATATGCGGCGCTCACTTATATCGGGTTCGATGGCATCACGACACTCTCCGAAGATGTTGAAAACCCTAAACGCAATGTATTAGTGGCGACGGTGCTGGTGTGCCTGGTCACCGGCGTATTAGGCGGAACGGAAGCCTATCTCGGCCAGCGCGTTTGGCCCAACTGGCACATGTTTATCGAGCTTGATACGGCCTTCATGGACATCTGCCGGCGCGTGGGCGGTGTCCCGCTCTTCGAAGCCATGGGGGCAATTTTGATTGTGGCGTGTCTGGGAAGCGGACTGACGGGCGCCCTCGGGGCGGCTCGCCTGCTGTTTGGCATGGGGCGAGACGGCGTCCTTCCGCGAAAATTTTTCGCCCATCTCCATCGCGACACCAACACCCCCACCTACAGTCTCCTGCTGATTGGAGCGCTGGCGTATGCGGGAGCTGTAAGTCTGAACTATATCGGCAACGCCTACGAGCATGCGGGCGAGATGTTGAACTTCGGAGCGTTCCTCGCATTTATGGGAGTGAACTTGTCGACCTTTTGGTATTTCAGCATAGTGCAGAGGCGCGAGCGGCGACGTCGCCTGCTGGGCGATGTAGTCCTTCCGCTTATTGGCTTTGCCTTTTGCGCACTCATCTGGCTGAATCTTAATATTGTCGCCAAGATTGCTGGAGGCGCGTGGTTTGGCGTCGGGTTTCTCTATATCGCGATCAGCACAGGGGGCTTTCGTACCGCGCCCAAGACGATCGATTTCCGCGAATCCTGACAGCAAAAAGGAGCGGCTAAGGGAGAATATTTAGGGAGCCTCGACGGCGTGATTCTGTTTCTTCCGTTTCATCTTGACTATCGCCCTGGGGTAAAACCGCGAGTTGGCGCGTGGATTGCAGCTGGTACCCCAGGAGGTGACTGCTGTGGCCATTGCCGCATCGCCTACAGCCCGTGTCGCAATCGTCTCAGCACTTCGAGCTTTTCGGCAAGCAACGCTCAGCTCGAAAGGGCGTCTATCGATGCTTAAAAACGTCAGGGAGGCCTTCGAGAAAGATCACGCTGCTTTTCGCGGCTGGCGGGGCCGGTTTGTATTTTGTTGCAGATTCGTCGGTGAAGGCCCGATAATTTCGTTATGACTACTTCAATGCCGGCAAGCAAAGAACAGCCAATCTGCAAATTATCCTTCGAAGATAAACTGGACCGCCTGGCTCAGGTGGCCGTGCATTCAGGACTAGGACTTGCGCCCGGCCAGCAGCTTGTTATGACTGCGACGCTCGACGCCGTGCCGCTGGTGCGGCGGATAACGGAACACGCCTACCGTGCAGGTGCAACGCTTGTGACCACAGTGCTGGCCGATGAGGAATCTGCCCTGCTCCGCTACCGCTACGCTCCGGACGCAAGTTTCGATTGTGCGCCCGTGTGGCTATACGACGGCCTCGCAGCGGCGTTCCGCAGCGGCGCGGCACGGCTGGCTGTGGCGGGTAGCAATCCATCGCTGCTCTCTCAGGAAGATCCGCAAAAAGTCAGCCGGGCGAATCGGGCGGCGTCGAAGGCTTATCGGCCGGCGATGGAACTCATCACACGGCATGAAATCAATTGGACGATTGTCTCTTGTGCTACCCCTGCCTGGGCGGCGGCCGTCTTTCCCGGCCTTTCACAGGACGAAGCCATGAGCCGGCTGTGGGACGCTATCTTTGCCGCTTCTCGCGCCGATCGCCCCGATCCGGTGGCGGCATGGAAAGAGCATGACGCCAAGCTTCATGAACGCGCGGCCCAATTGAACCATAAGCGTTACTCAGCGCTCCATTTCCGTGGTCCGGGAACGGACCTGCGCGTGGGTCTCTCTGACGGTCACCTCTGGCTCGGCGGGGGTACGACGGCCGCCAACGGCCGCTATTGCATTCCCAATATGCCCACCGAAGAAGTTTTTACCACGCCGCACAAGGATCGCGTGGACGGTTGCGTAACCAGCACCAAACCCCTCTCGCACCAGGGGACGATGATCGATAAAATTTCGGTACGATTCCATGGGGGCAGGATTATCGAGGCGCATGCTGCTACAGGGGAACAGGTGCTCCAGCGCATGATTGAGACGGACGAAGGAGCGCGGCGGCTTGGCGAGGTCTCGCTCGTGCCCCAGTCCTCCCCTATCGCTTCCAGCGGCCTTCTCTTCAACAATACGCTCTTCGATGAAAACGCCGCCTGCCACATTGCGCTCGGGCAGGCGTACAGCAATTGCCTTGAAGGCGGAGACAAGGCTTCGCAGGAAGATCTCGCCGCGCGCGGGGCGAACGAAAGCCTCATTCACGTCGACTGGATGATCGGCTCCAGCCTTATCGATGTTGAGGGCATTACGGCTGACGGCCGCGCAGAGCCGGTGATGAGGCAGGGAGAATGGGTTTAGCGCGGCCTTGCGGCCGCAACCAAAATTACAGATATTTTCCCTCTCCCTCGGGAGAGGGTGGACCGCGGCCGGCGCTTCCTCCAGCCGGCATGGGCCGGGTGAGGGGATAATACAGGGATGCTTCTCCCGCTCGGCGGGATCAGCATGACAAATTCGAAAAGTTCACAGCTTCTCGGTCAACGAATTACTGAGCGGCGGGGACACGCACTCTGCTTCCATAAAAGGCGTAGTAGGCGATCACCACATAGCAAAATAGGGGGACGAGCATCGACACCGCCATGCTGTGGCTGGCTTCGTAAGTCAGGCCCATGACGGGCGTCAGGATTGCGCCACCCACTATGGCCATAATGATCACTGAGCCGCCAACTTTCGTGTGCGGCCCTAATTTCTTAATTCCAAGAGCGAAGATCGTTGGAAACATCAGGGACATGAAGAAGCTGGTCAGCAACAGCGCCCACACTCCTACCCAGCCCGGAAAGAATATGCCCACGCATACCAGCGCAATGTTGACGATGCTGTAGAGTCCCATGAGACTGCTCGGTCGGATAAACTT
>JASHOS010000045.1 GCA_030040995.1 Terriglobia bacterium | reverse complement strand
CGACATTCCGGGCGCGTGCAGCCAAGGAGTAGATTCGCTGGTTCCGTTATTCGAATCTGAGCCGCTCGCGGCGACGAAATAGCAGCTTGTGACGCCCATAGTCGCCAGGGTAATGTTCGCTGCAGTGGGATTTGCCGGGCTGAGGTAGTTAGCGGCTGACGGGCATGTTCCGCCCGCACCGAGGACCGCAATGGGTGAAGCTAAAAGAACGACAATCGTGATCCAAAGTCTTGTTGATCGCATGAGAAGAACCTCCGTTATATATTTATCGTCTATTACTTTATTATAATTAGCAACTGACTTAATATAAAACGGTTTCCTCCCCGCAATACAACATACCGAGAATCAACCCATAGGAGCATCTCCTTCCTTTACAATGCGTTACCAAACTACCGCTAAATCGCGGCGTGCCTGCGGTTCCCGTATTCTTCGGAATAGGACATCGCGAGCATGCCCCGCCACACCCTTACTCCTCCCAACATGGAGCTACTCAGGAGGGAACGTAGAGATAGACCCTGGGCCTCAATTCGCGACAAAAGCTCGATGCCACAACTCAAGGGTGGCGAGTGAAAAGACCTCCTTGAAATTCCCGCCACGCTCCTGACTGGCCATCAGCAGCTTTTCCAACTCGCAAGCATTGAAGTATCCTCTATTCGCTGCCCTCCTGTCTAGCAGAATATCGCGTACCCAGCCCCGTAATTCTTTTCGTAGCCAGCCCTCGTAGGGAACGGGAAAGCCGGCCTTCGGGCGGTCCAGAATGGGTCTGGGAACACGGCTCCGCAGCGCCTGCTTGGCGAGGTATTTTGTGGTGAAGCCGCGGACCTTGAGGTTCAGAGGTAGCGCCGCCGCGAATTCGAGAACCTTATGATCCAGCAACGGCACGCGGAGCTCAAGCGAATTGGCCATGGTCATCTTATCGGCCTTGATCAGCAGGTCATCCGGCAGCCATGTCTTCGTGTCGATATAAAGCATCGCGTCGAGCACGCTTTCACCCTGGACGCGCGCCTGAAGCTGACGGACTGGTTCGACGCTGTATTCGCGGTCAATACAACGAGCAAAATCCACTGAATACAGTTTACCCAGCCCGTCTCCCGCGTAAAGGAAAGGGTTCGATGTTCGGCTGAGATAGTACGCAGGAAAGCGAGCGTTCATCAGGAAGGCATATTTTCTAGCTTGGGGCGAATGGAACAGCGAGTCGGCAAGGAACAGGCCCTGTGAGAAGGCGCCCTTCAGAGGTGCGAGGCCGCGCTTCACCCGCTCGAGCCAAAGCAGATTGCGATAATTACTGTAACCCGCAAACGCTTCGTCGCCACCTTCCCCCGAGAGAAGTACCTTAACATCACGCCGCGCGAATTTGGAGACATAATACATGGCAATCGCAGGCGGCTCGCAGACGGGCTCTTCCATGTGCCAGACATATCGGCCCATAAACGCCGCGAAATCTGGCGCTGTTATCGTCATGTCGTGGTGGCGAGAGCGGAAAGTCTCCGCTGCCAGCCTCGCGTAGGGCCGCTCGTCGGCAACACCGGGATCGGAAAATCCTACCGTATAGCTGCTGACTGCCTTGTCTGTCCGTTCCACGGCAAAGCTTAGCACCGCAGTCGAGTCGACTCCGCCACTCAGCAGGATGCCTACAGGAACGTCGGCGATCATGTGCAGCTTGACGGTTTCGGCCAGCAGATCTAACAACTCGGCTTTTGCGTCCGCAGTCCTCCGGTTTCGGGCGGGCTTGGAAAAGCGAAGGTCCCAGTATTGCTTTATCCCGGCTCCGCCTCCTTTTACCATGAGATAGTGGCCGGGAAGCAATTTCTTGACGCCCTTGAGGAGCGTTTCCTCGCCGGGGAGGTAGAGGAACGTCAGAAACCGGTCAATCACCTCCGGCGCGACCTCACGATTGACGGTGCGGTCGGCGAGGATTGCCTTGATCTCAGAGGCGAAGATGAAGGAATCGCTGCTAAGACTGTAGTAGAGCGGCTTAATTCCAACCCGATCCCGCGCCAGGAAGAGGACCTTCTTGTTTTCATCCCAAATCGCAAAGGCAAACATGCCACGCAGCTTCTCCAGGCAATCGGGACCGAACTCTTCGTACAGGTGGATAATCGTCTCCGTGTCCGTCTGAGTCTTAAAGACATGGCCCTTGCTCAAGAGAAACGCGCGCAACTCCTGAAAGTTGTAAATTTCTCCGTTGAAAACGATCCAGACCGTTCCGTCCTCGTTCGATAAGGGTTGATGGCCGCTCTTAAGGTCGATGATCGAAAGGCGCCGGTGACCGAGCGCTATGTGGCGCGCCGAATATGTTCCTTCGTCATCTGGACCGCGGTGGCGAATGGTATTCAGCATGGCCGGAATAAGAGCGGGGTCGATCCCGGCGTTCTGGTCAAAGTTCAGCTTTCCGCAAATGCCGCACATAGCAAGTCCGCTTGGTTTAGAACCCGGTCTCTACCTCCAAATGGTCTCGAGTCCGCAAAGGCGACGCAGTTGCTGTCCTCGGAGATAGCGAATTATCCGGGCATCCTGTACTTGGGGTGCGCGAGTGACGTATCCTTTTACAAATCCATAAGCGATTGCCGCCGAACCCAAGAAGTAAGGCTTCCGAGTTAGCCTGGAGATGCATTTGGCAGCAACAAACAGCGGATGATAGCCAGAGATGTAACACGCGACGCCGTGTTTGACGCGGTCGCGCAACAAGCCGTCCGCCAAGCCTGTGACACGATGGTGAATGAGGCGCAACTCCGGAAAGCTGTGGGTCTTCCAGCCTAGCATGTTGGCCTTAACTTCGTCGATTGTGTCCCAACCTGCCGCATGGATTAGCCCGCCAATTGCCTCCCAGCAAGCCCTTCGGTAGATTTTTGTTGCTCCTCGCACGTGGAAGGCGGGATTAATCTCGAGTCGCGGTTGCCCGTCGACTTCGTGATAGATATCTCCACCTCCAATGCCCAGACACCGCTCTCTGCGGAAACGAGCGAAGCACTGCTCAAAGTAATCGGGGGCGAAACTCAGGTCTCCATCGAGTTTTACGATAAATTGCCAACCCTTGCACCGAAGCGAGCGATAGCCGTCGTAGAATGCGTCTACGACACCGCCGCCCGCCTTCCGAAAGCCGCGGTTCTCTCTGTGGATGGCATGGATCCAGGGGACCTGAGCCGCATACCGGTCAATAACGGCGCCGGTCCTGTCGGTTGAGCCGTCGTCAACGATCACCCACTCCGCCGGAAGCACGCTCTGGGTGAGAAGGGATTCGATGGTACGCTCGAGGTGACGCTCTTCGTCGCGCACCGGGGTTATGATCACGTATCGTGTCATGGTGTCACCGCAGCTTGGCAGGCGCCGGTAATGCCAAGGTAGTTGCGCAGGCCGTCCCGCCAGGGCCGGAGGAGATTCAAGCCGAGCCTCTTGAGGCCCCGATTTTCCAGCACTGAGTAGCTGGGCCTCGGAACTTTCGCCGGGAACTCATTCGGACCGGCGACCTGCAAGCTCACTTTGGTGTTCGTCAAGGCAAAAATCTCGCGGGCAAAATCGTACCAGGAACAACTGCCTTCCGCCGTGGCGTGATAGAGCCCAAAGGCGTTGCTGCAGCTCAGCGCCACGATTTGCCGGGCAAGCTCGGCCGTGTACGTTGGACTTACAACCTCACTCGCCACTACGCGGACCTCGGGCCGCTCTTTGGCCAGCTTCAGTATCAGCTCGACAAAGCTCAACCCGCCTTTCGCGCGGCAAGGGCTCTTTCCGTAGAGTGCGGAAGTGCGGACGACAAAGTGCTTCTCTAGCGAGCCGCGGACAAAATGCTCTCCGGCGAGCTTGGTGACGCCGTAAACGTTCAGCGGCCGGGGAACGTCCTCCTCAACGTAGGGACACATTTTGCTTCCATCAAAGACGTAGTCGGTGCTGAAGTGAATGAGAACGCAACCCAGGTCGCGTGCCACGAGAGCCAGGTTTTTTGCCCCCAGCGCGTTCACCGCAAACGCCCGCTCCGGCTCGCGCTCGCAGTTCTCCACGTGATGCATGGCAGCTGTGTTTACGATAACCTGCGGCTGGAGCGGCGGGAGCGCGCGAGAGGCCGAATCCAGGCTGGCAATCTCCAGGTTGGAATGCGTCAAGGGGATGACTTGGTCGCCATTCGCCGTGAACGCTTGAACCAAATCGCAACCGAGTTGGCCATTCCCGCCGATGATGGCGATCTTCATACCGCCGCCCCTGCCATGCTGTGAATCTCGGCTCCGCTTTCGAGCGCGCGGAAACACTCAATGTTGGAGTAGCCTGGATTGTCCCAACCTTCATACTTGTCCATGTGGTCGATCAGGCTTCGAACGATCGACTTCACATCGCCGCTGGGGTGAAAACTCAGCACATTGTTGGCTTTTTCGATGCTGACTTTATAGTTTCGGAAGTCCTCCAAATGCTTAATACAAAGGTTGACGCGAGTTGACAGACGCTCCTCAATCTCACTTTTAACCAGGTCTGCAACCTCGCCCACGGTGTAGTTTCCGGAAGCGATGTTAAAAATTCCGGAAGTGTTGGGGTTCGCCTCCACGGCGCGGATGTAAGCCGTGGCCGCGTCGTCGATACTGAGAATCGGTCTCCAGATCGAGGGATTGTTGACCGTGATCACGCGGCTCTTCATCGCAGCCTTAAACATCGTATTGATGATCAGATCGAAGCGCATTCGTGGACTGTACCCGGAAACGGTTCCCTTGCGCAGGGAAATAACTGAAAACCTGTCGTCGGCGAGTTGCATGGCTGCCTGCTCGCCCTGAAGCTTGGAAATGCCGTAGGGATAGCTGGAGCTGACCGGGCGGCTTTCGTCGTACAGCTCGTTTTCTGTGTAGCCGTAAACGGAACAGGAAGACGCATAGACGTATCTTTTTACCCCCGCGATCTTGGCCATGTATGCCAAATACGCTGGGGCGGCCGCGTTGAAGACGAAATTTTTGGCGGGCGAATACTCCGCCATCGGATCGTTTGAAAGTCCTGCGAGAAAGATGACCTGGTCGTAAAGTTCCAAGTCTTCCCGGGTGAGCTCGAAGATGTCCTTGTTCAATACGCCGGCCGGCAACGGCAGGTGATTGCCGAACCAGAAGAGATCGACGACGTCCACCTTATAACCGCGGTCGAGCAGCTTCGGAATCAGCACTGAACCCACGTATCCACCGCCACCCGCTATAAGCAATCTCATGGTTCCTCCTGGTGCATCAGTTGGTCATGCCGCTTCGCGACATCTGCGAAGCTATGAAAAGAACCTCCGCCCTCGCCCCAACCCAGGACAGCCCTCTCCCGCTTGCGGGAGAGGGGGCGTCCTTACGGCGTTGAAGTCGTGCCCTGATACCACGTTATAACGTCAATTTAGGCAACCGGGAACTAGAAACGAAAATGGTCGGATTCCGGCGTAGCAAGCCACTGATCGAGGGACTGTGCCTTCCGATCCTTCTCCGAGAGCGAGGGCTCCTTGATCGGCCACTCGACGCCAATTTGCGGATCGTCCCAGCGGATTCCCGACTCCGCCTTGCTGCTGTACAATCCGGTGCATTTGTACTGGATCTCTGCAGCTTCGGATAGAACGCAGAAGCCGCGGGCAAAGCTGGCAGGCGCCCAAACTTGGCGCCTATTTTCAGCCGACGCCTCAATACCGACCCATTTCCCGAGAGTAGGCGAGCCCTTGCGGATATCCACCGCAACCAAAAAGGCGGTTCCTAAAGAAACCCGCATGAGCTTTCCCATCGGAGGGCCCCACTGGAAATGCAAGCCGCGCACTACGCCCTTTGCCGATCGCGAGTGATTATCCTGTACGAATCCGCAGGGAAGACCGAGCGAGCTGAACTGGTCTTGCCGGTAGGTTTCCATGAAGAATCCACGGCTATCCTGGAAGACCTCGGGCACGAGCACTACCACGTCTCCTAAATGCCTCGATTCGACTCTGATCTCCATTGAAACCTCAGAACGGGGAAGGGTCGTTCGACTCTAGCGAGGCGCCCGGACGGGCGCTTGGGAAGCTGTTACCGGCTCCGTCCCATTTTCCGCAAGCTGCACCGGGTCAACTCGTTTGTTCCACTCAATAGCAGCACAATACAGCGCTAGTCGGCTCTCCAAAGCTTTCGTCGGCCGAATCGCCTGGAGCGCAGCGTATCCGCTGCGGCGCACCCACAGCCACGCGAGCGTGGTCTGTCGACAGTGGCGCACGCCCCTGTTGCCGAAATACTTGTAATAATAGCGATACCTGTTGCGGTATTTATCCAGCTCAAAAGCGACGGGAAAACGCGTGATCGTCGACTGACCTCCGAGATGGGTGACCCTGACTTCCGGAGTGTAACGGATGGAGTATCCGGCGCCCCAGATGCGACGACACAAATCCATGTCTTCGTAGTAATAAGAGAATTGCTCGTCGAACCCGCCGATCCGCTTAAGCAACTCCGCGCGCACCAGAAGGCAGCAGCCGGACTGCCAGTCAATTACCCGCTCCGTTTGGCCTCGCCACCGGACATACTTGTCGGAAAGGAAGGCGTTTGAGAGATAACCGAGCGGTCGCAGATAAAGCGCTGAGATCCAGTCGCGCCGGGCGGAAGGGAAGGGCCGAGCTGAACCCTGGTAGGACCCGTCCGGGTTAAGAACACGGCATCCGAAGCCGCCTGCGCTGGGATGAGCGTCGGCAAATGCGATCCAACGATCCAGCGATCCTTTGTGAAGGATGGTGTCAGGATTTAGTATTAGAATGTACTCCCCAGTACTCGCCTGAATGCCGACATTGTTCCCCTTGGAAAACCTCAGGTTAATACCATTCTCGATCACGCGAACCTGCGGAAAGGCCTCGCGTACTTTTTGTGGCGTCCCATCCGTGGAGCCATTATCGGAGACAATTACCTCGAATTTGACCGAACGGGTTCCGGCGAAGATCGACCGCAGGCAGTCGGCGATGACCTTCCAGTCGTTCCAGCAGAGGATGATAATTGAAAGCTTCACTGGTTAATTTCCTTTGCCTCGCTACTCCGCTTCGAAAGTCGCCGCGTCAGACCTAACATCTGCTTGTCAGGACGCGGATTCAGAAGGGCGGCCTCGCTAGGTGGGACCCGGTTCGGACCGCTCGCGCGAGCCGTTGTCGGAGGTACTGAGAGGCTCGCCTCGTGATAAACCTCGCTAGGTGTTGCCCCGTGCGCGACGGTCCTGAATCTCTTAATCGTCTTCCACAAGGCGACACCCGTCAGCAGACAGAGCAAGGCGATTGACGTAAACAGACCGGCAACCAAGTACGCGGCTTTTATGCCGTCTACGTCGTGCAATCGGACAATCACTCGCCCCACTGCGTTCGTGTAGAGTTCATTATCCCGGAAATCGGATGCCATTCGGAGGCAGTAAACGCGAAAGGAGTGTTTCGCGACGCTAACAGGAGGTAACGGTGACGGTTTTTCGTATTCAATCGCGATACTCCGTACCTGATGAGCTGGGATGGTTACCGAGAAGCGCAAATAACCATCACGGAGCTCGAACGAACAGGGTCGGCCGTCTGCAGTCACTGCCGCCACTCGCGGCCGATTGGACGCTTTTTCGATGACGTGAAAGACCGATTCCCTATTTGACTCGCTTTCTAGGTCGATGCTTGTGGCAAACGCCAACACGTCGTAGTTGGAATCTTCTATTAATTTCACCCAATACAGGTGTTTCACCATATCGCCGAGACTGCGCCAGCGCGTCTCTGGGTCCAGTTTATTGACGGTATCGGCGACACCGTCGAAGGCGCCTATGCCATTCTCAAAACACTCATGATGACAATAGAAAAATAGGGGATTGCCCAGGAATTCGTTGATCGCTACCAGGTAAGTGGGGATGGGTACTGCCGCCGAATAGCGGAGGATACTTGGAAAATCCGCAAAAGCAAGGGTAACGGGCCGCAGCGAAAACAGGGCTCCGGGCGGCCTGACCGAACCCATCGGGACATTTTGCGAGTTGACTGTTGCGAGGTAACCGTTTTCCTTAAGCGCGCCCAAAGTCTTTTCCGGTGCGATGCTGTGCGGGAAGACCATCACCTTGCTATACGGAATTCCCGTGAGCGCCCGGAGCCTGTTCATCCTGACTAAGGCCTGTCTGAGGTCGTAAACCTGGACATCGAAGGGCTTGCTGGCGTAGTCAGTAAATTCCTTATGGTCGTGGTTGTCGCCGTGAACGCAAATCGAGAACCGCTCCGGGTGGCTCCGAAAGAGAGCAGCCACTTTCGCTTCACTGCGATCATAGTTCCACGGGATGAAGGCAACAGTAGTGTGGAAATTGTGGTTCTCCATTTCTCGCAGAAGGCCTCTGTAGTCGAGAAAACCGTAGGGCTCTCGCAAATAGGCGTCGTCGACGGTGAGATTGGCATACTGGTGAATGGAATGCCAACCCCGCGCGCCGGCGCAATACTTCACGAACATGATGGCGGGAGCGATTTCAGCGAACGCCCGGACCACGCCGTTCTCATTCGCCACTAAAGCGCTTCGCGTCTGGCGAGGTATAGCACAATCCAGAAAGACGCTTTGGCCGCCTATGCGCTCCTCGATAAACACTGGCAAGAGTTGGTCGCCGTTTTCAATGCTGAGGATAGTCTGGGCTTTCCCCTGCGGTGCAAGAGCAAAGTAGAAGGCTTCCTGTTCCGGGAATGGGATCTCAAGGCTCGTCAACTGCTCGGTGATGCCGGATACGTTACCGACAACGTACCGCAAGTTCAGTTTGCTCGTGGCGCTCCGGCAAGCCATTGCAGTGCCGTCCGACCACTTCCTTACAAGGGCAGGGCTCGTACTCGGTGTCAGCCCCAGAATAATCAGCGGCACGCTACGTCCAGGCCCTCGTGATAGCGCCCGCAGAAGCTCTTTCTCACTCGTGTGTGAAATTGCCTCGGCCGTTACAGCCACCGCGAGCGTTTGCCTGTCCCCGACCGCCGTGCGCAAAGTGCGGTCGTCACCCCGTAGCAACGCAAGCGTGACAACCTTGATGTTCAATCCGTAAAACCGAGTGGCGACCCGCAATTGTCGCTCACCAGCAGACGACTCCCCGGCAGATCGAATAAGAACAACCTGGGCAGGCCTCGACCAAGCCGCCGTCGCCATAATTACGAAGATCGTGGCAAGCGCGTAACGCATGGGGCCGATTGGGATATCACTGGATGTGGCCGTTGTCGGTTCTAGCAATACGGTGTGTCCGCTGACGAAACTGCATTGCGCGGAGGGCGGGACTTTCGTTCTTAATGGCCGAAAGCTGTGCTCAGACGGCGATTTCCCCAGGCCGGTGGAGATAGCCTTTTCCAGTTTGGTGCCTGTGCTCAGTCATGGCCGGCAACGCCGGGCGTCCCCGTTTCGCCAAGCTCTGAGCCCTCCCGGTTTCTCTGGTCGTTCGTCCCAGCGAAAGCTGAACCCGCGCTGGCGCTGACCGCCCTCTCGTAGGCTGCCAGCAAGCTTTTGACGGAATGGTCCCACGACAATTCGGTCTCGACCCTTCGGCGTCCGGCGACTCCCATCTTCGTCCTTTCATCGGGATTGTCTAGCAGCCAGAGGATCTTGGCCGCAAAGTCGGCGACAGCGTTCCGAGGATCGGCATAGAGCGAGGCACTCTGGGCGCTGAATCTGCCCTCCTTGCATTCGAACTGAACGATCGGCTTGGCCAGCGCCATATACTCCATGATCTTGACCATGGTTGATATGTCATTCATTTCGCAGGGCTTGTCTGGATTCACGCAGACGTCAGCGGTGGAGAGAATCTCGATCATCTCATCGTCCGGAATCCGCCCTGTGAAATTCACCATGTCTTCAAGGCCCTTGTGTCGAGCTACCCTTCTAAGCTCGGCCAAGCCCGGCCCTCCGCCCACACACGTGAAATGAACGTCCTTGTGCCCCTGCGTCATGATCAACGATGCCACATCCAGCAGGATTTCCAGTCCGTCCTGCAGGCTCATGGTTCCGACATATCCAACCAAATAGTGCTTGCCGTATTTCAGAGCCGGGTTCGGCGGGATGCCGTGGAACGAACTCAAGTCCGGCCCATTACGGACAATGAACACGTTGCTTAAGTTGACCTTGCCCCGTGTGACGGCAATGTCGCGGTAGCTGCGGTTGGTGGCTATCACCACGTCGCTGAGGTGGTAGGTGAACCATTCGAGCCACACCTGGGTCTTATAGAAGAACCCCCTCTTGCCGAATTTTGCGTGAAAGAGCTCTGGCCCCGCGTCGTGATGGTCGAAGATATACTTCACTCCAAGCAGCTTGAACGGTAAGGCAATCAGAAAAATAGTGTCCGGAGGATTGCAGCCCTGGATTACGCGAAAGCCGTGGCGCAGATAAATCCACCAGGAATACAAAAACTGCCAGAACAACGCGCAGCCGTACTCAAAGAGATACCCTACGAGGCCCTTGCCCTCGCTTGGCATCGGGTGTCGATAGACGTGAACGCCTTCGATTACCTCGTGACCTCGCCGGTAACTCTTGCCCCGCGGGCACAGCACCGTGACCGCATAGCCGTTTTGGTGGAGCGACCGGGCTTCTTTCCAAACGCGACGGTCGAAAGGCACGGGCAGATTCTCCACGATAATCAGCACCTTCTTTTTCACGTTCATACAAAAATTTAAATAAGCTAAGCGCGAGCGGTCGTGGTGAGTAGTGAGCTGGGATTCTTGCTCACCCCGGGAGCCGGGGCAAACGGTCATGGTCGGCCGTGCGCGATAGTAACGGTGTCGGCCCTGCCGCGTACTCTGAAACTAGCGTCTCCATTTTTAGCAGGGACAACGAGAGCACTACGACACGCGCAGAGGTCTGGGCTAAGTGATTTTGCGTCCCGGATATACCCTGCCACCTCCTTCGGCAGAGCGAACCAGGCTTCCCGCCCGTATCGGCTGGCAGCATACTCCAGGAATTCGCTGTAAAATCGGGATGGATACTCGCGGGAACGCGGGACGCCGTTGAAACTGATGAAATCCGGATGTACGCCGACCAACGCCATCCCCCCGTGGGATGCCACCCAATCGAGCTTCTTGGTCCAAATGTCAATGCCCGCTTCTCGGAGAAGAACGAAAAGAGTTGAGTCCTGGGGCAGAGTGTAGGGCAGCTCCACGTAACCGGAGCCGTTACTGTGAGGCACCCAGAACGGAAAAATTGTGTTCACACCATCGGGCTGCGGCTCAAACGGGTCCGAATCGAAAGTGGAGGCGTCATAAAGAGTATTCAGGTCACGCAGCCAATCGAGATTATGGAGCATGAAGGCCGATCGAAAGCCGTCAGATCCCCATTCTTTCAGATAATGATTTATCTTCTGCGCCTGCGCTTTGAAGCGGCTCCGCGAAGCATAGAGTTTGCCGTCGTGCCGCAAGTCGTGGACCCCAACTTCGAATCCGCGTTCCGTAAGAAAGCTGCGGAGGGCTTTCGGCGTTTCGTATTCGCCCTCAGGAACAAAGTTGAATGAGGAGCGGAAGCCGGCGCGTAATTCCATTTCTGCCAATTCGAGGCATCGGTTCAGTCCTCTGGCACCCTCGACATCGTGGGTAAGAACGAAGGCGAACTTTTTGCCGTCTGGCCAGCCAGCCCAGCCCTCCGGCGGCGTCGCGGCATTAGGGTTGATCGGCCAGGAGCTGAGGAACGCCTTCCGGGACCCCCTCGCGAGCCGCCGCCGCAGGGCGATGCGAAGAGCCCTGGGAACATAGGGTCTAACCTGGAAGTACGTATTGCGATATAAACGCCTCATGAATTCGCTACTGCGCGGGTTTTTACGCGAGATGCATCCTTGAGAATTTTAAGCTTTGCCTTTGAGTTTTTGAGTGTGTCCGGTGCGTCGTGATCACCGTGCAGGTAGCGCAGCAAGCGCGCCGGGTTTCCAGCCACGATCGTGTTGGGTGCCACGTCCTTGGTTACCACGCTGCCCGCCCCGACGATTGCGTTTTCCCCAATTGTGACGTTCGCCAGGACGGTGGCGCCTGACCCAATTGATGCTCCGCGGCGAACGGTGGTCGGCTCGACTGCCCAGTCTGCTTCGGTTTGCAGCCGGCCGGCCGGCGAAGTGGCGCGAGGGTACATGTCGTTAATGAATGTCACGCCGTGTCCGATAAAGACGTTGTCTTCAATCGTCACGCCCTCGCAGATGAAACTGTGGCTGGAAATCTTGCAGTTGTTTCCGATCCGCGCATTCTTCTGGATCTCCACAAACGCGCCGATCTTCGTGTTTTCGCCGACCTCACAGCCGTAAAGGTTAATAAACCTGGACAGCTTGACGTTCGGCCCCAGCTTCACGTCCGGCGCAATCGAACGATGCTCGCTCACAGCCTCACCATTCTCCCGCGTGCTTTCAGCGACTTGTCGGCGGCTTCGAGCATTTGCACCACGCGCAAACCCGCGACTCCGTCGTTAAACGGACTTTCGCCCTTTGAGATACACTCGACGAAATAGCTTGCTTCCTTCCTCAACGCCTCCGTCTGCTCGACCTTCGGCGCCCACATGTCGCCGCTGCGATAGCTAACCAGCAATTGGCGAACGCTTTCGCCGTTCTTCACGGTCACGCCCTTGTCGTAGACCTTAACCTTTTCGTCCGCCTCAAGGTCATTCCACAAAAGCATTCGCTTTTCTCCGCCGATGAGCGTCGTTCGAACCTTGACGGGAGAAAGCCAGTTGACGTTAATGTGGGCGATCACGCTTTGCTTGAAGTAGATCGTGATGTAGGCCACATCTTCCAGTCCATTTAAGTGCTTCTCGCCCGTTGCCACAACGGCTTCCGGATCCTGGCGAATCACGTAGTCCATGATCGACAAATCGTGAGGGGCTAGGTCCCAAACAACGTTGACATCATGTTGGAAAAGCCCGAGATTGACGCGCGTGGAATCGTAATAATAGAGCTCGCCCAAAGCTCCTTCATCGACGAGCTGCCGGATCTTCTTCACGGCCCCGGTGAAGAGAAACGTGTGGTCCACCATGATAAGGCGTTTTTTCTTCTCTGCCAGTTCGATCAGTTCTTCAGCCTGGGCCACGCTGGATGTAAACGGTTTTTCAACGAAGACGTGTTTGCCGTTTTGAAGTGCGGCCTTGGCAAGCTCGAAATGAGTCCAGACTGGTGTCACCACGGCGACAGCATCGAGCAAAGGTGAGCAGAGGATACTCGCCGCATCCGAAGTCATCTCGACATCGGTGTAGGCTTGGCGAAGACGCCTTAGCGCCTCAGGGCTCTTGTCGCAAACCGATACCACCTTGCAGTCGTCAATGCCGGAAAAGTTTCGAACGATTTGCGGTCCCCAGTATCCGTAACCAATCACCCCGACGCGAATGGTGCTGGGCTGCAAAGGGCTGCTCTCGAGAACCGATACCGGCCAAACTTCAGCACAGGCGGGAACCGGCGGCACACTCGTCTCCAATGAAGTTAGTCGTGTTTCAACTGGCATGGGCACCTCTGGACGAAGAGATTGTGGAGATACATTCCGGGCTAGTACGCGCCTTCACGGGAAAACACAGCCCGCGGCGTTTGTAGCAGGATTCTGAAGTCAAGTGAAAGAGACCAGGCACGCGCGTACCGCAGGTCAAGGCGGACCATGTCGTCGAACTTCGTCCGGCTGCGCCCGCTCACCTGCCACAGTCCCGTCATTCCCGGTTTCGCTTCCAGCAGGCGGCGCCGGTGCCAAGCCTCGTAGGAGGCAATCTCATACGGGATGGGCGGACGAGGGCCGACCAGGGACATTTGCCCTCTCAGCACATTGAAGAGTTGCGGCAGCTCGTCCAAGCTGGTCTTTCTCAGAAATTTTCCGACGCGTGTGACCCTGGGATCCTGGGTGAGTTTGTAAACGCTGTCTTCATTTTCTTGGGCAGGATGCTGGCTGACCGTTCCCGCTATGAACTTCTTCACGAAGTTCTGGTGAATAACGGAGTCGCTGTCAACATACATGCTCCTAAATTTCAGAAGCGTAAATGCGCGGCCATACTGGCCCAGCCGTTTCTGCCGGAACAGCACCGGACCACAAGAGGTCAGTTTGATGGCGGCTGCGATCATCGCCATCAACGGCAATAGCAGCCCCAACAGCACGACGCTGGCCGCAACGTCAATCGACCTTTTGACGACGCGAGCAGCTTTGGTCATGGTATCCCGCTCCCGCAGGTCCGGGTAAAGCTTCAAATCGGCGGGCATCAAACCTGGAGTTTGCGTTCCGGATTCTTCCGGAAACAGATGAAAAGAGATACGAAGCTTTTTGATTTGGCTTACGCTAAGGATTTCCAGCAGCGCCGTGTTTATTTTCGTGGACATGGCGCTGACGGCGCCAGAAAGCTTGCCGGCCGGAATTTCCGTCAGAACCGTGCCAAAGACAAACCCCTCTTCATACCATCCGCCGATATCGGTCTCGCGAGTCGAAGACAGTACGGAATGCGGTATCTTTTTGAGAAGAACAGGGCTGTTCGCGCCGGCTTCCAACAGGAGCTGGCTGAGATCCAGAAGCATCAGGAGGAACGGCTTCTGCGACCGCTCGGCACGCCTTCGCTCGAGGCAAAGCAACCGGGCGAAGGCCTCTTCAGACACTACTTCGTGCGCGGTGTCAACGCACCGCGGAGCAGGCCTGCCGTTGCGCGCTTGCGCGCCTAAATTGTTACCGGAGGAAAGGACGCTCAAAGAAAAGTCTGTGAAGTGCCGATGATGAAATCCTGGGCTTACAGGGCAGCCGGAAGGCTGTGGCGCATGGAGTTGGCAGTGATGGGGGGACTACCACCGGAAATACGCTCGACCCATCGACGCGTTGACTTCGACGGCCACCGAGTGCCCATCGTGAAAATGAATAAAGTACAAAATTGGGTTCTCCCTGGAGCTACACAGGTGAAGATCGCTGCGTTCGCAAACCGCGGCGTGAGAATCAGGCAAAAACCCTTTTCCTCACAACCAGCAATCCGCCTAGCAGCACTAATGCCAGCAGACTAAAACTGCTGGGCTCTGGGGCGTCTGCAATCGTGATGCCCGAGGTCCCGACGGCGCCGCTGAACCCACTACTGCCGAATGAAACTGAGAACTCCGTTTCAGCGTCAGAGCCGCTCAGTCCAGTCAGTCCGTAGTAGCTAGCGATGGTCGAGTTGAGTTGTATGTCAGCTAAGTCGCCACTAAACGTGCCACTTCCGCTGCTGGAGAATGTGGCAGAGCCATCAGCGAAAGTAGCCGAAAGTAGCGTGGTCCCAGAGCTGATACCGAGTGCGGAATCGCTGCCGACGATCGTTAGCGACCCGCCCGCGTCGAAGCTGACCGTGCAACTGGAAGTAGCACACGTCGAGCTTGCAGACCCACTGGTCAGGTTCAAAGTGCCGCTGACCGTCGAATCCACCGCCCCGGTGACCTGATCGAAAATGTAATTGACCCCGGCATTTGTCACACTTAACGAACTGCCGGAGGTGTTGGCGAATGAGAAACTGCCGCCGAATCCGTCGAACGAAATGGTATCGGCCATGGCAGGCAGGCACGCGAAACAACAAATCGCGAGCATTGCCGCCAAGCCGCAGATGAATTTCGCTGGTTTCATTGCGTAGTTCCTCCTTTCGTTGAAATCCCTGCAGCTTTCCGCTGCAAGGGCCAGGAATTCAGCATCCAGACCAGTAGTTCTGCCGTCCGAATGCCCCCTTCGAGTTAGAGAAGAGATTGCCGATGCGCGACAACCTGCGGGAGAACCCAAACCTGATTCGGAAAAGAAGCGGGGGAGCTTCCTCGATGTGATCTGATACAGTCCGCCGGGGGCGGCATGCCTGCCGGCAGGGTTCGGAGGCATGCCCTAACGTTTTCCCAAAGGATCTTGGCAATTTGGACAGAGGACGATGACAGCTAGGCGATATAGGGACCCGCAGCATTAACGGTCGCGGCAGAAGTTACATTGGGGGCATCCTTCGACGCGCCCTGATGAGGAACGCGAATGGCCTGGTGTCGTAGCACAGGCTCGACCAGCCACGCGTCGACTTCGACGGCAACAGACTGCATAAGCAACTCGACGGAGAGTACCAGACGAATCGAGTTTTTCTTTCGAACCAAAATCCCCTCGATCCCTTCAAGCGATCCTGACTTAACCCTCACGCGGTCGCCGCATTTCAGAAAGGGATGGGGCTCGACGAGCCGGGAGCTCGAGACCATACGCTGCACGGCGCTGATCTCTTCCTCGGAAATGACCGCGGCACGCCCGGCAACCGCGAGAACTGAATAAACGCCCGGCGTGATGAGTATCTGAAGCTGCCGCTCCAACCCGCCTCGTATAAAGACGTAGGAGGGAAAAAGCGGAAGAGACAACACCTTGGTCCGGTCTTTCCAGCGATGGCTGGTGTTGTAAAGAGGTAGGAAGACATCAAATCCTTTTTTGTGAAGCAGGTCCGCGACAGTCTTCTCGT
Organism: Terriglobia bacterium; assembly: GCA_030040995.1. Classification (GTDB taxonomy): domain Bacteria; phylum Acidobacteriota; class Terriglobia; order UBA7540; family UBA7540; genus JASHON01. Next base: position 2,976 of record JASHOS010000045.1, on the reverse strand, counting down.
GTTGGTGGCGCGTGTAGAGAGCGTGCCAGGGAGCCCGCGGTTCCGAATCCAGATAGTTTGCGTTTTGTTGGTTTGTGTCCAGCATATAGCTCCGCCCTGTGACTTACAAGCTGTTTCCCCCCTCTCGTAAGCCTTGCTGTGATAAACAGTTTACCGGGGCGGCGGCATAACGTTTCCGCCGATAAAGAGCCACGTCCCCATGGTCAGAAACGCCGGCAGGAGGCTAACCGTCTACTCGGCCGCCAACTTCCTCCCGCCGTCGCCTGAGTCCCGCCGTTTATGCACAAACCTGTGGCGCGCAATCGAGACTACGATCATCGCCGTGTTCTGATGGCTGGAGTCCAGCGCCTCGCGAACGACAGTCCCGCGGCACCCAATCTCGGCAGCACCCTCGCCGGAAATCGCAACTGGAAGAGTCAGCGCAACGTCGAGGACGGTGCGCGGCTTCAGGGACTTTGCGGCTCGAAACAGGATGCCCGATGCGCTAACGTTCACTGTTGTTCCTTCTTGCCAATCCACGGCGTCCTTTTCGCGATAGCGAACCGGGATTTCCAGCGCGAACCGCTGGGCGCGCTGCACAAATTCCTTCTTGTCCTTCGCCTGATGCTCTGTCACTCGGAAGCTCGAAGCCAAACGATTATCGCCCACGGACCGTGCACTCTTCTACTACAGCCTAGAGTTAGCTTCGCCCTGTGACTTACAGGCCGTGGATACGCTGCCCTCTCCCGGGTACCACCAACCCCGGCGTTCCTCGCTCACAGAGCGGCTCTCCAGCGCCGCGGGTGCCATGCTCTTTTCCGGGCGCCGTGCAACTGCTAGGGGCGAATCAGGCGAAAATGCAAAATCTTGGCGGCAAACACGGGCAGACCATCTGCCTCGCGCTCGCGCAACGCGCGTACAATCACACCGCGGCAGATCACTTCAGCCGCCCCTCCGGAGTTCAGCCCGGGCATCCTCAAGCACATCTCCACGAGGGTGCTTGACTTCACGAACTGTTCTCCACTGAACAGCACGCCCGAGGTACTGATGTTCTCGCTCTCTCCGCGGTGCCACCTGTCTTCGCCCGTCACGCGATAACGTAACGGGACCTGCAGGACAAACCGCCGCGCACGAGTCTTGCTGGCCGCCAGCTTCTCGGCCTCAATCAAGGGCTCTTTCACCATGATCTGTTTTAGGTCCGATCCCCCTCCATGAGGATTGTACAGTTCTTACTCTAGCCGCTCCTGGAGCATTTACAATGGCCCGTAAGGGCCATAGTTATGGCACCATGAGGTGCCATTGGCGAAGTGAGAATATTCAAGTGGATATCACAGGAGACCTGCATGAGCCGATTCGCAGGGAGTGGTGCGGGGCGGTGCAGCGGCGGGCTGGCGGAGACCCTTTGGGTCTGCAACCTCAGTGCGCGGGGTTTTAAGCCACTCTCAGAACTCGTCGATGAGATGGTGGCTGACAGCGAAAAGAGTGAGCTCCATGCGATTCGAGACGCCGAGCTTATCGAAAATGTTAGTGATGTGGTGCTTGACGGTTTGCATGCTCAAAGAGAGCCTCTGAGCAATTTCTCGATTGCTGTACCCGGCCACAATAGCCGTGACGACTTCCATCTCGCGCGGAGTGAGGCCGAAATTCTGGCGAGAGCTCTTTAGACCCGCGCGCGGCAAAAAGCGGTGGAGAATCTGAACGACTTCGGAAACCTTTTCCCTGCCGACCCAGTACTGCCCTTTCATGACCGTACGGATACTCTCAATGATCAGTTCCGTCGCAGCCTCTTTGAGGACAATCCCGCGCGCCCCGAGTTGCAAGGCCTGGGCTATTTCGCCCTTTTCGATGGCTGCGGTAAGGATGATGGTTCGCGCCGGCGCACCCGCGGTGGCAAGGTCCCGAAGAACATCGAGGCCCGGGCGTTGCCGCAGAGCCAGGTCCAGCAGGATAATATCCGGTCGCAGCTCGTGAACGAGCCGGGCCACTTCAAGGCCGTCCGCAGCCTCACCGACCACCTGCATGCCGGGTTCGGACTCGATCAACTTTCTAAGACCAAAACGAAGCGCCGGGTGATCATCAACGAGCAGGATACCAATCGGGCCGTTTAAACTATCCATAACCCTTCGGCGCAAATCGAATTTCGAGACGCGCGCCCCGGTCTGGGTCTGATTCAATAGCTAGATCTCCTTTGATCGCGCGCACGCGCTGTTTGATGACTTGCGGGCCTTTACCGGCGGCATCGAGGTCGGCCTGCGAAAGCCGGCCTAAAAACTCAAATCCCTTTCCATCATCCTCGATGACCAGCTTCCATAGCGCATCTTCCGACTGGAGTTGTACATGCACGCTACAGGCACGGCCGTGCTTTCGCACGTTGGTAAGCGCCTCGTGAACGATGTGCGCCACTTCCCGGCAAACACGCGGAGAGAATGCCGAAGCGTCGAAATCCGGGGTAAAACTGGCGCGGATACCGGTCTCACGCTGGAATTTATCGAGCATTGCGGCAAGATGCGCTTCAAGCTGTTGCGGCGTTACATCGTCAAGTTGGAGCTGCTGCGTGAGCTCGCGGAGGTTGATCACCTCGTCCCGCAGAAGCCCTCTGACGTGCTCTAGCTTTTCTGCCGCCTCGGATGACATACCAACTGCCTCGCGCCTCAACGCATCGACCTGCATTTCAAGGGCGACGAGGGATTGGACGACGCCGTCGTGCAGGTCGCGCGCCAGCCGGGCGCGCTCGACCGCCCGAACCCGCGACTGTGCGCGGCGGAGGAGGTGCGCGCTGTATACCGCGGGCGCTACCTCCCTGACCACTTCTTGGAAAAAGCGGAGATCCGCCGGTGTAGGGGCCGAATTCTGCAAGTCAAATAAGAAACAGCGGCCGCACCATTCACTTCCCAGAGCGAACGTGGCAGCCATCATCGTACGAAACTGATTCTCGGAAAACAGGTTGGCGGGTAAACAGCAGGACACCTTCTCAATACGGCGGCCCTCCGTGTCGAG
>JASHOS010000312.1 GCA_030040995.1 Terriglobia bacterium | reverse complement strand
CAATTGGCCTCGCCGGGGCTCTCGGTCTCATGCGATTCTTATCCAGTCTGCTTTACGGCGTGAAGCCCACGGACCCGCTGACACTTGCCGCAGTCTCCCTGCTTCTGATAGCAGTGGCCCTTCTCGCCAGTTACATTCCCGCCCGCCGGGCAGCCAAAGTCGATCCCATGGTGGCCCTGAGGTATGAATAGGCTTCGCGTGCCAGACTTCAGGCGTGAGGTGTTCGGGATCCGGGTTTCGGGGCTCGGGAAGGTAGCGGTAGCCATGGCGAGCGCCTTTTTTCGCCGTGGGCCTTTGTGGCCGATGGACGGCAACGCGGAAGCCATAGCGAATCGAATCCATAGACCCCATTCGCGCCCACCTCAGAATCACGAAAATCCCGGCCCGGAAACCCTTGACATTGACCGTATATGGGCGCATTCTGTCATAGACAACTAGGAAGAATCCGATACGATACAACATGTTGCCACGAGCGCTGGACCTGCTGGCGCGAGGACTCGACCAGGTAGCGCAGACCTGCGTTTTGTGCAGGTCTGCGGCTTTTCTTCGGGCTTCGAATGCGGCAGCGAAGCAATGTAGCGCGGACCTCTGCTCTTGAGGTCCGCGGCCTCTCCGAAATTTCAAGGGGAAAGCCGCAGACCCGCAGATAGCGCGGGTCTGCGCTACCAAGAGGGATCGCCGGTTTCGGTTGATGAGTAAGCGATGAGCCATCAGCTCTCAGCCGTTAGTAGACACTGTAGCCACGGTCGCTCTCGCTGGCGCTGGTTTCTGATAGCTGACTGCTTGAGCTGCGAGGAACGATGATGGGTTGGTTGAAGAGAGTTGGATCGATTTTTCACCAACGCAAGTCGGAGCGCGACTTAAATGACGAGCTGCAACACCACATCGAGCTGAAGTCGCAGGAAAACATCGGCGCTGGAATGTCACCGGAAGAAGCGCGATATGCTGCGCTTCGAGCATTTGGAGGAATGGAGCAGAAGAAAGAAGCGTGCCGGGACACAGACCGGCTGCGCTGGATGCAGGATCTGATCCAGGACGTGCACTACGGCCTGCGCCAACTGCGCCGCAATCCCGGCTTCACAGCCGTTGCAGTCATAACGCTCGCCCTCGGCATCGGCGCCAATACGGTGATCTTCAGCGTTGTCAATGCAGTTTTGCTGCAATCGCTCCCCTATCGAAATCCCGACCGGGTGGTGCTGATCACGGGTGGGGCCACACAAGTGCGGTACGAAGAGATAAAGGCCGCGGCCCGGTCATACACAGGAATCGGAGGTTTCGTGGGGGGCGTGGAGGATGTGGCGATTTCCGGCAACGGCGCGCCGGAGGCTTTGAAGGGAGCGCGCGTTTCCGCCAACTTCCTCCAAATTCTCGGCACGAATCCGTTGCTCGGGCGCAGTTTTCTCCCAGAAGACGATCTGCCCGGCGGCCGCCAAGTCGTGATGATCAGCGCAGGCCTGTGGCGGCGTCGCTTTGGCAGCGATCCGCGCCTTGTAGGCAGGATTGCAACCTTCAATCTGAAGCCTTACACCATCATCGGCGTGCTACCGGCGGGCTTCGCGTTCCCATTCGCCGGCGCGGATGTGTGGCTTCCGCGGCCCTGGAAATGGTCGCGGATACCGCCCAAGTATCGCCCCATCAGCCCAATTCTGAAGGTATTCGGACGGCTCAAGCCGGACGTCAGTTTGAAGCAAGCGAGCGCCGAACTGGCGGTTTTGAACCATCAGTACGCCCTCACACACCCGCTCATGCTCGATGCTAAGCCTCACGCCGCAGCAAGCGTGACACCTCTGAAGGAGGAGCTTGTTTCCGGCATACGCCCCATACTTGGGATGTTATTCGGCGCGGTTGGCTTCGTCTTGCTGATCGCGTGCGCCAATGTTGCTAGCCTCCTGATGGCGCGGGCAGCGTTCCGGTCGCGGGAATTTGCGGTGCGGGGAGCGCTCGGCGCAGGACGCGGCCGATTGATCCGCCAGGTCCTCGTCGAAAGCCTTCTGCTCTCGTTCGGGGGCGCAGCGTTCGGTCTGCTGTTGGCGAGATGCAGCCTAAGCAGCATTGCAGGAACCAATCTTCTTGACCTACCGCGCGCTGCCGAGCTTCGGCTGAACTCCGTAGTGCTCGGATTTACCCTGGCAGTGTGCATCGTTACGGGAATCCTGTCGGGCGTGTTGCCGGCCTTATGGACATCGCGGCGTGATTTGATGGAAGCCCTACAAGAACGCGGTGCTCGACCAACTCCCGCAGCCGGGCGTCCGAGGGCGCTCGGCTTCAGCGCGCGCGGCCTTTTGGTAACTGGCCAGGTAGCGTTGTCAATTGTATTGTTGATTGCCGCCGCGCTTTTGATGGGAAGTTTGGTTCGCATGGAGGAAGTGAATCCCGGATTTGAACCTCGGAACCTGCTCACTATGCGGATTGCCCTTCCCGCGACGAGGTACGGCACGCCCCAGCAGAAGGCCAGATTCCTTTTGGAAGTGGTGCGAAGCATCGATTCGGCACGGGGTATCAGTCACGCGGCAGCGATGTTTACACTTCCCACAGACGGATGGGCAGGCTCCCCCGTCGCCGTCGTGGGGCAACCCCCGGTTACATTCAACAAACGGCCTATCGCCATCATCCAGTGCATTACGCCGGAATACTTCCGCGCGCTGGCTATTCCTCTCGAGCGCGGGCGCGAGTTTACCCGGGATGACGTGCAGGGTTCAGTGCAGGTAGCCGTAATCAGCGAAAGCTTGGCACGACGGTTCTGGCCGGACTATCCCAAGGGCGAGAATCCCGTGGGCCAGCACCTTTGGGTTGGCGCGTATCCTCAGCCGGTCGAAATTGTCGGCATCGTGGCTAATGTGCACGAGGGCGGCCTCGACGTTCAACCCACACCCGAAGTGTATCAGCCCTTCGCACAACGCCCCTTACAGTCTGTGATGCTTGCCGTGCGGACGAAAGGCAATCCGCTCGGGTTCGTGAACGTCGTCCGCAGCCGGATTCATGCCATTGATCCAGATCAAGCACTATCCTCCGTGCGAACGATGCGAGAGGTGGTTCAAGAGTCGCTGGGACGGCCGCGAATGATGACTCTGCTGGTCGGCGTATTTGCCGGCCTGGCCCTGCTTCTGGCAACCGTGGGGCTCTACGGCGTCGTCGCGTATTCGACGGCTCAGCGAACGCACGAAATGGGTATTCGGATCGCGTTGGGAGCTACACGACTTGACGTTCTTCGGTTAGTTTTGGGCCAAGGGCTTCGGTTGGGATTGGCGGGCATCCTGATTGGCGAGAGCGGGGCTTACGCTCTGACCCGCGTGATGAAGTCGTTGCTGTTCCATGTGAGCGCAACGGATCCCGCGACGTTTGCAGCTATCGCCGTCGTGTTTATCTTCGTGACGTTGCTCGCCGCTTATGTTCCCGCACGGCGAGCGACTAAAGTGGATCCGATGGTGGCGCTACGTTGTGAGTAGGCGTAAGCCACCAGTTTTCAGGTGCCAGGACCACCGGGTAGCGCAGACCTGCGTTTTGTGCAGGTCTGCGGCTTTTCGTCCCGCTTTGAGTGCGGCAGCGGAGCTGCCGCCGTCGGAGGGCTGCTCGCCGTGTGAACAAAAGGCAACCCATCCGGGGCGCCCAGCGGGCGCCCCGGATGGAGAATGATGCTCCTCTCCAGGGTTTTACCCAGCGGCTTGCTTGTGGAATATCAAGTGGAATGTGACGGACCCCCGCACTGAATGAACGGTGCGATCGACCAACAGAGACTGGCCATCTTTGGAAAATCTCCACTCGTCATCTACCTTGATGGATCTGCCGCTCGCGCTCGAGTCGCCACTGCTTTCGAGAGAGATCTTCAGAAGCTTGCCGTTTTTCGACCAAACGGCTTTTGAAGTGGCGTCTTCATGCTCCGGGCCGCCAAATTCTGCCGTGGACTGAGCTCCGTCGAGCTTGAAGACGGCGCTATCGGGATAGAGGCTGAAAGCAGCGGACTTTTTGCCGGACTGTCCCATCGAATGTGGCCTTCCGCCGCCACCGCCACCTCCAGGCATCCCCATCCCGGGACCTCCTTCACCCATCGGGCCTCCTCCTCCCACGCCTCCTATGGGCATGCCCATACCTCCCATGCGCCCCATGCGTCCCATTCCGCCGGGATAACCGCCCGGATAGCTGCCGCCACCGCCGCCCGGGTATGAACTCTCAGGTGGAGTGCTCAGGTCGCCCTTTAGCGCGGTCTTCAATTTGAGCTGGTCTGGATTCTGGTTCACGGCCATGCTGTAGCTTTCAAGCCCTTGGGGCAGGCTTTTTGTCTGGCTCATGTCCAGCACCCATTGGCCTGAGAAGTCGGCCGGTTTAGGCTTGGGTTTAGCCTGCGCGAGCGCTCCCCAAAGAGCGAGCGCGCCACAGACCGATATCAACTTTTTCATATGCTTTACCTCCATCGAGCATCAGCCAACGGCGACGCCCCGTTTTGGACCCAGGTGCAGCGGCGGGTTTTTCCCGAACCGGCTGGAAATGGCTGCGCGAAGCTGCCTCCACTTGCATCCTTCGAAGGCACCTCATCGTAACGAGTAGGATGAGGAAGCGTAAAGTTGAGTTAGCCCTCCGATTGTAAATTCCGTGTAAGGTCTGTCGCGATTCGGATTTTGGGAATCGGGAATGACCGGCCCCGATCGCAATCTTGACCTTGAATAAGGGGGTCACTACAATGAAAGAATTTGATTGGGTGGACCCGAGCAATCCGGGGACCGAAAACTTATGATGGAAAGCCCTATTCGTGAAGCACTGACGTTTGACGACGTGCTTCTGTGCCCGGCAAGATCTTCCGTGCTTCCCACCGAAGCTGATACCCGAACGTTTTTCACGCGTAATATCAGGCTGAATATTCCCGTTGCCAGTGCCGCGATGGATACGGTCACCGAATCGCATCTGGCCATCGCATTGGCCCAGCAAGGCGGCATCGGGATTATTCACCGGACGATGTCCATCGAGCGGCAGGCTTTTGAAATCGATAAAGTGAAACGCTCGGAAAGCGGCATGATTGTGGATCCGGTGACCATAGGCCCGAAGAACAGGATCGCCGACGCCCTGGAGATCATGAACAGATACAGGATTTCGGGTGTTCCGGTCACGGATAATGGCAAGCTTCTCGGCATCCTCACCAACCGCGATCTCCGCTTCGAGACGCGCTCGGATCTCCTTGTTGAATCGGTGATGACCAAGGAAGACTTGATTACCGTCCCCGTCGGGACGACCTTGGAGGAAGCGGAGAGCATTCTCCACAAGCATCGGGTGGAAAAGCTTCCGGTGGTTGACCGGGATTTTACGCTCAAGGGCCTCATCACGGTCAAGGACATCCAGAAGCGTATCAACTACCCCAACGCAGCAAAGGATCCTCAAGGACGGCTTCGGGTGGGAGCAGCCATTGGTGCGACGGGCGACTTTTTGGAGAGAGCGGAAGGGCTGGTCAAGGCCAAAACGGATGTGTTGGTGGTGGATACCGCTCACGGGCACTCGGCGCGGGTGATGGAGGCGGTGCGGAAGGTCAAATCGAAATTCCCCGATGTGGAGTTGGTGGCGGGAAACGTCGCGACCTACGAGGGCGCCTGTGACTTGCTCGAGCTCGGAGTGGATGCCATCAAGGTAGGCATCGGACCGGGCTCGATTTGTACCACGCGGATCGTAACCGGGGCAGGAGTACCGCAGATCACGGCGATTCTCGATTGCGCCAGGGCGGCCCGGAAAGCGGGCGTGCCGCTCATTGCCGATGGCGGCATCAAGTATTCCGGGGACGTGACGAAAGCAATTGCCGCGGGGGCGAGCGCGGTGATGATTGGGAGCTTGTTAGCCGGAACGGAAGAGAGTCCCGGTGAGACCATTCTCTACCAGGGGCGCAGCTTCAAATCGTACCGGGGTATGGGATCGATCGGCGCGATGGCATCCGGTTCAGGAGACCGCTACGCCCAGGAAGGTGAAGCAACTTCCAAAATGGTTGCTGAAGGTATCGAAGGGCGGGTTCCCTACAAAGGCGCTCTTGCCGATCTCGTCGCCCAACTTGTTGGCGGGTTGCGCTCCGGCATGGGATACTGCGGCTGCCGTTCGGTTGAGGATCTTCAGCAGCGATCTCAATTTCTGCGCATCAGTTCAGCCGGACTGCGCGAAAGCCACGTTCACGACGTGATCATCACCAAGGAAGCGCCCAACTACCGGCTTGAGTAGCGCCCCGCCACTGTAGCGCCGGCATCTTGCCGGCATTTGCCGCCGGGTGCGGCGGCTCAACCCTTCCTGGAGCGCGGAGTAAAAATCCGGCGAGTGTAGTGCTTAATTGCGTAAATAAGCGTTATAACGCATTGTATCAGCTCGTCGTGTCGCTTCGCGACACCCGCGAAGCTATGAAAAGAACCCCTGCCCTCGCCCCCTTGGGGGAGAGGGCGGCGCGCAGCGCCGGGTGAGGGGGTCCTGCCGAGATTCTTAAGACCGAGATTTTCAAGACAAGGGTACGACTGAAGTCGTGCCCTGATACACAGCCAAAGTTACGCCTATTTATGAAACTGGGCACTAGGCGAAGCTTTCAGCAACAGAACCCAGTCGCTGTCGCCGGCGCTGTTCTTCCCGGGCGGCGTAAACTGCCGCCTGCCTGAGTTACCAAACGGCCCTCCGGGAATTGTTGTGTAAGTTCCGTTGGTAGGATCAAACCACTTGGCGTATGCAGGTGCTTTCAGGCTGGCCATGTTAACGGTGATCGCCCGCGCCGTGGGCACGTAAGCTACCACCACCCCGCCGTCGGGAGTCTTGGAAGCAGTGCAATAATCACTTTCGCTCACTCGGGTGCTGTGAATGTTGCCATAACTCCCGACGCCTGCTGTGATCACAGTATGCGCCTGATCCGGAACGAGATTCTGCCACGGTAAGGAGTCAAAGAAGGTCTTCCAAATTCCAAGCTGTCTCACTCCGGTGGTGTCGAGATGAGCCTGCCATCCGCGCGCAAAACTCCACGTATAACGGTTTCCATAAAATTGTCCCTTCCCCCCGCTCAGCATGGCCCAATACTCTTCGCGCCTCAGCACCGAGGGCGTCCCGAAATCCGGTGGACTTCCAACGTTCTCTAATTCATAATGCGCCTCCATCAGGAAGGCGGGCATGACCGGTTTCTGGTCGTAGTTGTAGAGCATTTGAACATACGTCGGCCCGTAGACGTATGCGCCGTTAATCGAGACGAGCTGCGTCCAAGCCGGATCATCTAACGACGAGCCGGTGGGCGGGTTAAACTCGATGGTTTGGATGTGACCGGGGTCGGAGGACTTGATGCCCTGGGCTACCGCCCGGACCAGCGCATCATCGCTAGAATTTTTCCAGCCACTAAAATCGTTGCCATTGATCCATGCGACGTTGGGGAATTTCCTGTAGCGGTTTCCAAGATATCGCCCGTAGGAGTAATCGTCGGCCCGGCCGTTGTTGCGGAGCGTCGAGAGCCACCCCGCAGTCTCCATGGGATCAAGGAAGACCAATATGCCGTGTTTTGCCGCGAGTTCGACGATGTGGTCGAGCCGGACGAAGTAGGCTTCGTTGGGCTTGCGAAGATCATAATGGGTCCAATCGGTTCCTCCCCCAATGAATCCGGTGAAGGGATGAATGCCGTCATATGTGGCGCCGTAAATGTTACGGGGATAATCGCGCCCGGCACAAACAACGTCGATCCACCCCGCCGTGTTAAACCCGTGAGCCTGCCGGTCGGCAAAGTAGCTTTCAGCCTGCGCTTCGCTCAGCCGGTAGATCAACGCTTGCGGAGAGTCGCCGGCAATCAGGAATGGAATGTTGTTTCGATCGACCAGATAACGCCGGTTCGCGCTGACTTTGATCGGATAGGCAGGAAGACTGGATGCCTTACGCGGCGCGCCGCCCACTTGCGCGCTCGCCCACACCGATCCCAGAAACGCGAATGCCATCAGCCGCGCGGTCAGTTTCAGGTCTTGATAATTCGTGATAGTCTTCATTTCGCGTTCCGCCTATCTCTCGGTCGGGTAAGGCCAGCCGGTCAACGCATTGTACATTGATTTTCCGCCCCTGTCGTCCCGAATGCAGAACACCCGAATGCAGGAACCCCCGGATACAGAAAGCAACTCTTGACATCAGACCGCGACAGGCGCACGATATCCTAGATAACTAGGAGACGTTCATGGGATACGACAAGCTGCAAGGAACGCTGGACCTGCTGGTCCTGAAGGTGCTGGCGCGCGGTCCGGAGCACGGCTATGGCATCACGTTGCGGGTGAAACAATTGTCAGAAGACGCCCTGCGGGTAGAGGAAGGCTCTCTTTATCCGGCACTTCATCGCATGGAGCAGGCCGGATGGATTCGTCCGGACTGGAAAGCGTCGGAAAACAATCGCCGGGCTAAATATTATCACCTGACGCCAAAAGGGAAAAAGCGTCTGGCCCAGGAGCAGGAGGACTGGACGCGGGTGGTCGAAGGCGTAGCCAAAGTGCTGCGGTTTGCGTGAGAAGAAGCTTTCAGCCTTCAGCATCCAGCACTCAGCGTTCAGCGCGTATAGCGGGTGGCAGGTAGCGCAGACCTGCGTTTTGTGCAGGTCTGCGGCTTTTCGTTCTGGAGAATCCCCGAAGGGGATGCATAAAATAGCCGGGGGCAACGCCCCCGGAAAACTGGAGGCGGTCGGCCTGACCCTGAAAGGGTCACATCGGCAGGGAGGATCCATGGCGCAGACTCTGGTCAGCCTGATGGTGCACATTGTTTTCTCAACCAAGGGGAGACGACATAACATTCGGCCCGAAGTCGAGCCGGAACTCTACCGTTACATGTCAGGGACGCTCAAGCACCTCGCGTCACCATAGCCTGGCGATCGGCGGAACCGAGAATCATGTTCACTTATTGATCTCGCAGTCGAAAAATATCGCACTGAGCCACTTGATGGAAGAACTTAAGAAGAGTTCTTCGAAGCGGATCAAGAGCCAGGGCGCAAATCTGTGGAGCTTCGGCTGGCAAGATGGGTACGGGGCCTTCACGATAGGGGAGTCTCAGGTGGACGCCGTGAAGCACTACATCGGCGGGCAGAAGGAAAGGCACAGGAAGCAGACTTTTGAGCAGGAACTCGTCGCCCTGCTCGAGAAATATCGGGTTACCTATGAGGAGCGCTATTTGTGGTCGTGAAGTCGGATGCGACCCCTCCAGGGTCGAATCTGATTTTGGCGCTTGCTTTCCGGGGGCGCTGCCCCCGGCTATTACATATTGCCCTTTCAGGGCGCCACGGCGCGGGTCTGACGGTTGCGGGAACTTCCGGCGTCTCTGCTCAATTTAACGCCTATGGGGGCGAGGGGGTTTTGAGCGCAGGTGAACGGCAGGTTGGGAGGAAAGAATCATGGGTTGGGTGAAGCGTATCGCGTCCGCCGCGCGGCATCGGCAATCTGAGCGCAACTTGAACGACGAGATGCAACATCACATCGAGCTGAAGACGCGGGAGAATATCGAGGCGGGAATGTCGCCGGAAGAGGCTCGATACGCGGCGCTCCGAGCCTTCGGCGGGGTCGAGCAGAAAAAGGAGGCGTGCCGCGACGCCGACCGGCTGCGCTGGCTTGGAGATCTGATCCAGGACGTGCGTTATGGCCTGCGCCAGCTTCGCCGCAATCCGGGATTCACAGCGATAGCGGTTATTACGCTAGCCCTCGGCATCGGCGCGAACACCGCTATCTTCAGTCTCCTCGACGCGCTTGTTCTGCGTGACTTGCCTGTGTCCCATCCCGAGCAGATCGTCCTCTTTGGCGCACATACACCCGGCGACAATTACGCTTCAGTCTCACTGCCGATGTTCGAAGAATTGGCGCGCGATCAGAGGGTCTTTTTCGGAACCTTCGCATGGCAGGACTTTATCCTCAACTTCGAAACTCACGGTCAGCGTTCACGTGCGGACGTCTGGGAGGTTACCGGTAACTTCTATTCAGAGCTGGGGGCCATCCCGGCAGTTGGCCGGCTACTGGGTCCGGGCGACGTGAATCTCGGCTCGGCCATTCCCGCGCAAGTTGCCGTACTCGGTTACGGCTTCTGGCAACGCAATTATGGCGGCGAGAGAGACGTTGTGGGCAAGACCCTCAAAATCGAAGGTGTGCCTTTCACCATCATCGGCGTGACGCGCAAGGCTTTCAACGCGATGAGCGCCGACAGCGAAGCTGAAATTACGATCCCTCTAACGGCTTTGCAAAAAGACCTTCAGAGCCGCAACGTCTTGTGGCTCGACGCCGCGGGAAGGCTGAAAGCTGGTGTGACAGTCGGCCAAGCACGCGCGGAGCTCGATTCTTTGTGGCCTGCTATTCGCCAAGCCACGACACCCGTCGAGCAGACGCCCGCGGAAAGTGCTATTTGGCAGTCTTTGCAAATGAGCGTCGAATACGGCGCTACGGGCAGTTCGTTCGTGCGGGTCCTCTTGGCGAAATCGGTCTACATTCTGCTGGGAATCTCCGCATTTGTCCTTTTGCTTGCCTGTGTCAATCTGGCGAGCCTTACGCTGGCGCGAGCGGCGGCTCGGAATCACGAGTTCGGCGTGCGCGCTGCGCTTGGGGCGCGGGGCGCGCGGATCGGCCGGCAAGTGCTCACTGAGAGCGTCCTACTATCCACCGCCGGAACGGTGGCCGGTTTCGGTTTTGCCAACTGGGGAAGCTACGCGCTCGCCGCTTACATGTTAGGACAGGTTGGCTTCGCTGTTCCGGTGGCGCTCAATCTCTCTCCAGATTTACGAATACTCGGCTTTACTGCCGCCGTGGCCCTCTTCACTGGCGTACTCTGCGGCCTCGCTCCGGCGTGGCGTGCCTCTCACGAAGATCCCAATTCTGCCTTACAGCAAACATCCCGTACGGTGGGACGTGGAACCGGGAAACTCGGGAGAAGCCTGGTGATCGCCCAGGTCGCGATCTCACTCGTTCTCCTGGCAGGAGCCGGGCTTTTCATCCGCACACTCGAGCAATTGCGTGCGGTCCAGCCTGGCTTTCGAATTGGCAACATGCTGGAGGTCCGGATTTGGCCCAGGACAAATGGATTTAAAAATATCGACCCGGCTAGTTATTTTCGCGCATTGACCGACCGCACATCACACCTGCCAGGCGTATCCGCAGCCGCTGTCGAGCATGGGGGCATTGGAGAAGGATTCGAATGGACTGTGAACGTCCGTATTCATGGCCGGACCAATGAGCTCATTACGTCCGATTGCGAAAGAATCATGCCGGGCTTCTTCCGCACCACGGGTATTTCGCTTTTGCGAGGGCGCACGTTCGCTTGGCAGGACGACGAACATGCCCCCAAGGTCGCAATCGTCAGTGCCAACTTTGCCCAAAGATTATTTCCCCGCGGTAACCCAATCGGGCGGCGCATCGACGTCACCACTGAGCCAGAGTGGCGGAACCTCGAGATTATCGGAGTTGTAGGCAATGCGAGCCTCTACGACATCCGAAAGCCGTCGCAGCCCACCGTCTACATCCCAACCTTGCAATATAAGCGCCGGGCTGACTTTGACGAGTTGCTCGTTCACACAAAGCTCTCCTCGGCCGCGATGCTGCCCGCTCTGCGGCAAGTTGTCAACTCGCTCGGACGCCAGTACGTGCTTTCGGTGCAGCCTCTCGCCGAAGCGGTTACTCGCTCCATTTCCCAGGAGCGCATCACCGCGATGCTTTCCACCTTTTTCGGGGGACTCGCGCTCTTACTTGCCGCGATTGGGCTTTACGGCTTGATGGCCTACAACGTTACGCGGCGCATCCACGAACTCGGCATCCGGTTCGCTCTCGGCGCCCAGCGTAAGAATGTGCTGCGAATGATTTTGCGAGAAACCGTGGCTCTTACGCTGGCTGGTGTGACTATCGGAGTGCCATGCGCGCTCGCTACGGCGCGCCTCATCGCGCATATGCTATTTGGCGTGACGTTTTATGATCCCTTGTCGCTTGCTGCAGCCAGCGGTGCATTGCTCGTCGTGGGCCTGGTGGCGGGCTACGTCCCCGCCCGCCGAGCGGCAAGAGTGGACCCGATGGTGGCGCTGCGCTACGAGTAGCTGCTAGGTTACAGGTTTCAGGTGCCAGGGCGCAGACTTTGTACCTTTCGAGGTCTGCCGCTTTCGTTAGGGACGTGCTGACAATCCGCAGAGTTTCCAAAAACGGGGAACTCTGCGCTGCTGCGTCGTTTGTCCCCGGAGTTCGAGAAAAACCGCAGACTCTCTGAAATTGCGAGAGTCTGCGCTACTCCGCCGTCTGACTGCTGACTGCTTCCTGTTATGCTCATCGTATGTCACCCCGCGCCCAGCCCGGCCCTCCCGTCCGCAAACTCGTTTTTGTCCGCCGCGCGCTCACCATGTCACTGCTGGCAGCGTTGCCTGCGGTGGTGCTGGCGCTGGTCCTTTTGTGGTCCGGAAATTACAGTTCGCGGCTGCAGTGGACACTTTCGGTCTTGGTCGTGGGCTGCTGGCTGGTATTCACTTTGGCTTTGCGGCGCCGTCTGGAGACGCCGTTGCAGACGCTTTCCAACCTTTTGGCGGCGGTGCGCGAAGGTGACTACTCATTTCGGGCGCGAACCTCGACCGGCGAGGACCCTCTGACCGAAGTGATGCGTGAGGCGAACGCGCTCACGACGACTTTACGCGAGCAAAGGCTCGACGCTTTGGAAGCGACGACGCTTCTCCGCAAAGTGATGGAGGAGATCGACGTTGCCGTGTTCGCTTTTGATGAGGACCAGAGGTTGAGGCTGGCGAACCGTGCCGCCGCCCGGCTGCTCGGATTGCCTCTGGAGCGGCTGTCGGGTTCGACCGCCACGGAAATTGGTTTAGCTCATTGCCTTCAAGGTGAACCCCGGCGCATTGTTCCGATGTCCTTTCCGGGCGCCCCAGAAGGGACGGCGCGCTGGGACGTAAGCCGTTCTGATTTCCGTCAGGGTGGATTGCCCCTCCAACTTTTAGTTCTCACCAACCTTACGCGCGTTCTCCGCGAAGAGGAGTTGAAAGCCTGGCAGAAGCTGGTGCGCGTTCTGGGACATGAGATTAACAACTCACTCGCGCCGATCAAATCCATGGCCGCCAGTTTGGAAACTTTGCTGCGGCGCAAACCAAGGCCCGCGGATTGGGAAGAGGATACCGAACGGAGTCTGCGCATCATTGGAGGGCGTGCAGAGGCCCTAAGCCGCTTCACCGCCGCCTATGCAAACCTGGCGCGGCTCCCGAAGCCGAGCGTCCGGCCGATGGAGGTCACGGGCTGGATTCGGCGTGTCGCCGGTCTGGAAAACCGCCTGCCAGTAAGCGTGTTCCCAGGGCCTGAATTGACGATCCAGGCGGACCCGGATCAGCTCGAACAGCTCTTGATCAACCTCATCCGTAATGCTGCCGAGGCGTCTCTTGAAACCGGAGGTGGGGTTCGAGTCGGATGGCGGAAAAGCGGCTCAACTCTTGAAGTGCGAATTGAGGACGAAGGCTTGGGAGTTGGAAACCAGAGTAACCTGTTTGTCCCATTTTTTACCACCAAACCGGGCGGCGCGGGTATCGGCCTCGTTCTTTGCCGGCAAATCGCTGAGGCTCATGGCGGCTCGCTAACACTCGAAAATCGCTCCTCGGGCCGCGGCGCAGAAGCTCGATTGACGCTTCCCGTGGATGGACGTTCGCCGCCCGGCTAGCCGACGAGGAGCGCGTATGTCAGGAGCTTGCCCGGAACCGCGCAGACTCTCGCATTTCAGAGAGTCTGCTGCTTTTCTCGAGTTCGAGGGATAGAAGCCGCAGACCTGCACAAAACGCCGGTCTGCGCTCTGCGTCTTTTCGAATCTGGCTGGGTTAGGTGTGAACGCCGCCGTCCGGCTCGATAGCGAACCGTTGTTCGAAGCGGTAAAAATCGACGACCCGGAATAGACCCCCTCACCCGGCCCGCGCCGGCCGCAGTCCACCCTCTCCCGAGGGAGAGGGAAAATTGCTGTCCTTACTTTCTCTTTTTCGTAGCGAGGACACACCTTACAGGTTCGCCCCTGGTGTCCGGCAAGAGATGTGGGACACACTCAGCGCTCGGCGCGAGGGTGAGGCGGAAAGGGGTGCTTCCCGTCCCGCCGGGTAAAGGGTTATCATCGTGCGTTACAACCACGAGGCCGGAGCGCGAGCTTCCGGCGGCAAACCATCTACGGAGGAACCCATGGGAGAAAACGAAGAAGTAACCCGGCGTGACTTTTTGAAAACAGGAATTACCGCCACGGCGGGCCTCGCGGCGTTCGGAGGAGTCAGCTTTATTACCCAGCCCGGAAGAGTGTTCGGCGCCAACGACCGCGTGCGGGTGGCCGTTTGCGGGCTCCACGAGCGGGGAATGGATCACGTGCGTTCTTACGCCAAGATCAAGAACGCCGAAATTGCTGCGGTATGCGACGTAGACGAAAATGTGCTGGCGCGGCGCGTGGCGCAAATGGAGAAGATGGGCATTCCCAAACCTGCCACATACGTCGATGTCCGCAGGGTCCTCGACGACAAATCCATCGATGCGGTCTCGGTAGCAACGCCCGATCATTGGCATTCGCTGATTGGCATTTGGGCGTGCCAGGCGGGGAAAGACGCATACATTGAGAAGCCGTGCTGCCACAATATTTGGGAAGGCCGCCAGTTGGTGCTGGCCGCCCAGCGGTACAACCGCGTTGTGCAGCACGGCACACAAATCCGGTCGGCAACAGCGATTCGGGAAGCCGTTCAGAAGCTCCACGGAGGCGCGTTGGGCGAGACCTATATGGCGCGCGGTTTGTGTTACAAGTGGCGCGATACGATCGGGCACGCTCCCGTTCAGCCGGTGCCGGCGGGAGTGCATTACGACCTTTGGACCGGTCCGGCGCCCGTGCATGCGTTCACCAAGAACCGCTTTCATTACAACTGGCACTGGTTCTGGTGGTACGGTTCAGGCGACCTTGGCAATCAGGGCATCCATCAGATCGACCTGGCGCGCTGGGGGCTGGGCGTGGGCTTTCCTAATAAGGTCTCGGCAATTGGCGGGCATTTCATGTTCGACGACGATCAGGAAACACCCAATGATTTGTCGTGCGGTTTCGAATTTGATCTGCCGAATGGGAAACGGCGCATGATCACTTTTGAGGTGCGTCATTGGATCACGAACAACGAGGCGGAGATCGGAACTCCCGCTCTTGGGGCGCCGGCGCCGCCTCCAAACGCTCCTCGCCTCGGACCCAATGCGGGCACCCGCGATACCATTGGTGATATCTTTTACGGGTCCAAAGGTTACTTGTCAACCGGAGATGAAGACGCGCAGACGTATAAGATCTGGCTGGGGGAAGACCAGGAACCTCAGCCGAGCGTTACCGCAGGCGACGACGAGGTGGCCCACTTCGCCAACTTTGTTGATTGTGTCGCCAGCCGGAAACGGGAGAACCTCCACGCTCCCGTCGAAGAGGGCTACACCTCGTGCGTAATGCTGCATTTGGCCAACGCGTCCTACCGGTTGGGCCGGACGATATATTTCAACCCGGATACGCAAGAAGTAGTTGGGGATGAAGAAGCTCAGATGATGGTGCGGGGCGTGGGCCGCGGCTACCGAGCGCCCTTTGTGGTGCCCGAGGAGGTTTAAACAGCGCAATAAAGTCGTGCCTGTCTTGAAAATGCCGGCAGAACCCCCCTCACCCGGCCCGCTCCGGCTGGAGAAAGCGCCGGCCGCGGTCCACCCTCTCCCCCCAAGGGGGCGAGGGCAGGGTTCGTTTCATAGCTTTGGCGGCTACCGTGCGCCCTTTGTGGCGCCCGAAGAGGTTTAGCGTCACGCGGAAATTTCAGCAGGCTCGGCTTGCGTCTTCACAAGCTCCGAGGTTGAGGATAGGTCAAGGCACACCGCTTTTTCGTGGCAATGAAAATAGCGGTCACAACGGAGGCAGTCACGCCAAACTTTCATTGGGAATCGTTCCCGGGCAACCTCCCTGAAGCCGCACTTCGCAAAAAATTCTGGCGTCGTCGTTAGCGCAAACACGGTCTTCAGTCCGAAGCTCTCCGCCTCCGCGAGCAGCTTTTCAGTGAGCAGTCGCCCGATTCCCCGGTGTTGTATTTTCGGATTGACACACAGCGAGCGGATTTCGGCCAGTTCTGCGTTGTAAAGCTTCAGTGCTCCGCAGCCTGCTATTTCTCCCTTTTGATTCCCGGCCACGAGAAATTCGCGCACGGACTCGTAAAGATCGGTGAGGGGGCGGGGAAGCATGATTCGTTCCGCCGCATAATGACTGATCATGCTGAAAATTGCGGGAACGTCGCGCAATTCAGCTTTGCGGATCGCCGTCAACGTTTCGGATTGTGGCTCTCGTGTCATTTGGGGAGATGGTAGGGGTACGGCTTGCCGTACCCCTGCGGAAAACCGGCTTGTGCGTAAATCCCAAACAAAAAGCCGCAGACTTCGAAAAGCACGAAGTCTGCGCTACCCCTACTACTGTCCGTTACGCAACAGCAGCAGCAAGATGGCCTTTTGCACGTGCAAGCGGTTTTCCGCCTGGTCGTAGACAATGGAGGCCGGAGAGTCGATCACGCTGTCTACGACTTCTTGGCCGCGGTGAGCGGGAAGACAGTGCATAAACACCGCACCAGGCTCCGCTGCCGACATAAGCTCGTCCGTGACGCGATACGGCGCAAAGACCTGAGACCGGAGATGAGCCGCGTACTCCTGGCCCATGCTGGCCCAAACGTCCGTATAGACCGCCTGCGCGCCTTCAACCGCCTCAAAAGGATCCTTGAAAAAGACGAGTTTCGCCCCCGTGCCCTTTGCACAAGCCAGGGCGTCCTCGACCATATCAGCCTTGGGCTCAAATCCCGCGGGCGTCGCGACGTTCAAAACAGCTCCTGTTTGGGCAGCCATCATCATCAGGGAGTGGCAGACGTTGTTCCCGTCGCCCACAAAAGCTATCCGCAGGCCTTCCAACGCTCCAAATTTTTCTTCGAGCGTGAAAAAATCAGAAATGGCCTGGCAGGGATGGAGCAGATCGCTGAGGCCGTTGATCACGGGGATGGACGCATAACTGGCAAATTCCAGCACGGCGGCGTGGGAAAAGGTGCGCGCCACAATCCCGTCCACCCAGCGTTCCAGGTTACGGGCGACGTCCCGAATGCTCTCCCGCTCGCCGAGCCGGGGCTTTGCATGGTCGAGGTATACGGCATTGCCGCCCATGCTGGTGATGCCCACTTCAAATGTCACTCGCGTGCGCAGAGAAGGCTTCTCGAAGATCATGGCCAGTTGCTTTCCTTCCAGCGCCCGAGCGAAAGAGGCGGGAGACCTCTTCATGCGCCCCGCAAGGCCAAAGATCAGGTCGATATCGCCTCTCGTCAGATCGCGTTCGGCGATTAAATCCTGAACGGTGAGTTTTTCCTGCAGCTCCAAAGACGTCATAACGGCTCTCATGCGTGTACCTCCTGCGATTTATGTTGGGAAGCGAGCCCCGCCAGAATCGGACGGAGAACCTCGACCAGCGCGTCTACGTGACTCTGCTCCAGGGTCAGCGGCGGTAGAAATCTCAACACGTTCTCCTGGGTGCAGTTGATCAGGAATCCCGCTTCCAGCGCCTGGCGGACTACAGCCTTTCCCGGCACCGTCAACTGGACGGCGAGCATCAATCCTTCGCCTCGGACTTCGGATATTACGGGCAATTCCTGTTGTAATTTTTCAAGCTGGCGCCGGAAGTACGCGCCGGTTTTCCGAACGCCCTCAAGAAATCCGGGACGGCCGATGATCTCCAGCACCTTAAGCGCCAGGCGGCACTGCAACGGTCCCCCGCCGAACGTAGTGCCGTGCAGGCCGGGGGAAAGCGCCTGGGCGGCGCTCTCGCGGGCGATCATCGCGGCGAGAGGCAAACCTGCCGCCAGAGGTTTGGCCACCAGGACCACGTCAGGGCTCAACTCGAACTTCTGAAAAGCAAAAAGCCGCCCCGTACGTCCCAGCCCGCACTGGATTTCATCGCAAATCAAGAGCGCGTCGTGTTTCCGCGAGAGCGTTTCAGCAGCCTTGAGAAATTCTCCGCTGATCTCCACCACCCCGCCTTCTCCTTGAATCGGCTCAATGAGGATGCCGGCAACGCGCGAAGTGAAATTTGCTTCGAGGCTGGCAAGATCGTTCAAGCCAACAAACCGGATGCCCGGGACGAGCGGGGCAAAGGGCTTGCGATACTTTTCCGGCCAGGTGGCCGAAAGCGCTCCGAGACTTCGTCCATGAAACGAATTTTGGACGGCCAGAATCTCATAGCGCTCAAACGGTTCGGTGGGATACCGCTTGCGCGCGTAGGCTCTCGCCAGCTTGATCGCGGCTTCCACAACCTCTGTGCCCGAATTTCCGAAGAAGACCCGGTCGAGACCCGCCCATCGCGCGAGTTGTTCCGCGAGCGGCGCTTGGTAGGAGTGATAGAACAAGTTGGAAACGTGAAGAAGCGTCTCCGATTCGTCCCGCAGGACCTTCAAAATCTCCGGGTGCGCATAGCCGAGTGAATTTACGGCCAGCCCGCCGAAGAAGTCCACATATTTCTTGCCCTGGTCGTCAAACAAGCAGCAACCTTCGCCGCGCACCGCCAGGATGGGGAATCGCTCGTAGGTGGGGACGAGCACTCGGCTCTCAAGCTCCCGGATTGCTTCGAAATTCATCATGGCCGTCATTTTACGATGCGCGTCCCTTCACCCCTGCGTCCATTCAACAGTTCGAGAATTCCGGCGGGCGCTTTTCCCGAGATGATGTCAATTTCGCGAACCGCTCCCGAGAGCACGCGCTGGCAGGAGCGAAGCTTGGGAATCATGCCGTCACGCACAACCCCTTTGCGAATCATATCCGCAATCTCGCTCGCCGCTACCTTAGGGAGCAGTCTCTGCCGCGCGTCCCAAACGCCGCCGGACTCGGTGAGATAAATCAGCCGGTCTGCTTCGAGCCGGCTGGCAAGGGCCGCGGCAAAATCGTCAGCGTTGACGTTGTAGTACTCGCTCTTTGGGCCAAGCGCCATGCTTGCCACCACCGGTACCATCGATCGCTCGAACGCCATTTCCAGAAGCGCCGTATTCACCTGGATGGGCCGGCCCACATAGCCGAGGTCCCGGACCTGTCTCCCTTTGCGCAAAAGCAGCTTCCGCGCTTCCATTAACCTTCCGTCACCTCCGCAAATGCCCAGCGCGGGCTGGCCTTGCATTTCGATTTCCGCCACCCACTGCTTGTTGACGATCCCGGCCAGCACCATCAGCGCTACGTCGCGGGTCTCGCGGTCCGTCACTCGCAAGCCGTCTGCGAACTCGGCGGCAATGCCCAATCGCCGGAGGGTTTGCGTCAATCTTTCTCCCCCGCCGTGCACCACGACGACGTCGGCCCCTCCTCGCCGCAGTTGAGCAATCTGCCGCGCCAGACCCAGGCGCGTTTTGCGGTCCTCGCCCGCGGCGCCGCCAATCTTAATGACCAGCTTCATCGCAAGCCTGCATCCTCCGCGAAGTTCAGCATGAGGTTCATGTTCTGGATGGCCTGGCTTGCAGCGCCCTTTCCCAGGTTGTCGAGAGCGGAAACGATCACCAGCCGCCGGGTGGACGCATCGTACTCCCAGCCAATATCCGCGTAGGGCGAATGGGCGACGCTCTGAATCTCGGGAAGCTGGCCATCACCGTAAACCCGCACGAAAGGAGCATGAGCGT
This sequence comes from Terriglobia bacterium, assembly GCA_030040995.1. Classification (GTDB taxonomy): domain Bacteria; phylum Acidobacteriota; class Terriglobia; order UBA7540; family UBA7540; genus JASHON01. Next base: position 4,089 of record JASHOS010000312.1, on the reverse strand, counting down.
AGAAGTCGTGGAACGTTCGCGCCAGGTCTTCAGGGCGGAGCGTCAGGCGGAGGCGCAAATAGATGGTGCTGAGAATTCCCCTCGCGACGGGCACGAGGTGGGGAGTGAAGGTGAAGGCGCCGGCAGGAACATTGAGCGCCTGCAGTATTTCCGGGACGTGGCGGTGTTTGAAAAGGCCGTAGGCGCGGCAGTTTTCGCTAACGTTCGAGAAAAGGAGATCGTCGCGCAGAGTGCGTCCGGCGCCCGTGGCGCCCGATTTGGAGTCGCAAACGATTCCCGCATCGGCGTCGACGATGCCCGCCCGGAGCACCGGAGCCAGCGCAAGGATCACAGAGGTTGCGTAGCAACCGGGATTCGCCACCAACCGCGCTCGACGTACGGCTGCGGTGTTGAGCTCCGGAAGACCGTAGACGGCTTCAGCAATGAGCTGGGGCTGCGAGTGGTCGAACCCATACCAGTCCGGGTACAATCCGGCATCTGCCAGGCGAAAAGCGCCGCTAAGGTCCACTACCCGTATGCCGCGGCCGACCAGTACCGGCGCGATGGCGTGAGAGACTTCGTGGGGCGTGGCCAGGAAAACAAGGTCCAGAGTTGACGGCGTAAGTTCTTCGACGCGCAGCGGGGTCACGGGTACTTCGGAGAGGCCCCGTAAGGCGGGGTGAGGTACTTCAAGCCGAACGCCGGGCTTGCCGTCGCGCCCCGACGACATCAAGCGGATCATCTGCGCCGCCGGGTGCCGGGCGAGCAGTGCAATCAGCTCCCGCCCTGCATAACCGGTGGCGCCAACGACCGCTACCCGAGCCGTGACGCACGCGCTGGTTTCCGCCCTCGCCTCATCTGCTGTCATCGTTGCCGAGATTCTTTGAAGCATAATTATACACACTACGTATAATTATACTGTCTGATCCGGCCCTGCCCTGTCAATAAGAAATGACGCCGTCCCGTGATGCCTCAGCTTCGGGTTCGCCCCGCCGTGTAGCGCCGACCTTCAGGTCGGCATCTGGCCAGGTGCCGGGCTGAAGCCCGGCGCTACTTATTCTCAGTGAGCGGGGTTCCCGGAATGCTCGGCGGGCGCGAGGCGTGTCCGGTCAGGGCATCGGTCAGCTCGATATTGTTTTTTTGCAAGAGCGTGCCCGTCGACTCCTCGAATTGAACGAGCGCCTGAGCATAGCTGGCCTGTGCGGTTACCAGGTTGCCTTCCGCCTGCGTCAGGCTGTTTTGCATCTGAATGACCAAGGCGACGGTCGATTCGCCCACCTTAAATTTCTTTTGCTCGTTCCCATATTCCTCGCGCGCGTAGGCGACCGCATTTTGAGCCGCAGCTATTTGCGCCTGCCCCTGAGTCAAGCCGATCTCCGCCTCGCGCACGGCTTGGTCGATGGCGTTCAAATCTTGCTGGTCGACGGTCCGCAAATAGTGCTGTTCGAGTAGCGCCCGAGCCGCGTCCGCCTGGGCCTGGCGATTCCGGATAGGCATTTCCAGCGTAAACCCGGCCGAGTAACTGGGATAACGGTTCTGAAGAAGCTGCGTCAGCGCCGTTCCCAGGCCGCCCGGTACGCTCCCGATAGGCGCGAATTCGTTGCCGGGAGCAAACAGCACCCGATTGCCGTAGAGTCCGCTGGGCCCATAAGTGGCAAAAGCGTTCAGCGACGGCAGCAAGGAATTACGATTGGCCTTCAGCACGACCGCTTCGTTCTTCAAGTTCAACGCGTCAATATCCACCTCGGGACGGTTGGCGTGCGCCTGGTCGATCGCCTCCTCGACCGTGGGAACCGGATTGTTCTCGGGCTTCGGCAGGATATCCGTAGGGTGAATTTGAGCGGTGAGCAGCGGAGGAATCACTTTCTTGGCGATATCGGTTTTGATGACCTCCATTTGCTGCAGATAGGTGGTCTGCGCCGTGATAAGGTTCTGCTGCGCGGTGGCCAAGTTGGATTCGGTTTGGATCACGTCGGATGGCGCCAGAGTCCCGATCCTCACTTGCTCCTGGTTCTGCTTAAGAAGTTCTTGGTTATAATCCACGGCCTCCTGGGCCACGTCCACACTCTCCTTATCTTTGGCCAGCGTCCAGTAATCGTTGATGACCTGCTGAATTACCGTCGAGATCTGTTCCCTGAAGTAATCTTTGGAGATACCGATGTCGTTGTCGGCAATGCGTATGAATTTGGCGTTGGCGCGATAACCGAAGCCATTCAGCAAGTTTTGGCTTACGCCAATCGTCAATCCGGTCACAATTTCCGGGTTAAAAATGTAATCGGTGGCATTAAACGACTCTCTTTCCCCCCCAACGCTGATCGAGTAGCTGGTACCCGTAGGAAACTCCTGGCCGAAGAAGACGCTATACTCACCCAGGTTCCCTGTAAAAATATTGGTACCGTTGAGGACAGCGTTTTCGAGAGGGGACACGCTATAACCCCAGCCGGTGGAAATTTCCAAGACAGGATCGAATGAACCGAGTTCACCAGCGCTACGAAGGCCGAGTCCGCCGGTCGCGGTACCGGAAGAACCCGCTGAGAAGCTGCTTACGCCTGTTGACAGGCCGCCTCCCAGGGAGCTGGAAAAAAGGGCGTTTGATGAAAAGGCCCCCTGGATGCCGCGCGTTGCCTGGCCACTCGCGGCCCGGACACGATCAATAGCTGCGTACTCGGGATTGTATCGGTCCACAGCAATATTGAGGTTGTTCTGGATGGCCAAGGCAATCGCGTCCTGGAGCGAGAGATTCATCACTCCGTTCTGGATCAGCTCGTTAAGAAGCGCGGAATTGCTGAGATGGAAAGGAGGAATGCGCGGATTCATATAAGGTGCCGCTATGTTCGGGAACCATCCGGTGCGGGTGTAGGTGCTGCCGACGGCCTGCTCGAAGGAGCTTCCCTTGCCGGGAGTAGAATTATTCTGTGCATAGACGGGCATGCCCAGCAGGCTGAGGGCTGCGGCCAGCGCAATGCAGATTGCCGTAACGAGGGACTTCGTACCTGTAATCATCATCATCTTCCTTTCTACATACATCTTGCGGGCTTGGCGGCGTAGTGCCGAAACGTGTACTGCTATCGTGCAATTTCTTGCCACGCGCGAACACTTCGCCCTAAGCATTCGACTTTGAATGAATCGTTCTCTGCGCCTCCGCGGTTTGAAAAGCGTCAACACTGAGGCCACGGAGTTTCTCAGTGCCCTCCGTTTTGAGGTTTTGGACGCACAGAGGAGACGGAGAGCTCGGTTTTGGTTGCGGACAGACGGGACTCGCTGTGAAACAATTTCTAAATTAAAGAAGTATCTACGGATTCCCAGGTAGGGAAGTTTCGCGAAAATCCCTAATCCGGATTGCTCACCAGCAGGCTGTGCATGCCCGGAGATGACAGGCCTGGAGAATTTTTTCACAGCTTCTCAGAATGCGTGAAAAAATTAAAGGCCGCCGATTTAGGCGGATTCGCGCGGATCAAAACAAAGAACTTATTCTGCGTGCATTCGCGTTCATCTGCGGCTCGAACCAAATTTTTTCACAACTTCTCAGCTACGATCCGTCAGCCCCATCCTGGCCAGTTTTCCAAACCAAACTATACCGAAGCCACAGCGAAGCCACGGTTCCCTTTCAAGTGGCTGTTTTTAGATTAGGTTGTACGACACTGCACGTTTTCATCAGCTAAGCCTGTTTATTTCAGTAGCTTATGCGCAACGGCCAGGCTCGAAATTTGGGTTCGTCTGGCTTCGTTCCTCTAATTATCTTTTATAATCAGTAACTTACGAGGATGGACCGATGGCATAAGCGGTGTTTTATGCGTTTTGCGGTCGCTCCATAGATATAAGTCCATATTTATCTGTGCGATTCTAGAGGGCAGAGTTGCATTCGGTTTAGCACTTCTGCCGAAGCTACCGATGTGGTGCACAAGTGAAAGACTAGCCTGACTTTCGCAGTTGAGGCCCTAGAGCCGACCTAAGCCTTGTCTTTTCAGCAAGGCGATCGCCAAGGTCGGCACTACATTAGGAGCCTTTGCGGGGCGGCCTGCGAAGTCTCTGCGGCCTTGATCCGGGGCGGCGGTTGGGCGGGGAGCTTAAGCCCCAATCGGTGCAGGATCAGTTGCTGCTCCGGCTCCG
>JASHOS010000311.1 GCA_030040995.1 Terriglobia bacterium | reverse complement strand
CGATACCCATCGTCGATGGCCTGCCGTGCCGCTTCCGTATCGTAACGGACATAGCCGAGCAACCGCCGGATGTGTGTCCCGTTCTTCTGCTCGGTGTGTGCGTTGTCATCTTTCTTGTACGGCCTCCCTCGCGTGAATTGAATCGCCTGGGCGCGGCAATAGCGGAACAGATGAGCATTGATGAATTCCGACCCATGGTCCGAGTCAATGCCGCGCAAGGGAAAAGGCAGGGCTTGGCGGATCGCCTCCAGAGCGTCCCGCACCCCCTGCGGGCCCTTCCCCAACACCGCCCGCGTCTCCGTCCAGCCCGTGTGGATGTCAGTGACGTTCCGCGAGTAACAGAAGTCGCCCCAGGCCGAGTTGCCCGAATGCGATACCAGGCCAATCTCCGTATACCCCGGCACGTCGACATCTCAGTGGTCCGTCTTCAGCGGGATGTGATGCTTCAGCAAGGTCCCCGGCTTGGTGTGGCCATAAAGCCTTCGCCGCCGCTTTCGCTTCTCCGGCCCCAGCCGGTAATCAATGCTGCGGGCGCTGATCTGGAGCAGTTGCCGCTCGATCGCAGGCGTCAGTCGGAAACGGCGGCGAATCCAAGGCATCCATTCCGGCAGCAGCGCCTTCAGCCGCACCGACCAAGGATAGTCGGCGGCTTCCCAGACGGCCTTCAAAATCCGAATGACGGCGGGGCGGTAGGTGACGCCTCGCGGCCTCCGAACCGCCTTCCCGGCCGCAGGAGGACCGTTCAGCAAACGAATCGCGTGCTTGCGGTGGTAGCGGCAATTGGCGCAAAACTCGTCCAAAATGCGCCGCTTCTCTGCCCAACCGGCCTGCCGGTACCGATGATGAATTCTCTGCCCATACTCTCTTCTCGAAGCCAGACTCATGAGGTTACCCGTATCCATAACGGGTAACATTCTAAAATTGCGCGACGGTACCCCACGGGTAACATTTTAGATTGCGCGATACGCCGCCTATCTTTCCGAGTTCGACTTTAGGTATAATGCACGGGACATTTCTGACGGAGAAAGGTCGGAATTAGCCATCAAGGGTTCTGTGGGAAAGAGGTTAATGTACAGGGACTCAAAGGGAAGCGAGAACTAAAACACCACAAAACTTAGACATGCTCGAGTATCTACTCGATTGCTGCAACACATCATCCAACACTTCAATATGGGGCAGCTAGCTTTCACATTTAGCAGCAAGTTAGCTCTGCTAAGTCCTGACGAATTATATCATCAAGCCGAGTCCCTACTCGAGCATCTTAGAGAGGATCGCCGATTCGAGCGGAAGAGCGCCAGAACCTCTCCCCGCTCCCTAGGAGAATACCTTTCTATGTGGGCCAACACCCTTCCCGATGGGGGGATTATCGCTGTTGGAGTAGAAGACAATGGAGCTGTCAGCGGCTGTACATGTCTCAGCCAAACAGAGCTCAATGAACGCGAACAAGCAGGAAAAGTCTATTGTCCAGGCGCACGATATGACACGAAACGTATATCAGCGATCAACCGAGATGGAAGTCATGATTTTATCCTACTGTTTCGTGTGCAATACCGACAAGATCGTGTCGTATACGATTCTGGGGAAACCGCATGGATCAGGATAGGCGACCAGAAACACAAGCTCTCCACCGAAGAGTGCCGTGAGCTTGAGATAGACAAGGGTCAGCTCGATTTCGAGCGTGAACCTGTTCTCGACGTTCCGTACCCGGAAGCATTCGACAAGGACAAAATTGCGTTATTTGCTGAGAATTTCAGGAAATCACGCAACCTTTCGTACGATCAGAGTAATGAACAAATACTGGCGCTTCGTCACTTAGGGAAAATAGAGAATGAATCTTTCATCCCTAACATAGCATGCATATTAGTTTTTGCGACTGATCCGATGGGTAAGTTTCCTGGCTGCCGACTACGATTTCGCAGATTTGAAGGCGAACAGGAACAAACGGGATCTAGAGACAATTCAGTTAAAGACGAATGGGTAGAGGGTAGTTTGCCAAAGATCGTCGATCACACAGCCGCTCTTATTGATTCTCAAGTCCGCAACTTCTCCCGTTTGGCAAACGACGGTAGATTTTATGTGGCTCCGGAATACCCTCGCGATGCGTGGTTTGAGGCCATTGTAAATGCGTGCGTCCATCGTTCTTACGGCATGAAAAACATGCACATCCGAGTTGACATGTTTTATGACCGCTTGGTTGTCGAGAGCCCTGGGGGATTTCCTCCCTTCGTCACGCCAGACAATATTTACATTACGCAGCATGCGCGAAACCCGAAGCTTATGGACGCGATGCTTTACTTGGGATTTGTCAAGTTTGCAAATGAGGGAGCTAAGCGAATGCGCGATGAAATGAAGGCTATGAGCCTTCCGGCTCCCCTTTTTGAACAAAAATCGGTACCGAGCGGAAATTCCGTTCGCGTGACGCTACGGAACGATTATCGAAAACGCAGGCCTTGGATCGATTCGGATGTCAGTTCTGTACTTGGGGACGCCGTAGCCAAGAGTCTTACTCCAGAAGAGAGCCGAGCAATCAATTTCATCGCACAGCACGGGCAGATTAATGTGAGTCAGTTACACGATCTAGTATCATCCACCGTAAGAACATGGCATACATGTCGGAAGATTTTACTTGGTCTCACCAAAAGGGGAATCCTAGAATATCGGCACCGAACTGATATTGCCAAAGACCCCAAAGGACACTTCATACTGGCTGAAATGTTTAGGAAAAGGAAGGCCTAAATACGGTATGGCAACAAAGAACCACGCAGCGAAACCACTGTCGTTCTATCCGCTCAAATTCGACGAAGTAATCTCGAACGTGCTGAAGGTCAAGCCGGAGCCTAAACAGCCGCGAAAACAAAAAAGGAAGGCGACAAGCGTTCGGGGCGCAGGGCGTCGAAACAAATGAGGTGCGATACGCGGACTACAGCGGGGGAAGCGTGAGACAAACAGCATAGGCCATGAGAACGACAGAAAGGACCCAAAGAGATATCAGTAGTAGGGTTCTGTGGCTGGTCCTACACCTAAAGGCGTAAATCCAACTGGTCATAAAAACGGCGCCAGCGACGCAAAAGAGAAACCATCCGCGGATTGGATGACGGTGTTCACCGGCATACTGGCTTTCTTCGCTTGCGCTTCGTTCATTGTCCTTTGGATTCAATTGGGCGACGCTAGAAAGTCCTTCGTTGCTGGCGACCGCCCTTATGTCTGGATCGCGAACGACACCATCAACAATTCCGGCCTGACTGCGACGGTCTACCCAAACCCAACCGGTAGGAAGCAAATAGTTGCTACCATGAGGTATAGTAACTTTGGAAGATCGCCCGCGATCATCGTAAGAAGCTACCACAATATTATCCTTGGCCAGAGCTTCGGGAAGATAACTCCCCTTCCCTGGAACAATCAGCGGACTATCGTTCCTACCGGACGAATCGATATGTTTTCCGCTGTTTCTCCCCCCATAACGGACACAGATGTCTCTAATTACTTGAAGGCCCCGGAGGGAGATGGCATCACGGTGTATGCCACTTGGCAGTACCTCGACACATTCGGCAACAGGTACGAGACCGAAATATGTTTCACCCGCTTGAACTCTGGCTCCTGGGCATATTGTCATGAGCACAACGATATAAAAGACTGTTCTCGCTTGCCATGCGAACCGTAATGTTCTCACCATTAGCCTCACTTTATAAGCAAACATCCCACCACTCAACACTACAAATCTATAACACGATATATTAACCAGTGAGTAATGAGACGGTGGAGACGGATAAGACAATGCGACATTATTTTTTCATTAAAATGGACTCCCGGTGGGCTTGTGAAGTACCCAAGACCGAAAATTTTCGAGAAAACGTAGTGCCTCAGTCTCGATCGAGTAGCGCCGCCGTTCCGGCGGCAAATGCCGGCTCCGCCAAGCAAGACCGACGGTACGCTCGATTTCATGCCGGCCTAAAGGCCGGCGCTACAGGGGTAAAAAAAGTTAACAAAAGCTTTGCAACCGCCCTCGCCGGCAATCTCGTCTCTATAGCATGGCCAGACCACCGTGGCGTTCCCAGCGAACGCGAGTTGTTTTTCCTATACCGGTGAGGTCCTCCCATTGAATACATTCGAATTCACTTTAATAGCGGGCGCTGGCTCACTGTTGGCTGGCTTTCTCGGCGCCTTAACGGGGATGGGCGGGGGAATCGTCATCACTCCGCTTCTCACTCTGCTGATGGGAGTGGACATTCACTACGCGATTGGCGCAACGCTCATCTCCGTGATGGCCACTTCATCGGGGGCGGCCGCCGCCTATGTGAGGGAGGGGATCTCGAACATCCGCATTGGAATGTTTCTTGAGATTGCCACTACCGTTGGAGCCTTGGCAGGAGTCAAAGTGGCGCTCCTGCTTCATGCCCCGACGATTGCGGTGATTTTTGGTTTCGTGTTGCTCTATTCGGCGTTTGAATCCTTCCGCACCCGCCGCGAAGCGCCGATGGAGGGGCCGCCCGACCGCATCGCCTCATTCTTGCGAATGGATTCCAGCTATCCGTCGCTTCAGGGCGTGAAGAAATACCGGGTTCGGCAGGTACCTGGCGGATTCTGCGTGATGTTTGGAGCTGGCGTGCTCTCCGGCCTGCTGGGAATCGGTTCCGGGGCTCTCAAAGTGATTGCGATGGATCAGGTGATGGGTATTCCGTTCAAAGTTTCGACGACCACAAGCAATTTTATGATTGGGGTCACGGCCGCGGCCAGTGCCGGCATCTATCTGAAGCGTGGGTACGTGGACCCGGCTCTCGCCATGCCGGTGATGGTGGGGGTCTTGCTGGGCGCGCTCCTCGGAGCCCGGGTGCTCCCCAAAACCCGATCTCGCGTGCTCCGGCTCATATTCGGCGCGGTCGTGACGGTGCTGGCGATTGAGATGCTTTATCATGGCTTCACAGGGAGGATCTGAAGATGACAGCGCGTGGGATGCGGTGGAGTGATGAACAGGTTGAAGTGATCATCGGCCAGTTGCTGCGCGCCGGTGTTCTTCTGGCCGTTGTTGTCGTGCTGGCAGGGGAGACTGTGCTCTTGCTCCGCCATGGTACGGCCCGTCCGAACTATGCCGTTTTCCTTGGCGAGCCTCGAAACCTGCGCACGCTTCGGGGCATCCTGAGCAACGCGTTTTCATTTCAGGGCCGCGGCATCATTCAACTCGGATTGCTGATCCTGATCGCTACTCCGGTCGCGCGGGTGGCATTTTCCGTTGTGGCATTCGCGGCAGAACACGACCGGTTGTATGTCTTCGTCACACTTATCGTGCTCGGCGTACTGCTTTTCAGCCTCGCCGGAGGGCATTTCTAGGTTGGCGGCGGTAAAAGATGCGCATGACCGCCGTATCAGGGCACGACTTCAGTCGTGCCGCAAAAGCTCATCTTTTCGATCGGGCTTTACAGGCTGCGGAAAAACGGCTTTTCGGAGCCAGGATCGGCCGAAAACGGCGGTCGCTCGAACGGCGAATCAATAACTTACAAATCTTGACGAGCACCATTCGGGGCTCTCAGGAGAGTTTTTCCGCAACCTGTTTAGCCCCTGAGGACCTCAGCGGCTAAAGCCGGTATTCCTCTTGCTTCAAGTCGGCATGACTGAAGTCATGCCCTGATACAAAGCCACCAAAGGGCGGCGTTACAACCGGGGACGATATCGATGGCGCAACTGACCACACACGACGTCACCATCATGTTTCTGGCGCTGGCCGTGCTTCTTGGCGGCGCGAGGCTGGCCGGAGAATTAGCTCAAAAAATCGGCCAGCCCGCGGTGCTTGGCGAGATCATTGCCGGAATCCTCCTGGGCCCGAGTTGTCTCGGTATGCTCGCGCCCCACCTGGAAACGACCATCTTTCCGGCCCAAGGGGCCTTTCCCCTGGTCTTGAGCGTGGTTTCGAATCTTGGAGTTGTGCTGTTCTTGCTGACGGCCGGTATTGAGGTTGATCTCAGCAGTGTCTTCCGGCAAGGGAAAAGCGCGCTGCTGGTCAGCTCGTGTGGTGTGGTAGTTCCCTTCGTGGTCGGGACTATCGCCGCAGGACTGTTTCCGAGATTTCTTGGCGCTGAACCGGGTGCCCATCGGGAAATCTTTGCGCTCTTTGTGGGAACGGCTCTCTCTATTTCTGCGCTTCCGGTGGTCGCGAAAATCCTCATGGATTTAAGCCTGCTCCGAAGCGACGTCGGGATGCTCATCTTGAGCTCGGCGATGTTTGACGACCTCGTAGGATGGATACTGTTCTCGATTGTTCTCGGCATGATGCATGCGCGCGCGGTCTCTTTTTCCGAGCTCAAGCACACGATTTTGCTGACACTCGGCTTTGTGGTTGTGGTGCTGACGGTTGGCCGCTGGCTTATTCATAAGGCGCTGCCACGCATTCAAGCTCATACGTCGTGGCCAGGCGGCGTACTGGGATTTATCTTCACGCTCACCCTCGCTTCCGCCGCTTTCACCGAGTATGCAGGCATTCACGCCGTGTTTGGCGCCTTCATTATGGGCATTGCGGTTGGCGATTCGAGCCATCTCCGAAAGAGAACGCGTGAACACATTCACGAGATCGTCACCAACGTCCTGGCGCCGCTGTTTTTCGTCAGTATCGGCCTTCAGGCGAATTTTGTGACGAGTTTCAGCTTGAGCTTGTTCATAAGCCTTTTTGCCGTCGCCTGTTTGGGTAAGATTGCGGGCATCGGATGGGGAGGCCGGCTGGGCGGCCTGGACCGGCGAACCGCATGGGTGGCCGGGTTGGCGATGAACGCCCGAGGCGCCATGGAAATCATCCTCGGCCTGCTGGCGATCCAGTCTGGCCTGATCAAGGACCGGATGTTTGTGGCTTTGGTGCTGGTGGCCCTGGTCACGTCATTAATCGCCGCGCCTTCCGTAAACTTTCTGGTGGAGCGGCGCCGCACAACCCATCTGCGAGACTTTCTTTCCAGCAAGCTCTTTATCCCGAGCCTTCGCGGCCAGACGCATTCCGAAGTGATCCGAGAGATGTCGGAGTTGGTGGCTCCACTCGTTGGCGAATCGGCGGACCGGCTCTTCGAGGCAGTCTGGAAGCGGGAGATGCTATCGGGGACAGGACGTGCGCACGGCGTCGCTGTGCCCCACGCGCGAGTAAAGAGCCTGGAGAAGCCAGTCGTTGTTGTGGGGTTTCACCGGCAGGGCGTGGAATTCGATTCCGGGGGCGGCGGCCTGAGTCACCTGGTGATCCTGATTATCACCGCCGATAGCCAGACGCAAATGGAATTACTGGGAGAATCCGGCCGGGTTTTCAGGCGCGAAGAAGCGGTTCAGGCGGCTCTCGCCGCTCAGAACTTCGTTGAATTCATGGCCGCGGTAAATGCGCCGGCTGCCGAGTAGGCGCTCGCTTTGCCAAAGCCGTGATGCGCCGGCACGGCGTAAAACGGCCCGAGCAGGTGGATTCTTACGCGTGAATGTCGGCGAGTTGGTGAATTCGTCGGACCTGAATTTGCTTCTCGCGCTGGCGAGTCTGGGCGATATCGTATGAGGCTTGCATACGCATAAGCGTGTCCATCTTCACGCCGAAAGCTTTTTCAATGCGCAGAGCCATGTCCCCGGAAAGATCGGCCTTGCCGTTCAGCAGGCTTGACAGCGCGGGTCGGGACACTCCTAGTGCCGCCGCTGCCGCCGTGACCGACAGGCCGGTAGGCTCGATAATCTCGGTCCGAATGAAATCGCCGGGATGGGGTGGATTCTTCATGGGCATGGCGTTTACTCCTTACTGTTC